>JAFZQN010000087.1 GCA_017620375.1 Lachnospiraceae bacterium
CGGACTGATCCTTGGATTCTTAGCCAATGTATGTTATCAGATAATAGGACTTGCGGGACATTTGATAGACATGGAGATCGGTTTTTCCATGGTAAATGAATTCGACCCCGTAACAAGTGCTCAGGTAACCGTATCGGGTACGTTCTATGAGTATGCGATAATGCTGATACTCATGGTAACATATATGCATCATTACCTGATAGATGCGATAATAGACAGCTTTAAGCTGGTACCTGTCGGAGGGATAACGATCAATCCTCTGATCTACAAGGTAAGCTTAACGTATATAATTGATTTCTTCGTGATCGCCTTCAGGATAGTGCTTCCGGTATTCGGCGCACTCTTGATAGTGAACGCAATACTTGCCATAATGGCAAAGGTAGCACCGCAGATGAATATGTTCGTTATCGGTATGCAGCTCAAAGTATTTGTGGGAATGGCTGTAATGCTGGTAGTTATCGAACTTATTCCCGGTGTTGCGGATATGATATTTGATGAAATGTTTGAACTGATGAGGATGGCGACAGACTATTTTGGGGGAGCTTGAGAATAATGCAAGGGTTCAGATCTTTCGAAAGAAAAGATGTACAACTTAATCCCGGACTTTTAAGGTTTAATCTTCAGTTCTTCGCTGACGAAGGAGGAGATAAGACCGAGGAAGCCACACCCAAAAAACTTGATGACGCACGAAAAGAAGGTCAGGTGGCAAAGAGTCAGGAACTTGCTACCGCCGTTACACTCATCGCACTTTTCGGCGGACTGAAAGTATTTGTAGGTGTCATAGCTTCCAATTTTGCGGCCTCCTTCGGAGAATACTACAATTCGATAGAAACATATTCAAAAGGCGGACCGTTTACCTCAAATTATGCATCCGCATTTGTAAACGGAGCCATGTGGTCGATACTATTCAGCTGCCTGCCCATGTTTGCGGTGGCAGTGGTATTTGCGATAGTGATAAATGTGGTCCAGGTAAAATGGAAGCCCACATTAAAGCCCTTGATGCCTAAGTTTTCAAAGCTTAATCCCATAAACGGATTCAAGCGTATAATTTCTCTCGATAAGCTTGTAGAACTGCTGAAAGCCATTATAAAAATAGGGCTTATCGCATACCTTGCATATTCGGAACTGACAGAATCGGCCGGCCTTGTCAATTCGCTCTACGATACGGACCTGTTCGGAGCAGTAAAGCTGATAGGCGGCATCGTCATAGATTTCGGATTCAGGGTAGCTATCATATATCTCGTGATAGGACTTGCGGACTATATCTACCAGAAGTTCAAGTTCAACAAGGATATGCGAATGACCAAGCAGGAGATCAAGGACGAGTTCAAGCAGACTGAAGGTGATCCGAAGATCAAGGGCCAGATCAGGCAGAGGATGCGTGAGGCATCCCAGCGAAGGATGATGCAACAGCTTCCAGAAGCCGATGTAGTCATCACCAACCCTACTCACCTTGCATGTGCCATAAAATACGATAAAACCCAGGCCGAGGCTCCGATACTTCTTGCAAAGGGAGCGGATTTCCTGGCTCAGAAGATAAAAGAAGAGGCTAAGAAGAACGACATCCCCATAGTGGAGAACAAGCCGCTTGCCAGAATGCTTTACCACAATGTGGAGCTGAACGAGGAAATACCCGAAGAGCTCTACCAGATGACGGCCGAAGTGCTGGCTTATGTCTACTCCCTTAAAGAGGGGGCGTAGGGGGTGGAGTTGACGGGTATCCGGAATATCATTCCGATATAAAACCCGTCTACACTTCGCAGTGATAAACTAGTGATTCCATGAGCATCTTTGCTTCGGACACTCGCAATCGTGTGTCCGCCTGATGCCGGACCCACTTGTGCTTCGTTCAAAAATCGATTTGGATAATCGATTTTTGCCTCGCGACGATGCACCTGTAATCGGGGTTTATCATCCGCTCGTTTTATGGTTTTATATCGGGACGATATTCCGGATACCCGATATACTACCGCGACTAAATTAAAAATTTGATTGGACGCAGGGGGCACTGAGTTTCCCCGGGGCAGAGAATTAATAAAAATTTGGGGAAGGGAGGAGAACTATGAAGCTGAATTTCAAGTCGCTGTCCAACTACATGGTCGGCGTTTATGTCATGGCAGTTATAGTATTCTTCATCGTCCCCATCCCTTCGTTACTGTTGGACGTACTGGTAGCCTTTAATATGTCGATTGCGATGATCGTATTGTTTAACGCACTGTTTGCACCGGATGTACTGCAGATGTCGAGTTTCCCGACGATACTGCTGATGACGACCATATTCAGAATATCACTGAACGTGTCATCTACACGACTTATCCTTGCAAAGGGTGACCCCGGAAAGGTCATCACCAAGTTCGGAGAGTTCGTAGGCGGCGGTAATCTGATCCTGGGCGGTATCGTATTCATAGTACTGATACTTATACAGTTCCTGGTTATCAATAAAGGTTCGGAGCGTGTATCGGAAGTAACAGCAAGATTCACACTCGACGCTATGCCCGGTAAACAGATGGCTATCGATGCCGACCTTAATACCGGTGCCATAACGGATGAAGAAGCAAGAAAGAGAAGAGAGAAGATACAGGAAGAATCCACATTCTTCGGTTCCATGGACGGTGCTACGAAGTATGTAAAAGGAGATGCCGTAGCAGGTCTTATCATTACACTTATCAACTTCGGCGGCGGTATAGCCATGGGTGTTACAAGCCAGGGGCTTACAGCCGGAGAGGCACTTCAGAAATACGGTATGCTTACCATCGGTGACGGTCTGGTAAGCTCCATGCCTTCACTTATGATATCACTGGCAACAGGTATGCTGGTTACCAAGGTATCAAAGGATTCGGATATAGGAGATATCCTTATATCACAGCTTTTCTCCATACCGAAGGTACTGTATATGGTCGGTATAGCGATGATCCTTTTGGGACTTACACCGCTTCCCTGGTTCATATTTATTCCGTTTGGAGCTATGTTCGTAGCAGCGGGACGCAGCATTGACAAGAAGGTTAAGACCAAGGAGGTCGAAAAGGAAGTCACGACCGAAGAACAATCGGCCGAGGAGATACGAAGGCCGGAGAACGTTACCCAGCTTTTGCAGGTTGACCAGATCGAGCTTGAATTTGGTTACGGTATCATACCTCTTGCGGATACCAATCAGGGCGGTGACCTGCTTGACCGAGTAGTACTTATAAGACGACAGATAGCTTTGGAACTCGGATGCGTGGTACCTACCATCAGACTGAGGGATAACATACAGCTTAACCCGAACCAGTATGTTATTAAGATAAAGGGTGTTCCGGTATCGGACGGCGAGATACTTTTTGACCACTATATGGCCATGAATCCCGGTTATGTAGAGGAAGAGATAACAGGTATTCCTACATTTGAGCCTTCATTCCACCTTCCCGCACTGTGGATCACAGAGAGCCAGAGAGAAAGAGCCGAATCCTACGGTTATACCGTAGTTGATCCTCCTTCGATCATAGCAACGCATTTGACTGAGGTAATAAGACATCATCTGGACGAGCTCCTTACACGTCAGGATGTACAGAACCTCATAAACAATATAAAGGACGCAAACGAGACACTGGTAAACGAGCTTGTACCGAAGCTCTTAGGTGTCGGCGAGATACAGAAAGTACTTCAGAACTTGCTTCGTGAGGGTATATCGATAAGGGATCTTGTATCGATATTTGAAACTCTTGCGGATTATGCGACTACAACTCATGATACGGACGTGCTTACGGAGTATGTAAGACAGAATCTGAAGCGTGCGATATCATCCAAGTATTTCCCCAAGGGAGAGAAAAACTCGGTTGTTACGCTTGATCCTCAGGTAGAGCAGGAGATCATGGCTTCGGTCAAGACTACGGAACAGACCACATTCATCAATTACGATCCGGAGAAGACCAAGAAGCTTATGGATTCCATCGAGGAGCAGGTTAAAACACTTGAAGATATGGGAAGAAATCCTATCATCGTGACCTCTCCCATAGTCAGAATGTACTTTAAACGTCTTACCAGGGATTATTTCCCTGACCTTATAGTAATATCGTATTATGAAATTGATTCGGATGTAGAACTTCAATCGGTTGGGATGGTGACAGTTAATTGATAATCAAAAAATTTCAAGGGAATACGGAAACGGAAGCCATAATGAAGGCCAAGGATGAACTTGGCAAGGATGCTATCGTGACTAACGTTAAGCAGATAAAGCCCGGCGGACTTATGCGCTTATTTAAAAAGCCCACATATGAGATCACGGCAGCACTCGATGAGACTCCGCCCAAGACTGAGCTTTCAAGGCGTGAGAGCATTAAGGCTATGTTTAAGGACAATCCCGACATAATCCTTGATGATGACGGGAAGGACTCAAAAGAGGAAGAGAAGCTTACACATGCTTTTTCTGATTCCAAAAAACTGGAACAGAAGATATCAAATATCGCAATGCTGCTCGAGAAGCAGATGGGTGCAGCAGCTAAGCCCGATCCCGAAAAAAAGGAAGAGGAAAAGAAGGATAACGCTGCCGAGGAAAAGAATAATGCGTGCCTTCAGCTGATATATAAGCAGCTCTTAGACAATGAAGTGGATGAAAAGTACATAAACCAGCTTATCACTGAGATCGAGCCGGCACTGAAAAAGGACGGCTCGGTGGAAAACATCCTTTCCGGCATATATCAGAAGATAGTGCTCAAGCTTGGAAAGACCGAGGTTATGGGTGTAACTCAGGGAAAGGCAAGATTCGTGTTCTTTATAGGGCCTACCGGAGTCGGAAAGACTACCACTATAGCTAAACTTGCTTCAAAGTTAAAGCTTGACAGAAAGCTGAATGTGGCTCTTATGACCGCCGATACCTACAGGATAGCGGCAGTGGACCAGTTAAAGACATATGCGGAAATACTTAATGTTCCGCTCAAGGTAGTGTATACCGATACGGAGCTTAAGGATGCATATGAGGAAATGAAGAACTACGATATCGTACTCATAGATACTGCGGGACGTTCCCACAGGGACAAGCAGCAGAGAGAGGATATCGAAAAGCTTATAAGTGCGGTGCCCAAGGAGGAAAGAGATATCTTCCTTGTACTGAGCATCACGACCAAGTACCGCGACCTTATAAGGATTACGGAAGCTTATTCCGAAATAGCCGAATACAGGCTGATATTTACAAAGCTGGATGAAACAGATACTCTCGGAAATATATTTAACGTGAAGCTTTTGACCGGAGCTCCGTTATCCTATGCGACATTCGGACAGAAGGTACCGAACGATATTTCAAGGCTCGATGCCCAGATGATCGCAAAACAATTGCTCGGAGGCAGTGACTGATGGATCAGGCCGAACAGCTTAGGATGCTGGTTAACAAACAGCAGGAACAGAAGAAAAAAGAGAGAAAGGTTTCGAGAGTAATAACGGTCACAAGCGGCAAGGGTGGTGTAGGAAAGTCAACACTTACGGTCAATCTTGCCATTCAGCTTTCAAGACTCGGTAAAAAGGTCATCATACTTGACGCGGATTTCGGCCTGGCAAACATAGAAGTAATGCTGGGTATCAGACCGGACTATAATCTGGCCGATCTGATGTTCCGAGGAAAGGAATTAAAAGAGATAATCATCGAGGGTCCGGAGAATATCGGTTTTATCTCGGGCGGATCCGGTATACAGGAACTTTCAAGGCTTACGAGGGAACAGGTGGTGTACCTGGTACAGAAGCTGTATGAACTCGACGAGCTGGCAGATATCATACTGGTAGATACGGGCGCCGGTATTTCCGATTCGGTACTCGAATTTGTGTCCGCAAGTAACGAAGTATTGCTTGTGGCGACACCCGAACCCACATCCATTACCGATGCTTATGCATTGCTTAAAACACTTAACAGAAGAAGCGGTTTTTCTAAGGATGATACGATGCTTAGAATGGTTGCTAACCGTATCAAGGGCAACGAAGAAGGCGAAGCGCTCTATAACAAGCTCGGTATAGTGGTAGAGAAGTTTTTAAATCTTAAGGTGGAATATATGGGAGGCATCCCGGACGATCCGAACTGCGGAAAGGCCATCATGCAGCAGAGCCCGATCACACTGTCGGAGCCGCGTTCGGCTTCGGTAAAGGCTATAGCCTCTATAGCCGCAAAGATCGCGCAGAGCGAAAACGAAACTGTAGACAGGAAAGGGATTTCCCAGCTTTTCAGCCGCTTCCTGAAAAGCATATACAGAAAAAAGAGTAAACAGAACAAGGATGCTGAGAACAAGTAGTTTCAGGCAGACATACGGAAGGATAGTTGTATGCTGAAAAAGGTTTTAAAGGTTGGAGACAAAATTGAATTAAAAAGTGTAAATCTGCCAAAGTCGGGAGACGGACAGGCAAAGGTGTATAAGAGCCAGGTCCTCGATATACTTGACGATTACAGGATGAATATAGCCGTTCCCATCGAAGCAGGGCATCTTGTACCGCTTGAGATCGGTGCAAAATACGAAATGAGCTTTCTTACAATCTCCGGCCTTTTCATATGTAAGTGCGAGATAACAAACCGATTAAAACAGAATAATATTTACTACCTGTCCGTATTGGTGATATCAGAGTTAAAAAGAGACCAGCGCAGACAGTATTTCCGTCTCGAAAAGGTAATGAGACTGAAATACAGGGTAATATCCGAACTTGAGGTGAGACTCAGATACTTTATGGAGAAAAAAGCTTACAAGGACGACAGGGAGAAAAGGATCGTTACCGAAAAGCTTGAACAGCTTGAAGGAGCGGTGCTTGAGGGTACCATAGTCAATGTAAGCGGCGGCGGTCTTAAGTTCGCCTCTAATGAAAAGCACGACCACGGAACGATACTTTATGTAAGTTTCAGCCTGGATGAGGGCATCGATATCGAGGCAGAGGCAAGGATAATAGGTGTAGCGGAGGTCGAGAACGTAAGGGGCAGGACCGAATACAGATGTGAGTTTTCCAAGATAAAGAAGGAAATAAGGGAAAAGATAGTCAGATATGTCTTCAGTGAAGAGAGAAGACAGAGACAGAAGGAAAACGGACTGTGAGCATAAAAAACGGGGAAAAAGATAAAAAAATATCACAAAACGGTGACTCTGCACTTATGTGCAGTGGAGAATCTGCTATAATAGAAAATACGAAAGAGGAGAAGGCAGAAGGACTTCGAAAGCTGGTTGTCATATGTGCATCCACCGGAGGACCCAAAGCATTACATAAAGTATTGTTTTATCTGCCGAACAATCTGAACGCTCCGGTGCTTATCGTACAGCATATGCCTAAAGGATTTACCGCATCTTTGGCGGACAGACTCGGAAAAAAATGCGGTCTCGATGTTAAGGAAGCAGAAGACGGGGACAAGCTTGAAAACGGTAAGATCTATGTCGCAAAAGGCGGCATGCACATGAAGCTTGAAAGGTTCAGGACCACATATAAGATATCTCTTTCGGACGAACCGCCCAAAAACGGACTTAAGCCGTGTGCCGATATCCTTTTCGGATCACTGGAGGATGTAAAGGTTGGCGAAGTGGTATGCGTAGTACTTACCGGTATGGGTAGCGACGGTACGGCAGGTATAGTCAGTCTGGGCGAAAAGAAAAAGGTATATGTTATAGCACAGGATGAGCAGACGAGTTCTGTTTTCGGTATGCCTTCGAGCATAATAAAAACAGGTATGGCAGATGAGGTACTTCCTTTAGGGAAAATACCGGATGCCATCATAAAAGCCGTCGGCACGTTTTAACACATTTTAGGAGGAGCGTATGGACGTCAGCCAATATCTGGAGGTATTTATAGAAGAGGCAAAAGAGCATCTTCAGGCACTTAATGAACATCTTCTTATATTAGAAAAAGAACCGGAAAATGAAAATACCATAAATGAGATATTCCGTGCCGCTCACTCGCTTAAGGGAATGGCCGGCACCATGGGATATAAGAGAATGCAGCGCTTAACCCATGATATGGAGAACGTTTTCCAGGAGATCAGGTCCGGTAAGATGAAGGTAAGGCCTGAACTTACCGACTGCCTGTTTGAAGGACTCGATGCACTGCAGGAATATGTTGATAACATTATCAATACCCAGGATGAGGGGACCAATGACAATCAGCCCCTTATCGATGCGCTTGCGCGCGAACTGGATATAGGACTTAACGGCGGGGAGACAGAGAAAGCTCCCGAGAAGAACGCTGAGCCTGAGAAGAAAGCCGAGCCGGTACAGGAAGTAAAAGAGGATAATACAGGAGTTAAAGTAAAATACGCGGATTATGAGAAAACTGCTATATCGGAAGCATCTTCCGAAGGTCTTTTCGCATACGAAGTGTACGTAGACCTGCAGGAAAGCTGTCTGCTTAAGGCGGCAAGAGCATATCTTGTATTTAAAGCTGTGGAGGAATTCGGCGAGATCATAAAGTCGGTACCCGATGCCCAGATGATAGAAGACGAAAAGTTTGATTTCAGCTTTGCTGTAGTCGTACTTTCCAATGCCGATCCGGAGAATATAAGAAAGAGAGTATTAAACGTATCCGAGGTTAAGGAAGCTACAGTTAAAAAGGCTGAGTTTGAGACAGCTGCTCCCGCTCAGAGTAACGATAAGGCAGAAGAGCCAGCAGCCGGTAAAGATAAAGCGGAAGCATCGACGGAAAGCACTCCCGCCAAACCCGCTCCCGCAGCTGCCGCAAAACAGGGACAGCAGACTGCAAAGAAGGCGGTTGTCAACCGTTCGGTACGTGTTGATATTGAAAAGCTCGACGATCTGATGAATCTGGTGAGCGAGCTTATCATAGCAAAGAACGGACTTGCTTCAATATCGGGCGATGATTTTGCTAAGAAAGAAAAGAAGACCATATACAATGAACAGATAGAATACCTGGAGAGGATCACTTCCAATATACATCAGAGTGTCATGAAGGTACGTATGGTGCCTATTGAAAGCGTAGTCAACAGGTTCCCGAGAATGATAAGGGATCTTTCCAAAAAACTGGATAAGCCCATGGAACTTGTCATGACCGGTGAAGAGACCGAGCTTGACCGTACCGTTATCGATGAGATCGGAGATCCTTTGATGCATATCTTAAGGAATTCGGCAGATCACGGTCTTGAGAGTGCAGAAAAGAGAAAGGCGCTCGGAAAACCCGAAACAGGTCTTATCACACTTAATGCATTCCAGGAAGGCAACAGCGTAATCATAGAATGCAGTGATGACGGTGGCGGGATCGATACGGAAAAGGTTAAGAAGAAGGCTATAGAAAAAGGTACCATCACCGAGGAACAGGCCGAGACCATGACGGAGAAGGATTTTATAGATCTTCTCTTCAGACCCAGTTTTTCAACTGCAGAACAGGTATCTGACGTATCCGGCAGAGGCGTAGGTCTTGATGTGGTTAAATCAAAGATAGAATCTCTTTCGGGTACGGTTGAGTGTAAGACGGTACTCGGACAGGGGACCACATTTACCATAAGGCTTCCTTTGACACTTGCCATCATCCAGTCCCTTATGGTCACTATCGGAGGCGAGAAATACGCGATACCTCTCGGAAGTATCGATACCATCGAGGATATCCCCAAGGAAGAGATAAAGAGGGTGGAAAAGAAAGAGGTTATAAATTTAAGAGGAAATGTTATACCTCTTATCAGAATGGCAGAGCTTTTGGATGTACCGGGTGAAAGACCCGAAAGGGATAACGTGACCATGGTAGTGGTAGCCAAGGGAGACAGAAAAGCAGGCCTTGTAGTGGATGAGCTCATAGGACAGCTTGAGATAGTTATCAAATCGATCGGAAAATATATTAACAACAGCAAGATGATAAGCGGTGCTACGGTACTTGGAGACGGCGAGGTCGCGCTTATCCTCGATGCGAACGCTTTAGTATAGGAGGAGGTTAGTTATGGCAGATGCAGCTGACTTCACCAACAATGCTGAACTTACGCAGTATATCGGTGTCATGATAAACAATGAACAGTACGGAATAGATATCAGTTATGTAGATAATATCGTAAGGATGCAGAGGATCACACGTGTCCCGAAAGCACAGCCTTTCTTTCCGGGAGTTATTAACCTCCGCGGTGAGATAATCCCGGTCATGAGTTTAAGAAGAAGATTCGGCCTGGAGGACGATGTTTTTACTACGAAGACAAGGATCCTGATACTTAAACCCGAACTTCAGGCTTCCATTGGTTTTATCGTGGATGAGGTTAAAGAGGTGCTTTCGCTTTCCGATGCGGATATCGACCATGTGGCAGGTCCGGATGACAGGAACACATATGTTACGGGAGTCGGAAAACATGCCAAGGGACTTATATCGATCATGAATGTTCCCGCGGTAATCACCGAAAAGGAAGCAACCTGATACCGTATTTAAAGAGGGTATGATATGGATGAGATGAGGATCGAAGAACTGTCCGATACGGAATTTGACGTATTAAAGGAAGTATCAAACATCGGCACCGGAAATGCGGCAACGGCCATATCCAAACTGCTTGGCGGCAGAGTGGATATCAAGGTCCCGGATATCAGATTTCTGCAGTTTGACGAACTGTCGGAGATCATAGGCGGAGCGGAGAACGAGGTTATCGGAATACTTGTTTCGCTGGAAAATGATATTGACGGCATGATGATGTTTGTCATGGATAAACCTTCAGCATCCGTTATCGTAAACGGGATACTGAACCGTGGAGACGAAGAGCTCGGAGCAGAGATGACAGAGATGGAAATATCTGTCCTTACCGAATTCGGAAACATCATCGCAGGTTCTTATCTTTCGGCAATATCAGGACTTACGGGTATGGTCGTAAGCCCCAGTGTACCGGCTCTTTCGGATGATATGGCAGGAGCCATCCTTTCGGTTCCCGCGATAGAGTTCGGAAAAATGAGTGACAGGGTATTGCTCATACAGTCTGAGTTCTGCAGCGAATTCGGACAGGCAAAGGGATTTTTCATACTGGTGCCTACCTTAAGAGGGTTTGACAACATATTTAAAAAATTAGGGCTTAAGAAGGAATAAAATGGGAGAACTGATCAGAGTCGGAATGGCCGACATGAATATCTGCAGAGCTCCCGACAGGATAACAACCTTAGGGTTAGGCTCTTGCATCGGACTGGTTTTATTTGATATCTCTACCGCCACGTGCGGGCTGATACATATTATGCTTCCGGACAGTTCCATCACAAAAGCCAATTACAATCCGGCCAAATTTGCGGATACGGGTATAGAGGAACTGATAAAAAAGCTTACACATCAAGGCGTGCGTGCCACTTCGTTATGTGCCAAGATGGCAGGCGGAGCGAAGATGTTCTCCATGAGCGGAAATGATATACAGAGCATCGGAGAAAAAAATACGGAGGCGGTAAAAGATATCTTAAAGAAATTAAAGATACCGCTTATTTCTTCCGATTGCGGAGGAACATACGGAAGGACTATCGAATTCGATCCGATCACTTTTCGTCTGAAGATCAGAGCGATAGGAAAAAAAGAGGTATATATTTAGACACGGGTACGGAGGAAAGACGTGAAGGATAAGCCGATAGCTGTTTTTATCACCTTACTTGCGGGACTTATCGCGTGTATCTGTTCTATCATCAACAAAGCAGGCCTTATGGGGACGCTCATTACAGTCCTTGTAACATTGTTTGTTTTTATGATAATAGGACTGATAGTTAACTCGATAGTGGCAAAGCAGGACAGGGAAGCCGAAAAACGTGCAAAAGATCTGAAACAGAAAGAGGAAGAAGAAAAGAAAAAGGGATTAAAGGAAATGTCGGAGCTTTCAGGGGAAGATGAAGCTGATAAGGTTTGATCGTAAAAATGTTATGTATTAACAGGGGGACTACAAAATGACAGCAGCTGACAGAGACAAAATGTGGAGTGAGTACAGTAAACAGAAAACTCCCCAGCTTAGGGAAAAGCTGATAATTGAATATTCCGGACTGGTAAAAGTGGTCGCAGGTAAGCTTAGCATGTATCTGGGCTATAACGTGGAATATGACGACCTTGTAGGATACGGGGTATTCGGACTTATCGATGCCATCGATAAGTTTGATTACGGAAAGGGCATCAAATTTGAGACATACGCTTCTCTACGTATCAGGGGCGAGATCCTGGATCAGATAAGAAAAATGGACTGGATACCGAGG
The DNA here is from genome assembly GCA_017620375.1 of Lachnospiraceae bacterium. Classification (GTDB taxonomy): domain Bacteria; phylum Bacillota; class Clostridia; order Lachnospirales; family Lachnospiraceae; genus RUG11977. The sequence goes on from JAFZQN010000087.1 coordinate 12,114, forward strand.
ACTGTAAGACAGAAGCAGAAACAGCTGGATATGGCCTACCGTAAGATCGAAGAGAAGACCGGGAGACTGGCAACGGATGAAGAGATAGCTGAGGAACTCGGTATCTCCATGGAAGAGCTCTTAAATATGCAGAACGAGACCAAGGTAAGCAACATCATTTCTCTTGATGAGTATATGGAGCAGGGTGATTCCAAGGTTGAGCCTGTAGAGACCAAGGATTATATGCAGCCCGACAGGGTTGTCGAAAAGGAAGAGTTAAAGAAGCTTCTTCTTGAAGTCTTAGAAACACTTACGGATAAAGAGAAGAAGGTTATCCTGCTGTATTATTATGAAGAAATGACCTTGAAAGAAATAAGCAACGTTATGGACGTATCCGAATCAAGAGTATCTCAGCTTCACTCGAAGGCTCTGATAAAGATGAGACAGCGTCTGGGCAACAATATGCAGATGTTCCTGGGATGATGACGAAAGCTATAAAGCACGTTTGTCAGCCGGTCCGTGTAAATGAAAGGAAGTGAAGGAGATGACAATGAACGGTTTTTTCCGTCTTAAGATAAAAGAAGACGGAACCTATTTAACAGTATACCCGCCTACAGACGGAGGCCAGCCATGTCAGCCCTCCGAGGTACTTCAATACCTTGATACATATCAGATACCGTACGATAAGATAGCCATATACAATCTGATGAGAACCTTCAACGAGAAGAAGGAGATGAAGATCACAACATCTTTGGTTTCGCATCTTGACGAAACTCTCGTGTTTGAGTTTTCGGAGAACTTCCTCTCGGTCACCGGCAGATTTTATCCGGAGATAGAAGGCGGCGGAAAAAAGCTTTCAAAGGAAGACATATTGTGGCTTCTTAAGAATAAAGGCGTAAAGTTCGGTTTCAAAGATGATGTGATCGACGACTTTTTAGAGAACAGGATGTACTGTACCGAATATGTGCTTGCTGAGGCTCAGCAACCCATAGAAGGCAGTGATGCCGAGATCACTTATCATTTCAATACCGACCTTACAAAGAAACCCAAGATGAATGAAGACGGATCGGTCGATTTTCATCAGCTGGATAACTTAAGCAAGGTTACCAAGGATCAGCTGCTTGCTACCCTGAAGCCTGCTGTATACGGAAAGCCCGGAACAGATGTACTCGGACGTCCGATCGCACCGAGAAAGGTAAATGTACTTTTCTTAAAGCAGTCCAAGAACACCAGACTTTCGACAGACGGACTTGAGCTTTACTGTAATGTGAACGGACATGCCGTGCTTGCCGACAGGCAGGTATTTGTTTCCGATACATATGAGATACCCGGTAATGTAGATGTTGCAACGGGAGATGTGGAGTACACCGGTACCGTAAAGATCTCGGGCAATGTCAATTCGGGATATAAGGTACATGCCGAGGGTGATGTCATAGTGGACGGTATCGTGGAAGGTGCTGAGATAATCGCCGGCGGACAGATAGTTTTAAAGCGCGGTATACAGGGAATGAGTAAGGGCGTCCTTAAGGCCGGCGGCAATATCGTAGCCAAGTTTATCGAGAGCGCCGAAGTAGTGGCCGGAGGCTATATCCAGACGGAATCGATCATGCACAGCAGGGTCCAGTCCGGAGCGGAGATCATAGTTAAGGGTAAGAAAGGCTTTATCACGGGCGGAGTCATAAAGGCTTCAAAGTTTATCGATGCCAAAATGGCAGGCTCGGTCATGGGAACCCAGACCATAATCGAGGTCGGGGAGAATATGACGCTCATTGAAGAGGAAAGAACGCTCTTAAACGAAAAAAGAGCTATCAAGGAAAATCTTGAAAAGTCGGAGAAGGTTATTTTCTATCTTTCAAAGAAGATAAAGGACCGTGAACAGCTTCCTCCGGAAAGAATTGTACAATTCCAGCAGCTTTCCGTAAGTATCAATGAATATAAAAAGCGCCTGGCTGAGATTGAAGAAAGACTTGTGGAGGTTGATTCATTGTTGAATACCGCGTCCAAAGGATATATCAATATTGATGATGTTATATATCCGGGATGCAAGGTTACGGTTGCAAATGTTACTACTTATATTAAGTCCGAGACCAAGCATTGCTGTTTAGTCAGGGACGGAGCGGATGTAAGAGTGACTGCATACAGATAATTTTTTAAAAAGACTTGTTTTTTAAGGCACAAAAGTATACACTTCTAAAGGGGGGATTGCATGATAACACCTATTGAAATGTATTCCATGGTACCAAAATCCCAGGAAGCCTCGATGATCCACAGTGCCCAGAACGCAAAACATGTTGCACAGCAACAGAGCGGCATGCAGGAGATCGCACGCGAGGTCAGACAGAACACCCAGCAGATTGTACATACTACCTCGGCTGAAAATCCTGATTACAGGTATGATGCCAAGGAACAGGGTAACGGGAGTTACTCTTCGGGAGAGAAAAAAAAGAAAAAGAAGGAAGATGGATCGGAGCAGGATCGTGAGAAGAACAATACCGAAAACCACGGCGGCTTTGATATAAGGATTTGAGAGTATGGACGGATTAGAAATTGCGTTATTGATATTTGCGGTTATTTTGATTGTGGTAAGCTTTTTCCTTGTGGACAAAAAGGAAAAGACGGCTCCGCCAACGGTTCCTGTACCGGATATGAAGCAGCTGGGCGTTATAAGTGAGCGTGCCATAAAGGATATGAATACCAATGCCAATAAGCTTATAGAGAGTACACAGGACCAGCTTGAAGCTATATCGAATGACAAGATCATGGCGGTCAATGAGTACTCCGATCAGGTAATTGCAAAAATCGATACCAATCATAAGGAAACGGTATTTTTATATCAGATGCTCCAGGATAAGGAAAAAGAGCTTAAAGAAACAGCTCAGAGAATGGAAGAACTCCGCATATACTGCGAAAAGGTTCTGCATGACAATCCTGAGGCAAAGGAAGCCACTGGAAAGAAAGCCGGTAAAGGTAAAAAGGAATATTTTGCAGCACTTGACGAGCTTTCTGCAGCAAGTACTCCGGCCGCTGAGAAGACCGAAGAGGACCGTCCCGCACGTAAGCTTGATATAGGTATGGAAGATTTCAGCTTTGACGATGATACATCGGCTCCCGAGCCCGAACCCGAGAGCAAGAGCAACAAGAAGATGAAGTCTAAGGACAGGGCTAAGCAGAGACTTGCGACCGTATCTACAGATGTTAAGCAGAATATGGTACAAAATGCTCCCGAAAAGTCTGAGAAGACCAATGAAGTTATCGCTCTTTATAAAAAGAAGAAATCAGTTATGGAAATTTCTAAACTGCTCAATATGGGACAGGGTGAAGTAAAACTGATCATTGAATTATATTGTAAATAGTCCCGGAGGCAGCAGATGAAACTTAAGTATTATATGAGAGGCGTCGGATGCGGAATCCTTTTTACCTTATTTATATTTGTGGTGATAATCATTCCGAATCTGAAGCTCAAGGATAAAATAGAAGAGAATACGGATAACAAAGCTCAGACACAGGATGAGACTGATATAGGAAAGCTTGTAGGACAGAACGGATCCGAGGTTACACCGGATGCTACTACACCTGAGCCTACAAATGAAGCAACCCTCACTCCTACAGAGGAAGCGACACCTACTCCTACCAAGGGGGCAACACCTACTCCTACAGAAGAGGCAACGCCTACACCTACAGAAGAAGCGACGCCCACTCCTACAGAAGAGGCGACGCCTACACCTACAGAAGAAGCGACGCCCACTCCTACAGAAGAGGCAACACCTACTCCTACTGAAGAAGCAACCCCTACGCCTACGGCAACTCCTACTCCGAGTCCTACGGCAACACCGCTTCCTACACCCACACCTACTTCGGTACCGACTCCTACACCTACTCCCGTACCGACAGTAAGCCCCACACCTACACCTACCGAAAAGCCTACGGCAACTCCCACACCTACGGAGAAGCCCACAGCCACACCGGTTCCCACAGAGAAACCTACAGCTGCTCCTACACCTACCGAGAAGCCTACGGTTACACCTGAACCTACAAAGAAACCTACAGCCACTCCCGAACCGACCAAGAAACCCGAAAAGGATAAGACGGTCAGCGTAACTGTAGCAAAGGGCACCACATCCGAACAGTTTGCACAGGCAGTGCAAAAGGCGGGACTGGTTGATGACTGGAATGATTTCAACAAGTACCTCATCAGCAGCGGCTATGCTTATGAGCTTCAGTACGGTACATTTAAACTGAAGAAGGGTATGAGTTATAAGGAAATAGCGGCAGCATGCAGCGTATGGCCGGGTAATTGATAAAAATAAAAAAATTATCTTGCATTATTAAATATTTTATGTTAGAATCGAAAAGGTCGTGCAATCCGCATGGCCTTTTACCAATTATACATACGTCCGATGCACGGTGCAGTCAGTGCAGACTGTCGCAGAATGGGACGCAAAATTAACCAAATGGAGGAAAAGAACATGAGTGTAATCTCAATGAAGCAGCTTCTGGAGGCAGGTGTTCATTTCGGACATCAGACCAGACGCTGGAACCCTAAGATGGCAGAGTACATCTACACAGAAAGAAACGGTATCTACATTATCGACCTTCAGAAGTCAGTTGGCAAGGTTGACGAAGCTTACTACGCAATCAAGGATATCGTAGCAAACGGCGGAAAGGTACTTTTCGTTGGAACAAAGAAGCAGGCTCAGGATGCTATCAAGTCTGAGGCAGAGCGTTGCGGTATGTATTATGTAAACGAGAGATGGCTCGGTGGTATGCTTACCAACTTCAAGACCATCAAGACACGTATAGCAAGACTTAAGGCTATCGAGAAGATGTCTGAGGACGGAACATTTGAAGTACTTCCCAAGAAGGAAGTTATTCAGATAAAGAAGGAGTGGGAGAAGTTAGAGAAGAACCTTGCAGGTATCAAGGAGATGCCCACTATTCCCGATTGTATTTTCGTAGTAGATCCCAAGAAGGAGAAGATCTGTGTTGATGAGGCACATACTCTTGGTATCCCGCTTGTAGGTATCGCTGATACTAACTGCGATCCCGAGGAACTTGACTATGTTATCCCCGGAAATGATGACGCTATCCGTGCAGTAAAGCTTATCGTTGCTAAGATGGCTGATGCTGTTATCGAGGCTAATCAGGGTGCTGACGCTGTTTCAAGTGATGTTGAAGCAGAGAGCGCTGAGGCAGATGCAGAAGAAGCAGAGGCATAAGATACCTTTAAGGATCTTATAAGAATATAAAATCAGGAGGAAGAATCAATGGCAGCTATTACAGCAGCAATGGTTAAGGAATTAAGAGAAATGACCGGTTCAGGCATGATGGATTGTAAGAAGGCTCTTACAGAGTGCGACGGTAATTTCGATGAGGCTATAGAGTATTTACGTAAGCGTGGTCTTGCTCAGGCAGAGAAGAAGGCAAGCCGTATCGCAGCAGAAGGTGTTTGTGATGTTTATATCACAGCTGATAACAAGACAGCTTCTATCGTTGAGGTTAACTCCGAGACAGACTTCGTTGCAAAGAACGAGAAGTTCAGAGCATATGTTGAGCAGGTAGCAGAGCAGGCAGCTGAGACTAACGCAGCTGATATCGATGCTTTCCTTGCTGAGACCTGGAAGTTTGATACATCCAAGACTGTTGATGAGGCACGTGCAGCACAGGTTGCAGTTATCGGTGAGAACCTTAAGGTTCGTCGTTTTGTTAAGTACACAACAAGCGGATTCCTTGTAAAGTATATCCATATGAACGGCAAGATCGCTATCCTTCTTGACGTTGATGCTCCTTACAACGATGCAACAATCGAGTGTGCAAAGAACTTAGCTATGCAGATCGCAGCTATGAATCCTACATATGTTAACAAGGATGAGATCTCAGCTGAGACTCTTGCAAAGGAGAAGGAGATCGTTATCGACAGCTCACTTGCAGATCCCGCTTCACTTCCCAAGCCTATCTTAAATGCAGTTATCCAGGAAGCTCTTGACAAGAACCTCTGGGCAGCAGATGATAAGGCAGCTTACGAAGCAGAGAAGAACAACAAGTTCTGGTACAACTTCATGTCAAATGAAGGAATGCAGGTACTTAGAGATATCGCAGCAGCTCACAAGGCTGAGTACGTAGAGAACAAGATCTTTGCAGGTCTTGTAGACGGACGTTTCGCTAAGCGTCTTAAGGAGATCTGTCTTGTTGACCAGCTTTATGTAAAGGCTGAGGACAAGGAAGATGTAGCTCAGTACATCGCTAAGGTATCTAAGGATAACGGCTGTACCTTCAAGGTAAACAGATTCGTTCGTTTCGAGACCGGTGAAGGCCTTGAGAAGAGAAACGAAGACTTCGCAGCAGAAGTAGCTAAACAGATGGGACAGTAAGCACTATTCACCGCAAATAATTAAAAGGGAATCGCAAGCTCGCTTGCAGATTCCCTTTTTTTATTTGCGATGGAGGCTGGCCAGAACACACGAGTAAACAAAAGCCGCGACAGCGGCGACCTACGGCGAAGCCGGAGGGTTTATGAGTGGGACAGGCCAGACGGTGAATAGTGCGGACTGAGGCTGGCCAGAATACACGAGTAAACTAAAAAACGGCTTTGCAAGTAAGCTTGCAAGCCGTTTTTTAATTATATCCTTATATTTTATATTACATCTTAAAGTATGACACCGCTTCTTTCAGCGTATCTGACAGCTCGTTCAAGTGTGCCGTATCATTACTTATTGTAATGACGTTCTTTGATATCTGGGTAACGGAAGAGGTTACTTCTTCATTGGTTGCTGCGGTCTGTTCGGATATAGCCGAAAGATCGGTAACTGCATTGGTGATAACTTCCTTGATATCGTTAAGTTCATCTGTTACAGTTGATACGGAATCAATTTCCTTAACGGATGTCTTGATCTCGGAATCCAGTACTTCGAATTTCTCACGTGTGATACCGAGCAGCCGTTGTTCTTCAGCGATGATCTTTTCAACTTCATGTGACTGAGCTACGCAATCTTCGGATTGGGCGGATATCTCGGATACGATCTCTGTGATACGCATTGCGGAGTCATTGGACTGCTCAGCCAGGTGCTTGATCTCTTCGGCTACTACACCGAAGCCCCTGCCGCTTTCGCCTGCACGTGCTGCTTCTATGGATGCGTTAAGTGCAAGCAGGTTGGTCTGGTCGGCTATCTCAGTGATGAAGCCTACCATTTCCTCGATCTTACTGATGGAGTTGTTGGTATCTGTGATCTTTCTGGATATGATCTCGATGGCCTCAGCGGATCTCTTGCTGCTTACGGTCATGTTATTGATACATCCGGCAGCTTCTTCATTAGCTGAGAGCATGTTGTCCGAACTTGCATTAAGATGCTCGGTGTTTGCTACGATGCTTTCTATCATGGAGCCCATAGAGATGATCTTGGTGTTGATCTCCTGAACGCTTTCTGCCATGGTCTCGGTAGCCTGTGAAAGGCTGTCCATTGATTTCGTGATGCTTTCTGCACCGGCTGCTGACTGCTGAACCAGGCTGGATGTGGATTCCATGGATGACTTAAGTTCGCTGGAAGAGGAACGGATCTTTGACATGGAATCGTTTAATGCATATGAAAGACGTTTTGCCGACTCTATAAGGGATATGGTCTCATGGATGATCGACTTGGCTTTGATCGAAACCTGTTCTCCGTTGGATATCTTCTTTATATTATTAGCGATGTTCTTAAGAGGAGTTGATATCTTTCTTGAAATAATGATGGTCCCTATCAGGAAGAAAGCTACCAGTATGACGGCTGAGATAAGAGTCTTAAGGATAAGATCGTTCTTTAAGTCCTTGATATCATGTATGGGCTTTCCTGCAAATGCCATTCCGGCAACGCCGCTCTTATCGTTTAGAGGCATATAGTATACATAATAATCCACACCGTTGACAACTACGTCATCATCATAATAATCCTGACCTGAACTGACGGTTTCCCATACGCCTTCGGGTGCGGGAGTGTTTTCCAAACGGGATCCGTCTTCCTGCTTTATCGTGGTCATGAAACGGATATTACCCTTGAAAAGTGTGAATTCAATGCCTGTTTCAGCCATTTTATCAAGGTAATCCGTATCGTATTCACAAAAACCGTCTACCAGGTCGTTGTCGTTTATAAGGTCGTATTCGTAATATTCTTTTAACCCTTTTGCAGCCAGCCTGAGCTCTTCTTTTATATTGTCCTCGATACTGCCGACTGAAGAGGAAACGGTGATCACAGACAGAATGACAATACCTACTATAAGAGGTATAAGTGCAAACATTATGAACAGTCGTTTAAAATTCAAAATATATCGTTTCATATCTGAAAGACTCCTTTCAGTAATATTACTTATTATAATAGCAAATGCTCGGGAATAAATCAAGAAAAAGAGTTATAAAAAAGGATTTAAATACAAAAAAATGCTTGAAAATATTAAAATTTTTAAACATTATATATAATAGGAGATGAATTATTAAGTATAATTTTAGACATTATGTCTAAAAATTGACGATACTGTAAAAAAAGTGCTTGTAGATGTAAAAAATATACATTTACTTAAAAGCCCTCATATAATATACTCGATACAGTAGCATTGAGAAAAGGCATATCTATTATGAAGAGAATGAAAAAGCCTGCTTTTGCACTGATAATTGTTATGTTACTGACTATGTGTCTTACGGGCTGCAGCAACTCCGATGATAATACCGAAAAGGGTGTAAAGGAGAGCTGGGCATACAACTTTGACGAGACCAAGGAAGTCATCAGACTTAACGATGACGGTACAGCAATGTATCAGGTAAAAAGCTTTAAAGATAATGTACAGGTGAGCAAAGCCACCAAGTTTGATTCCTATACCAAGGATGATAAGTACATAACCCTTAAAAATGCCGATACTGAGATCAAGCTTATGTATGAGCCTTATGAAAAAGGCATAATGCTTTATGAGAAAAGCACATACAAGTATTCAGCAAACAGTTTGAACCCTCAGCAGGACGGCAGTGTTTTGGGACTGTGGGAGAGCACCGGTACAGACAAACTTTTCTATGAGTTTTCCGATCAAGGTACCTTTATGGAGGACGGAGTTTTCGTAGGAGAGTATAAGTGGGATAAGGAGGCCGGTACGGTCACACTTAACTATTATGATGAAGTACCTTCAACCACTTTCTATTACACCATAGAGGGTGATATCATGACAGTTGATTATCCCTGGCCCATGGTTCCCTATAATAAGAACGGGAAAAAGAAATAATTTCGATCGTTAAAGCGGATAACCGCTTTCGATAAATATCTTTTGGCAATTATGCCATACATTTTAAGGAGGAGAATTATGAAACGAATTCTTGCGGTTTTATTAGTTCTTGCTATGGTATTCTCTTTAGCAGCATGTTCTAAAGAAGAAGATAAGCCCGCTAGCAACTCTGGTAACACCACCAACAACTCATCAAACGAAGGAGTAGTAAGTGATGAGACAGCTACTCTTAAGCTTTGGGATATCGCAGTTCCCGGCGACGGCAACCGTCCCGCTTACGATGCATCTCTTAAAGAGCTTAAGGTTATGTTCCCTAACGTTACTATCGAAGAAGACTGTACAGAGAACGAAGCTTACAAGCCTAAGATCAAGGCTGCTGTAGCTAACAACGAAGTTCCTGATATCTTCTTTACATGGGCTGGCGCTTTCCTTGGTGACTTCGCTAACGCTGGTAAGGTATACTGCCTTGACGAAGAGTTAAAGAAGTACGTTGGTAATGAGCTTCCTGAGTCTATGTTAGGTAACTCAACTTACAATGGTAAGCACTACGGTGTTCCTACAACCATGAACGTAGTTGGTCTTTTCGCTAACCTTGACATCCTTGCTCAGGTTGGTTACACCAAGATTCCTGAGACAAAGGAAGAACTCTTCGATTGCTGCGATAAGCTCGTTGCAAAGGGAATCATTCCTTTCGGTTGCTCTGGTAAGGAGAATTGGTGTGTTACTGAGTACTTAGAGCCCATTATCGAGAAGACAATCGGCGCTACAGAACTTAATGACATCTTCAGAAACGGCAAGACATGGAACAATGCAGGCATCGCTACAGCAGTTGATACCCTTCAGCAGATGATCGACAAGGGTTACTTCGATCCTAACGGTATCGCTCTTGGTAACGAAGAAGTTAAGGCTAACTTCATGGCTGGCAAGTATGCATTCTATCAGAATGGTACATGGAACTGTGGTGACTTCTCAGATCCTTCTAAGGTTTCTTTCAACGTAACAGTTGGTGAGTGGCCTGTTATGGACGCTTCTAAGTCATCTATGGGTCAGCTTATCGGTGGACCTTCAGACACAATCGCTGTATCAGCTAACGCTCCTAAGGTTGCAGCTCAGTTTGCAGTAGAGTTTGGTCGTCTTATCTGCCACTATGGTTACCTTGCAGGCAGCGGACTTCCCGCTTGGACACCTTACGGTGACACAAGTGCAGTTAGCCAGTTAGTACAGACTGTTGCAGGTATCTGTAACAAGGCTAACGGATACGTTCTTTTCGGTGACAATGCTATGTCAGCAGAAGATGCAGATAAGTATCTTAACTATGTAGCTAAGGTTTACGGTAAGGAAATCGACGGTGCTGGTTTCGTAGCTGGTTTAACAAGCGAGCTTAGATAATCAAGTACAAAGCACTTAATTAACTAAAAACTTTAAGGTCTTTCCCGGTACTCCTTCAAGGGGAGCCGGAAAGACCTTTTTGTATGGGAAGGCACTTATATGAAAAAGAAATCTCAAAAATTAACTATTTTTTTATTCCTGCTTCCTGCTTTGTTATTATTTGTGGGATTACTGATTTCTCCTATCATAATGTCGATTTATTACAGCCTGTTTGAATGGAACGGTATGAATTCCGAGATGAACTTCATCGGATTAGGCAATTATTCGGAAATGTTTTCCAGTGATCTTATCAGATTCGGTAACGCTCTTAAGAATTCACTGATACTTGCGGCACTTTCCGTATTCCTTCAGCTTCCTTTCTCTTTAGCTCTTGCACTTGCATTAGGTAAGAAGATCAAAGGAGAGAGATTCTTCCTTTCCGTTTACTTTATGCCCGTACTTATTTCGACAGTTGTTATCGGTCAGTTATGGCTGAAGATTTACAACCCTGATTACGGTATCATTAATTCGGCACTCCGCGGACTGGGATTATTAGGAGAGAAGGACAGTATCCTCTGGCTCGGTGATAAGGATTTAGCACTCGGTGCTGTATTCGTTCCGACCTTGTGGCAATATGTAGGATATCATATGCTTCTGCTTTATGCCGGAGTTAAGAGCGTATCTCCCGAACTGCGTGAAGCTGCAAAGCTTGACGGTGCTACAGAAGGACAGGTTAACAGATATGTTGTTATCCCTTCGATCAAGCCCATCATTAAAGTTAGCGTTATTTTCGCAGTAACAGGATCACTTAAGTCCTACGACCTTATCTATGTCCTTACAAACGGCGGACCTCTGCAGGCAACTGAAGTGCCCAGTACTATCATGATCAAGCAGCTCTTCTTAAGCAACAGATACGGCTTAGGTAGTGCGATGGCTGTCATGCTTATAGCACTTTGTTTCTTCTTTGCGATACTTATAGGATTTATTTTTAAGGAGAGGGATATATATGGAAAGAAATGATAAAATGGACGCAAAAGTGTCCGATGATGCATTAAAAGTAGATCTCTCAAAGTATACAGTTAAAAAGACCAATAAAGGACTGAAAGTAGCAATATTTATCGGTCTTATCATGTGGGCATTAATAAACCTGTTCCCGATTTATTGGATGTTTACTTTCTCCTTAAAAACCAATGCCGAGATATTCGGTGAAAATACAGTAGGTCTTCCCCGTGAGTGGAAATGGGAAAACTATAATAATGCATTATTTGGAAAAACAGCGAGACGTATTCCGGGTATAGATTATTCGGATGAAGATAATAAGCCGTTTGAGCTTCCCAAGCTGATAAGATACTTCCTTAACAGTTTGTTTATCACGGTTACCACTATCTTGATCTCACTTATTGCAGCGCTGATGGCAACTTACGCCATGACGCGAATAAAATGGAAACTAAGCGGGGCGATGAATGCCCTATTTATGCTGGGACTAACGATACCTATCCATGCTTCACTGCTTCCGGTATACTTTACCATGTCGAAGCTCGGAGTACTTGATACGTATACGTCCCTTATAATTCCGTATTCAGCATTCTCGCTTTCAATGTCGATACTTATCTGTTCCGGATTCATGGAGGATATTCCTAAGGAACTTGATGAGGCGGCATGTATAGATGGCTGCGGTCCCTGGAAGATATTCTTTAAGGTTATCGTTCCTTTGATGAAGCCCGCAGTTGCTACTATCGGTATCTACACATTCTTGCAGTGCTGGAACGAGCTGATGTTTGCTAATCAGTTCATTACCAAGGGAGATAAGAAGACTCTTCCTGTAGGTATCCAGCAGCTTTCAGGTCAGTACCTTACCGAGTGGGGCCCCATCGGTGCGGGACTTGTTATTGCAACATTCCCTACCCTGATCGTTTACATTTTCTTAAGCAAGCGTATTCAGGACAGCTTCATTGCCGGTGCGGTTAAAGGTTGATAATAAGATCAGATTAAGACTCTTCTTTTTAGGAGAGTCTTTTTTTGTTCATTTTTTTTATTAAAAATTTTTACTTTTTGGTTCGGAATTTCTTGCAAAAGGAAAACAAAAATGATAAAATGAAACAAATGCGTAACATTTTATTTTGTACACGGTGAATATATGAAGATCACAAAAATAAAGGATAAAGTACAGAATTCGAAGATCAGGAATTCCCTTTCTTTTAAGCTGAGTATGGTATTTATCGGCATAGCCGGGATACTTATCATCACTTCGATGATATTTGTCTTTATCATTATCCGCAAAGAGAGAAAGGAATACGCCGAGCGTGAGGCGGAAAACGTTCTGGTCTCGCTTTCCACGAGTATTAAATCCGATATAGATAATTACAGAAATATATCCCGTCTGATGATAGCCGAGACGAGAGTAAAAGAGTATTTAAAAACACCTTTGCATGATCTGACCGAGAAGATCAGTAAAAACGCCAGTCTAGGTATGCTGGACTATTTAAATGTATCGGAAGGTATAGATTCGGCATTTATATTCAGAAATGACTTCTGGTATACGACCACTCTTTACAACCGTCTGGACTACAGGTTTGATGAAGAAGTGATGCAGTCGAAAGAATGGGTTGAACCGCTTGATGAACTGCAGGGTCGTGCTTCACTGTCACTTAACGGTAACGGAGCTATATTTAAGTCTGACGGTAAAACAGTCATTACCATAAACAGAGCCATATTTGACAATGTTTCCCAGAAACAGCTGGGATACCTGTTTTTGAATATTTCAACCTCATTCATAGATGATGAGATATCACAGATAAATAACGAAAACATATGCGTAGTGACCACCGACGGTACATATCTTGCCGGAAACAGCGATCTTATAAGTTACTGCGATCATCTGCATGTTCCGGAAGAAATAACCCACAGGGAAGTATCCGACTCGAAAAATCGTATGATGCTCTCGGCTATAAAGCTAAAAAGACTTCCGATAGTCGTTATGTATGCCATCAGGGAAGAAAGAAAGCTTCTGCCTCAGGAGCTCCTTTATATCATCATCCTGCTTCCGTTGATCTATTTTATCTGTGTATTTGTAGCAGGACTGTTTATAAGAAGGAATATCACCAGTCCTGTATTTGCGCTTACTTCCGAAATCAGCAAAAACAGCACGGCGGACAGCCTGGAAAAGCTTACCCTCGATCTTCCAAAGAATGAACTGGGTATGATCAAGGATACCTATAATGACATGGTAGATCATACAAGTGAGCTCTGGGAAAAGCTGATCGAAAACGAGCAGGTAATACAGAGGGCGGAGATGAGAGTGTTACAGGAACAGATAAAGCCTCATTTCCTGTATAATTCCATCGAAACTATCGGATATCTGGCTGTCGATGCCGGAGCGGAAAAAGTACATTCCGCACTTGAGACACTGGGCAGCTTTTACCGTAATTTCTTAAGTAAGGGCGACAGGGAGATACCGCTTAAGAGAGAGATAACCATAATCAAGGATTATCTGTCGCTTCAGAAACTCAGATACGGAGATATAATAAGTGATGAATATGATATAGCTCCCGATACCGAGGAGTGCATCATCCCTAAGCTTATACTTCAGCCTTTGGTTGAGAACAGTATCTATCACGGTATAAGACAAAAGGGAGAGAAAGGTACCATCAGGATCTCAAGCCACATGGAAGATGGTGAACTCCATCTGATCGTAAGAGATACAGGTGTGGGAATGAGTGATGAGCAGATAGAAAAGGTTCTGTCGACCGACAGTACCGATAACGATGACAGCACAGCTACGCAGCCGGGACTGGGCAGTAATTTCGGACTGTGGGGAACCATAGAAAGGATCAGATGCTACTGCAACAAGGATGATGTGGTAAAGATAAAGAGTGAACCCGGCGAGTATACGGAAATAGAAATAATCATTAATACTGAAATGAAGAATTGGAGAACGGTCAATGTACAGAGTAATGCTGATTGATGACGAGGAATCCGCAAGGAAGCTGATGAGAGCCTCGATCAACTGGGAAGAGCTTAATATGGAGGTAGTAGGCGAAGCTGCCAGCGGCATCGAAGCAATAAATGTCATAGATGATATGAAGCCGGATATAGCCTTTGTCGATATTTCCATGCCTTTCATGAACGGCATAGAGTTTACCGAACTTGCGACAAAGAGATATCCCAATCTTATCATTATCATACTTACAGCCATAGATCAGTTTGAGTACGCGAGAAAGTGCGTAAGCCTTCCTGTATTTGAGTATATGCTAAAACCCATAGTACGTTCGGAAGTAACAGCTACACTCACTTTGGCAAAAGCAAAGCTTGATGAGGAGCATGCTAAAAACGAAGTGCTCCAGGAAGCTGAACCCACCGATAAGATAGAAGCATCCACCATAGATCAGATAAAAATGTATATTGAGGCAAATTATACGGATTCCAAGCTGAACCTCACATCAGTAGCGCAGTACTTCGGATTCAGTGCCAGCTATCTGTCCAGAAAGTTTAAGCAGGAGACCGGCAAGAATTTCGTAGAATACCTTACAGAATGCAGAATGAACGCTGCCATGAAACTTGCTGCAGCCAATATCAAGATGTTTAAGGCATCGGATGAGGTCGGTATCCCGGATCCCAACTATTTCGGAAGATGCTTTAAAAAATATGCCGGTATCAGTTATTCCGAATATGTTTCGATGAAAAATCTTAAAGACTGAAGAACGTCGAATGCTGTGTAACAGTGTTTGTAAGTCGGTAGGAGCCGTAATGAAATACATATACTTTGACAGTATAGACTCAACAAATAATGAAGCAAAAAGAATGATAAACGGGGCACAGATTTCTGAAAATCTGTGCCTTGTGGCATTAGAACAGACTGCGGGGCGCGGAAGGCAGGGGAAAAGTTTTTTTTCTCCCGATACCGGACTCTATATGACCGTTGTGCTTCCTGTAGGACGTCCCATAGCGTCACAGGTTACGATGACTGTCAGGACTGCAGCGGCTGTATGCAGTGCCATAGAAGAAGTAACAGGGAAAGACGCCGGTATCAAATGGGTAAATGATATATATGTATATGGTAAAAAATGCTGCGGGATACTGTGCGAAGCCGTTAACGACTATGAAAAGGGTATCATGCAGTATATGATAGCCGGTATAGGTATAAACATTTACACAAAAGACTGGCCCGAAGAGATTAAAAACATTGCCGGCAGTCTCTATGATACGGATCCGGATCCGATACATACACATAAAGGGATCAATGCACCTGATCCCGGGACCGTAGCCGGAAGACTTACCATAAAAATAGCAGAGACACTTGAGAAATGGATATTTGAAGTACCGGCCGAAGAGTTTTTATCATATTATAAGTCCAGGTCCACAGTACTCGGGAAAGAGATCGAGTATATAGAGGATGGAAGAGTATATACCGGTACGGCTGTGGATATAGATGGGATGGGAGGCCTGGTGGTAAAACCGGCTGCCGGTAATAACATAGTTTTAAGAAGCGGTGAAATATCAGTAAAAATGCGGTAATACAGTTGTAGAATAACTGTATTGCCGCATTATTCTTAATGGGTTATATAGGTCTTAAGCCAACTGCAAGTCTCATTATCCAGATAAGGAGACAGTTTGTCATATACTTTTTTGTGGTAAGCATCAAGAGCTTTTATCTCATCGGCCGACATATTTTCAAACAGAACGGGAGACAGGTCGATGGGTGCCAGAGTAAGTATCTCAAAACCTAAGAAACTGTCATATTCGTTTTCACATTTCTTTACCGTAGCGATATCGTTTTCAATACGGATACCGTATTGTCCTTCGAGGTAGAATCCTGGTTCATCGGAAGTTACCATGCCGGGTTCCAAAGGAGTGGTGTTTCCGTAACGTTTTCCTATTTTCCAATTGATATTCTGGGGACCTTCATGGACATTGAGGAAAAATCCGATACCGTGTCCGGTCCCGTGATTGTAGTCCTTATAAAGCTGCCACAAGGGACCGCGTGCGAGTATATCAAGGTTTGCACCTGCCGTACCGGCCGGGAAGACAGCTGAGGCAAGGTTTAGCATACCCTTAAGGACAGCCGTGTAATACTTCTTCATCTCGTAAGTAACTTCACCCATAGCTATGGTCCTGGTGATATCGGTGGTACCTTTAAGATACTGTGCACCGGAATCTACCAGCAGGAAGCTGTCATGCTCAACCGGGATATCGCTTTTGCTGTCAGGCTCATAATGGACGATAGCTCCGTGATATCCGTAGGCAGCTATGGTCTCAAAGCTTATATCCTTAAACTCGGGGCTCTCCTTACGAAACTTTAGGAGCATATCGGCAGCACCGAGTTCGGTGATCTTTTTACCGGAAGTATCCTTCTTATAATCATCCAGCCACTTTAAAAACTTAACCATGGCTATGCCGTCCGTTACATTTGCACACCGGAGGTTTTCAAGCTCTGTATCATTTTTCTTTGCCTTAAGGATCGTGGAAGGATTGGTATCGAGTACCGGCTCGAAATACTCGGAAAATGCCTTATACAGACGGTAATTGACCGTATCGGGATCGAGCAGTACCTTTGTACTTTCTTCTTTTTCGGCAGTTTTTGTAAACTTTCCGCTACAATAAGAATATATATCATTGTATTCGAGACATTCCACACCCATATCATCGAGATATTTCGCAGTATCCGGTCTTAGGCACTCCTTTTGGCAGAAGAGTACGGTATTTTCTTCAGCGATAAAGAGGTATGACAAGAATACCGGATTACATGTTACATCGCTTCCGCGCAGGTTGAGCAGCCATGCTATATCGTCGAGAGATGAGATGACATGGTAGGAGCAGCCCTTCTCAAGCATACGCCTTACCACTTCCATGAGTTTGTTGGTCGAGCTTAGGCCTGTATATTCTTCAGGAAGGACATAGATCTCATTTGCGGGAAGTGAAGGTCTGTCACTCCATATATTTCCTATAAGATCAAGATCCGATACCAGAACGGCACTGGGTACTTTTTCTTCTATACGTTTTATAAAGGAGATATCCATAACCCTGCCGTCAAAGCCTATCACAGCCTTAGTGTCACCAATCTTTTTATTCAGGTACTCGGTGATGGTGGGTACGCCTTTGTTACCGGACTTATAAAGCTCGATACCGGTATCCTTTAACTGTTCTTCGGCCTGGATAAAGTATCTGCCGTCCGTCCAGAGAATGGCTTCGTTTTGGCTTACCACAACTGTAC
>JAFZQN010000088.1 GCA_017620375.1 Lachnospiraceae bacterium
GTCTCGAGATAGTTCTTAATTATAGCCTGAAGTATCTTTAGTTTTCTGTCATCAAGATCCATATCCTTACCCCTTCCTTCATTTATTAGCACTCAACTTTATAGAGTGCTAACACCTTCCTGCTATAAGATAACACCATTTATTGCCTTTGTCAACTGTTTTTTATAAAATTTCTATAAAATATAAGTAAAAATAAAGGTTGGAGAATCTGTTATAACAGACTTTCCAACCTTTTATATTTTACTACATTATATACTAGTCATTATACATTATAGTGTTTTATCTTTTACTGTACTAGTTTACCGGTTTCAATCCGGCAGGCGGTACAGCTCTATAAGCTTCCAGTCCTCACCTTTTATATTGACAACTCTCTCTTCTCCTTCAGCCTCCTTAAATCCCAATGACTTGTAGCAGGCATATGCGGGAGTGTTGTTTTCAAATACTCCTATAGTTACCTTTTTGGCTTTAAGGATCTTAAAAGCGTACTGAAGTCCGAGCTCGAGCATCCTCTTTCCGTAACCCTTACCGCGTTTGGTCTCATCTACTACTACCCAGCCGAAACGTACGATACTGTGATCGCCGTTTATATACCTCATGATGAAACTGCCGACTACGCCGTCATCAGTAAAGGCTGCCATCGGATAGAAGTTATCATACTCTGCACAGTCTCCGTTCTGCTCCGAATACTTCTTATCTATATCCGCTGCACTTATGGGGTAGGCTCCGAATCTCTCTCCGCCCCATTTCCAGAATATGTCCTCATCCTTTAGCCATGACGCTATCTTTTCACTGTCCTTCTTCTTGTAAGGACGAAGTCTCAGCACTTCTGCATTACCGTCTTCCTGTCCAGCAAACAGTGTCGTATGCAGTGCGTCCATATCGACGCCCGTATCCATACCATAATACATCCTGTTAAAATAGGATACTATAAGTTCCATATCCTCCCCGATCACGGCATGTCCTTCCTTATGGAAATGGATGGCAAAGTTATCTGACAGGCCTTCTGCTTCGTACGCCTTCATCGCACGCTTGCAGCACTCCCACATGGACGGTGCATTTACCCAGTCCTCACCGGTGTAGGAAGCTATGACGAAGTAGTACCTGTCCTTATCACAGCACAGTATAGGTAACCCTTCCTGATCGTAAGGTATATCCGAGGGCTCCTTATACTCTAAGAACTTATCATTGAACCAGCCTCTTTCCGCATCTGACTGCAGGCATGATAACGGCTCGTTCTTCTGATATGTATACTCCGCGGGACCTCCTACTTTTCTAAAGTTATAAGTCTTTCCTTCAGAGAAGAAGTTGTAGAGAGCAAGTCCACCTGCACCTGAGCACGAAGGGATGACCATCCTGAATCTCTCATCATAAGCTCCGCATACAGCAGTAGCCTTACCGTATCTCGATACACCCGTGATCATTGATGCCTTAGCATCAAGTCCGTACTCCTTATCGAGACCGCCGTATATGGCATCAAGTACTTTTGATGCACCCCAGCCCCATGCGGCTAAAGCTCCGGTCTGCTCATCTCCGCATGTCCCGTAAGGATATATATCATAAAAAGCTCCATTATGCTCCTTATCATCTGAAGCTATCTTGGTACTCTCCATGAAGAACAAAGCATAGCCCTGTTCTAAGGCATAGTCCTTGGGAGCGATCGGATGCATGCATATGATAAAGGGCGACCCTCCCGGGTACTTAGCTGCCTTATCCTTCTCCGGAAGATATGCATGTACGATAAAGGAAGTACTGCGTCCGTCCTTTTCCACATTGATCTTAACCAGATCTCCGCCCACCACTGCGAAAGGATTCCAGGGCATAGGACTTTTCTTATTCACTGCCGGATCAGGTCCTAAGAGCTCGTAGCTTACTGTCTCTCCCGAGCGGCGTACACCGTACATGTTTTCCTCATAAAACTTCATTAACTCTTCTTTATTCATATTATACCCCATTACCCTTCAGGCCAAAACTCAAGTATCTCGTTCTTGTCATCGTTTGTTTCTTCAACATTTACGACGGTCTTGATCGCTTCGACCACTTTTTTATAATTCTCCATCATGGGCTCGTATCCGGCCCTGATGGTATCCGTATCCTCTGTTTTCGCTGCAGCTTCCTGCTTGGCTGCCTGCTCGGCCAGAGTCAGAGCTCCTATCATCTTGGCAGTGCTCTTTAATGAGTGTACCTGGATCATATACCCGTCCCAGTTTTCCTCATTATAATGTTTTTTGATAAGTGCCTTCTTATCGGGCTCACTGGCTGCGAACTCACTAAGTACCGTAAAGTAAAATTCTTTATCATCCTGGAAATATATCATACCTGCAGCGGTATCGATACCTCCGGTTCGCAGTCCCTCGAGTCCGTCAGGTTTCTTATCTCCTGGTCCTTTATCTGGCGATTTCCTGTCATCCGGCTTACCGTTTTCCTCTTCCTCGTTTTCCGGTCTTGCTTCCCATACCCACTCGAGCTTATCCTGCGGCAGGTATTTCATAAGTATCTTTTCTAACGTAAATCCGTCGACCGGCTTTGACAGATAGTCGTTAAAGCCCTCTGCCAAGTATTTCTCTTTTGAGCCCACTACGGCATCGGCTGTAAGACAGATGATAGGAGCACTGCGGCTTTTACCGTTTTCATCTTCACGGATACGGTGCATAGCCTCACTGCCGTCCATCTCGGGCATACGCTGATCCATAAGTATCAGGTCATATGCATTTTCTGCTGCCAGTGCTACCGCCTCGGCTCCGCTCAGAGCAGTCTCTATCTGCATGCATGTGTTTTTCAGCAGGTTGGTGACTACGGTAATATTTATCTTCGTATCATCCACTACCAGGATACGCGCACGAGGTGCACGGAACGACTCACGGTATGCTGTTGCTTCAAGTACATTGGTCTCAAAACGGGTCTGGAAATCACCTACAGGCACATCCTTACCGATCTTCTGAGGTATGGTAACGGTAAAGGTTGAGCCTTTTTGGTAAGCACTGTCCACGGTTATGACGCCATCCATCATATCAAGAAGGCGCTTGGTTATAACAAGTCCGAGCCCTGTACCCTCTACCGTACTGTTACGGTCCATATCCAGTCTTTCAAACTTGGTAAAGAGCTTATCTATATCTTCCTTTTTGATACCGATACCGGTGTCAGTGACTTTGACATTAAGCAATATGGTACCGTCATCTTTTCTCTCGCCGCTTACCTTAAATCCTACCGAGCCCTGTTCGGTATATTTTACGGCGTTAACAAGCAGATTGGTGATGATCTGCCTTACACGCACCTCATCACCTATGAGCTCATCGGGTAAGGTCTCATCCACATCCACTTCAAAGTCAAGCTTTTTATCCGAGGCTTTCAGCTGCACCATATTGCAGAGGTCACTGATCATGGAGCTGACCTCATAAGGTGCCTCCACAAGGTCGAGCCTGCCGGCCTCTATCTTTGAAAAGTCAAGGATGTCATTAACCAGTGCTAAGAGGTTATGCCCCGCATTTTCCACGTCCCCGGCATAGACTACGATATTCTTTACCGAATCCTTTACAGCCTTACTGTCCACGTTCTTTCCTTCCTGAAGGCTGCGGCTGTCCCTTAAGATCATCTCGTTCATACCGAGGATCGCATTGATAGGAGTACGGATCTCGTGAGACATGTTGGCTAAGAACTCACTCTTTGCCAGGCTCGCACTCTCGGCTCTCATCTTCTCCTGCATAAGCTCGCCCTGCATACGTATGAAGGGCTTAACCGTAAAGATCAGCACGATAGCGGCTAAAACGGAAGTAACCACAAGTATGATATTGAAACCGAACACCGTGGACTTCATCTGCTCGGAAAGTTGGCTGTCAAACCACTCTGCCGAAAAGTCGGTAGCTATGATGCCGGCTACATTCCCCTTGGAATCAAGTACCGGGCTGTAGGCACTGTAAAACTTTCCCCAGGCATCAGAATAAGGCACTTCGTCCACAGCTGCCGTACCTTTTGCAGCTTTAGCAAGTGCCTCTGTATATTTTACGCTGTCTCCGTAATACCCCGGGAAATCAGGGTCGGTATCCAGCGTGAATATAAATTCTTCTTTGCCTACTTCTTTTATACTGTATACATATTTAAGATCCGCATTGTCACGGAAGACCGCAAGCGTATCATAAAGATCTTGGTATTCGTCACTTCCGACATCCTCGGCAGTCAAGCCTATAAGATAATCCCCGTCTACCGAGCCTGCAGCGCACTTTGCCAGATCGAGCATACGCTGCTGTATAGCGTCCCTTATAGAACCTCTTGCTATAAGTATGGATACTGCACAGAACACTATACTCGACACAAGTATGATCGCTTCAACCATGATTATTATCTTTGTCGAAAGGTTTAATTTCTTAGCCACTTATCTATCCTTTCACCGGGTAAGGTATTACAGATTACTGATAGAATTATAGCTGAAAAATATATACTTTGTCAATTAAAGATTAGCATAATCGAACCTGCAGATTTCACCGAAAATATTCCTGTAAAATACACATTTTTCCTCTTCGTCAAAAGCGATGTAAGTACCGAACCAGAGTTCAGAATATCTCTCATCTTTTGCCTCAAAAGAATACTTCTTTCTTGCTCCGTACAGACCGTATCCTCCTATATCAAATGACTCCGACTTAAATCCGTCCCTGTCTTCTCTCATCTGATCGGTAAAAAGGAAATACTCAAGGTTAGGCTCCCTGTTCTGAGTAAGTCCCCATGTAGCATCTATAAGGTACCCCACTCCGTCAAGCTCTAAGTAGTTCCATTGATGTGTATCTTCCTCCGGGTTCACGGGTATACCTGAAGACTCCTCGGCATCAACTCCGCATTGAAGTAAGAGATACCTGTATAAGCACGAGATCTCCCAGCATATACCCTTCTGCTCGGTAAGTACCCTGTATCCCGACTGCCTCTCCATCCATTCGGTCAGATGGTCTAACATCTCGTAGTCATATACCGTATACTCTGTCATAAACTCATACAGCGCCAGTGCCTTTTCAAAGTCGGTATAGTCCTCTTCAAGTACATCATTAAGTATGGCAACTATCTGTTCTTCAAATTCCTTTTCCTTCTCTAAGAACTCCTCCTTGGGGATACTGTAATTGATGGTAGCCCAACCGTCGCCTGTATACTCTGCCGATGCATAGGCTCCTCCCACAGGGAAGAAATATGTGGCAAGCCTTCCGCTCGACCATGCAGCCTCACCTTCGTTTTTACATTCAAAACCGTCAGCGCCTTCTCTTAAGGCATCCACATATCTAAAGAATGCATCACGTCTTTCCTCACCGTGCTCCTTAAGATAGAACCCGGAAAATACATGAGGATTGAAGGTATAGTTTGCTCCGTCGTTGTTATTCTTATTCTCCGGACGGAGGGTGTCATTATTTTTAGGCTTTACTACCTCGGGGTTTTCTTTAGCCGTGAGGATAAATGCATTGGCAAACTCCATCTCCTCCATCAGTTTACCCAAAGCTAAAGTTGTCCCGTCATATGCGGTCCTGTCGGGTGTGATCTCGATATTATAGTTATCCTTGGCATCCTTTATGAGTTCTGCCACGCACTCTGCAGGGTCGTCCTTCTTAAAGTCGCAGAAGCCCGGTATCGGGGATGTGTTTTCACTTATATCCCACAGCAGAAGCTCCCTCGACTCGTCTTCCTTAAACGAACTGATGAGAACATAATCGTCACCTATAGTTCCGAGCATATACATATAGCTGCATTCCGGTATATCCTCCTCGCGCAGCATGTCGGATACAGTTCCTTTTTCCAAGTTATAGATCCGGTACTCGTGTCTGTACTTATACTTCTCCCTGTCTACGCAGAACTCGCCGCCACCGCAGAGTATATTACCCTGGTGGAAGCTGATACCTTCATTCATACTGCTCTTGGGGAATGCATAGCCTTCCTCGATGTAACCCGGTGCATGGAAGAACCATGTTGACCTGGAACTGGTGATATCGAGTATGTCGCTCGATGCTATACTGTATCCTTTCCACTCATACCCGAGTTGGGTGCAGTCATCGGTTACATAGTTAAGCTCACCGTTTTCCGATAAATATAAGTACTTATGCGCTATATAGTCTTCCTTTTCTACTATAACGAAGCACTTCTGACCGTTATAGTCACCTAAATACTTAGTAGCCAGGTACTCGGGATCGTAGTCGTATTCCGCTCTTTTTTCTCCTTTAAGATTGGTAGATATAAGCTTGTTGTTTTCTTTATCCGCGAACCAGATGTACCCTTCCGTATCCACTCCAAGCGTAGCGGAATAGT
The DNA here is from genome assembly GCA_017620375.1 of Lachnospiraceae bacterium. Taxonomy (GTDB): domain Bacteria; phylum Bacillota; class Clostridia; order Lachnospirales; family Lachnospiraceae; genus RUG11977. The sequence continues at coordinate 6,271 of JAFZQN010000088.1, forward strand.
TTTCATCCGGATTAAACGTGATGATCTCTTCTAACTCACTGTTAAGCACGTGTACGGTATTGCTCTCCATCTCTTCGAACACTACTGTACCGTCATCTAAGAGGTAGAGCTCATTGATCATGTAATCAAACTCGAATCTGTACTGCTCGGTGTTAACTGTGGGCTGCATAAGCACGAGGACATTTTTATCCTTATACTCTATAAAGTAATCCGAGCCTTCTACCGGTTCCGGCTCATCCAGTTTTACCGGAGTATCAATCCATAAAAGAACGTAGTCACCTGCAAACTTGTTGGCCATATAGTAACTGAACTCACCCTCAAGCTCAGCCAGGGGAACGCGGTACATGTTATCGCTGCCGACTGTCTCATACGCAGTCTTGACAAATACCGGTGTAGGTGTCGGCTCCGGTGTCGGGGTGGCTGTGGGTATGGGTGTAGCAGTAGGCATCGGGGTAGCCGTTACAGTAGTGCCGGGTTCAGCACCGCCAGTCGGCTCCTCGCTCTTACTGCAGCCTGTAAGTAATAATACTCCTAATAATAATGTAATAAAGAGCATGCTTATCTTCTCTATAAGTTCCATGATAATACTAATATTTCCTTTCTATAAAAACCTTTCCATCGAATATCATAAAAATGTATTGTGACAGATGAGTGACAGAAAAGAAATA
>JAFZQN010000089.1 GCA_017620375.1 Lachnospiraceae bacterium
GTATCTTCTACTGTAGGCTGGTCAACCATAACAGGCTGGAAACGACGTTCCAGAGCTGCATCCTTTTCAATATACTTTCTGTGCTCATCCAGAGTGGTCGCACCTATACAATGAAGCTCTCCACGTGCCAGCATGGGCTTAAGCATATTTCCGGCATCCATGGAGCCTTCCGATGCACCAGCACCGACTATGGTATGTATCTCATCTATGAACAGTATGATCCTGCCATCAGACTTCTTTACTTCATCAAGTACAGCCTTTAGTCTTTCCTCAAACTCACCTCTGTACTTGGCACCGGCAACCAATGCACCCATATCAAGAGCAAATATAGTCTTATCCTTCAATGCTTCAGGCACATCCTGAGCCACTATACGCTGGGCCAGACCTTCTACTACGGCAGTTTTACCGACACCGGGCTCACCTATAAGCACAGGGTTGTTCTTGGTCTTACGTGAAAGAATACGGATAACGTTACGTATCTCCGAATCCCTGCCGATAACCGGATCAAGTTTACCCTCTTTGGCACGTTCTACGAGGTCGGTACCATACTTCTTTAATGTATCATAAGTAGCCTCAGGATTATCACTCTGTACGGTCTGGTTACCTCTTACCTGGCTAAGGACCTTAAGAAAGCTCTCCCTGTTTATCCCATACTGCTTAAAGTAAGACTTAAGATCTCCGGTAGCTTCCTTTATCAGTCTTAAGTACAGATGCTCTACGGAAACATAAGAATCACCCATTGCCTTGGTTTCATCTTCTGCACCGGTAAGAACCTGATTAAGCACCTTGCTTACGCCCACCTGGAAATTACCTGACACCTTGACCTTCTTATTGACAAGTGCGGTAAGGCCTGACCTGTATGAGTTAACATCTATTCCCATCCTCTCGATCAGACCGGCTATAAGGCTCTCATCAATAGAAACAAGTGCCAAAGCAAGATGCTCCTGATCTATCTCTGAGTTACCGTAATCATTTGCCAGCTTTTCACAAAGCTGTATAGTCTCTATGGACTTCTGTGTGAACTTGTTAATATTCATGAAATCACCTTCTTTCAAAAAATGAATGTAGAAATTCTCTACCACTAATGATGTTATATCACTAATTGTTAGCACTGTCAAGTGGTGAGTGCTAATTATTTATAATTTTTTTATTATTTATGTTATTTATTATTTTAAACCATTTTTATTACGTCCTGTATTTTACCAATATAGTCGGCGGAGGATACACTTCCAAATATAAAACCTTAAGCGTTCGATAGATATGCTACGATAGAATACGAATTGATGCGAGGCAAAATTCGGTTATCCAAACCGAATTTTGAGCGCAGCCCAAGTATGCCCGGCATCAGGCGGGCATACGTTTGCAAGCGTCCGAAGCTAAAATACGTATGATTATCGTATAGCATATCATCGATAAGCGGTGATGGTTTTATATTGGGAGCGTATCCTCCGCCGACTCTGTATGACAAACAAAAAGAGCTCTGAAACATCAGAGCTCTGAAAGTGCATAATTTATTCAACTGAAATTACATAATAGTATACAGGCTGGTTGCCGGCGTGAACCTCAACGTCAAGATAATCATACTTCTCCATGAGGCTGTCAGCAATCTTCTGAGCATCATCCTCATTAGCTTCTTCGCCGTAGTAGATGCTTATCAGCTCACTGTCCTCTTCAACCATGGTATCTACAAGGTCGTAGGTAACCTGCTCTATATCCGGACCGGTACTCTTGATGGTCTTGTCATCAAGTCCCATGTAGTCGCCATTCTTGATCTCAAGTCCGTCGATCTTGGTATCTCTTACAGCATATGTAACAGAACCTGTCTTGACATTTCCCATAGCCTCAACCATAGCAGCTTCATTCTCTTCTACGCTCTTACCCGATACAAAATTGATCACGGCTGCAATACCCTGAGGTATGGTCTTCGAAGGAATAACGATGATGCTCTTGTCCTTGGTCATGGCTTTTGCCTGTTCAGCTGCAAGAATGATATTCTTGTTGTTAGGAAGAATATATATGTTCTTTGCATTTACCTGATCGATAGCATTAAGCATATCCTCGGTAGAAGGATTCATGGTCTGGCCGCCTTCTATGATGTAGTCAACACCAAGGCCGGTAAATATCTCGTTTATACCTGCACCGATCGAAACTGCTATAAATCCGTTCTCCTTGGGAGGAAGCTTAGGCTTAGCCACAGCCTGTGCCTTTACAGCACCGGCTTTCTCAGCCTCAAGACCAAGCTTTTCATTATGCTCTTCACGCATATTGTCGATCTTAAGCTTTGTAAGCTGACCAAAGGTAAGAGCCTTCTGGATAGCAAGTCCGGGATCGTTGGTATGTACATGAACCTTAACTACTTCATCATCAGCTACACATACAATGGAATCACCGATAGACTCTAAGTAAGCCTTAAACTCTGTCTCATCAAGATCTGTAAACTCATTATCAAGAATGATGATGAACTCTGTACAGTAACCGAATTTAATATCTGAAGTGGAAATATTCTCTGTATTAACAACTTTTGTTTCAACAGGCTTAGCTGCGGGTGCGGGAGTCTTAAGCTCTATCTTTTTACCGCACATTACTGCAAATCCGCCCTTCATAACCTCGAGTAATCCCTGTCCGCCTGAATCAACTACTCCTGCTTCCTTAAGTACGGGAAGCAGTTCAGGTGTATAATCAAGTACTTCAGCCATATATGCTATTACTTTCTCGCCGAATACAACAAGGTCATCGGTTGTGCCAACAAGCTCCATAGCTTTTTCAGCTCCGCCCTTGGCTACAGTAAGGATCGTACCCTCCTTGGGCTTCATAACCGCCTTATAAGCAGTCTCTACAGCCTTCTGGAATGCATTGGCCATAGTTTCGATATCTATGGTCTCAACTGTCTTGATAATTTTGGTAAAACCTCTTAAGAGCTGTGATAAAATTACACCCGAATTACCTCTGGCTCCACGTAACGATCCGCTGGAAATAGCCTTAGACAGATCTTCCATGGTGGGATTCTCTAAGTTGTTTACCTCAGTTACGGCAGACATTATTGTCATTGTCATGTTTGTACCCGTATCACCGTCAGGTACGGGGAAAACATTCAATTCGTTAATAACCTCTTTTTGAGATTCCAGACTGGCTGCAGCGCCAATGAACATTTTCTGTAAAAGTCCGGCATCTATGCTTTTTACTGACACTTTAATGTTCCTCCAAATCAATCGATTACTCTGACACCTTCAACATATATGTTGATCTTTTCAACTTTAAGACCTGTAAACTCCTCAACCTTATATTTAACAGTCTCAAGAAGGTTATCACAAACAGAAGGTATATTTACACCATATGAAACAATAATATGGATATCGATCTTGATCTTGTTGTCTTCTACCTTGGCAGATACTCCGTTGCTTAAGTTCTCTCTCTTTAAGAGCTTAGCAAGTCCGTCACGAACATTCTTAGATGCCATTCCGACGATTCCGAAACACTCTACTGCCGATGCACCGGCACATTTCTCAATAACATCAGTGGATATCATTACCTCACCAAGTCCTGTATCATAGCCTCCGTCCATAAACACCATCCTTTCCTGCCGCATTCTCCTTGCGACATACACATTGCCTGCGATATTATACTATAACAGATATAAAAAGGCAAATATTTTTTTGTTACAATTATTTTACAAATTAATTAATCCGGATCTGTTCTCTTTTTTTACGTCTGACCCTGTTAATATGCCTCTCAAACTCACCGCTGTCGATCAATTCCGATATAACATACTGTTCGGGAGTGGGTACCGTGCATGCACAGTAACTCATTCTCTCATTAAACAGTGATACCAGATTTTCCGGGAGCACCATATATGCTGTCCTGATAAATGACCCAATGGTCTTGGTAAAGGTATTGACATATATCACGTTTTTACCATGGTTAAGATAAAATACCGTCTCCTCGGGACGTCTCGAAGGTGAAAACTCGGATTCAAAATCATCCTCTATTATTATGGCGTTTTTCTCATTACACCACTTAAGGTACTCATGCTTTTTAGATGCCGTAGCGGTAACACCGCTGGGATAACTTCTGTACGGTGTGATATGGAGCACGTTCACATCCGATTTCCATAGTGCATTGCTCTCTATACCGTCATTTCCCAAATTAAGCAGTCTGCACCTTACTCCTTCCGATTTGTATACATAACCTATCTTCTCATAGGAAGGATTTTCTATACCGTAAATGATATTTCTTCCGAGAACCTTTACTATCATGCTGTACAGGTATTCTGCTCCGGACCCGATGATGATCCTGTTATAGTCAACATCAATCCTGCGGCTGCGCTTAAGGTAAGCTGCCAGAGTTTTTCTCATATGGTCGGTACCGAATCCGGGTGACTTTAATGTCAGTTCTTCACCGTATATGGAAATAACTCTTCTCATCATACGAGCATACTGCGAAAAAGATAATTCGTAATCGTCAAATTTGTTTATAAACGACGATGTTTTTATATTTTCGATGTTCAAAGGAGCTTGTTTAATTGAAATATCGGAAGCTACATCAAAGAAACTGTCGGGAGCGTATATAACATAATAACCCTTTTTCTCTTCCGGAAGTATATACCCTTCTTCAGCAAGTAGCTCATACGCATGCTCTATGGTTATGACACTCACACCGTATTCATCCGCCATGACTCTCTTGGAAGGAAGCTTGGTATTTTTTGCATATACACCGGATACAATATCATCACGTACATGTTCATATATAGATAAGTATTTATTCTTGTTTTTTTTCATGTCGTTCTTATCCCCTTCCGGTCATGCTCCTGTTATATACTACTTTATAGTAAATTCTGTTTTTAATCAAGTTAATTTTTTATATATGATATATTGACAATTGAATTAATTTTATTAAATATTTATAGACTTATTGACATTTTTCTGATATAATCATCCCACTGCACAAATTTATAAAAACACGAAGGAGGAACCGCATGAATATTTTAAAACAAGTACGCAGTTATGCCGAACAGATTCAGGATACCTGCATCAAAAACGATTCCATCCCGAAGGAATTATACGCTAAGTACGGCGTAAACAGGGGACTAAGAGACATCAACGGCAACGGAGTACTGACAGGACTCACCAATATCTCCGAGATCATCTCTTCGAAGATCATAGATGGAGAAAAAGTACAGTGTGACGGTGAACTCTGGTACAGAGGATACCACATACAGACCCTTATAAACGGTCTGGGAGATGATGAACTCGGATTTGAAAAGATTGCTTATCTTCTGCTTATGGGTGAACTTCCCACAGATGAACAGGAAGCTGAATTTAAAGAGCTTTTGGGCGGCTGCCGTATTCTCCCTACCAACTTTACACGTGACGTTATCATGAAAGCGCCCTCTCATGATATCATGAACACGATGACAAGAGCTATACTCACTCTTGCATCATATGATGATAAGGCACTTGATACTTCCATCAGCAATTCCTTACGTCAGTGTATCCAGCTTATAAGCGAATTTCCTATGCTCGCTGTATATGCATATAACGCTTATGTTCATTACGAAAAAAACGAGAGTATGTTCATACATCATCCCGATCCCAAGCTTTCCACAGCAGAGAATCTGCTGATGTTACTGAGACCCGATAAGAAGTTCACCAAGACCGAAGCCAAGGTACTTGATACTGCTCTTATACTCCATATGGAACACGGTGGAGGAAACAACTCCACATTTACCACAAGAGTTGTAACTTCATCCGGATCCGATACATATTCTACCATAGCAGCAGCTATGTCATCCCTCAAAGGTCCCAAGCACGGCGGAGCCAACATAAAAGTTATGGAAATGATGGATGACATAAGAAAGCACGTAAAAGACTATGCCGATAAGGATGCCCTCTCTGCATACTTAAAGAAGATCATCGATAAAGAAGCCTTCGATAAGAAGGGACTTGTATACGGTATGGGGCATGCGATCTACTCCGTATCCGACCCCAGAGAAAAGGTATTCAGACGTTTCGTTGAGCAGCTTGCAACCGAAAAAGGCCGTGAGAAAGATCTGCTTCTATATAATAATATAGAAGAATTAGCTCCCGTCCTTATAGCTCAGAAGCGTAAGATCTACAAAGGTGTAAGCCCTAATGTAGACTTCTACAGCGGATTCATATATGAGATGCTCGGTATTCCGTTGGAGCTCTATACCGCTATATTCGCTATAGCAAGAATAGTTGGCTGGAGTGCTCACCGTATCGAAGAACTTGTAACCGTGGACAAGATCATCCGTCCCGCTTACATGAGTGTAATGAAAGAACTTGATTAAACTAAAAGCACCTTACAGATTATCCTGCAAGGTGCTTTTTTAGGATTTTCTATTTACTGATAAACATCCCGTATTCCTTAGGAATGTTTAAAACACCGTTTACTGTTCTTTTTTCCAGTAAGGTTTTAATGGTCTGTCTGGGAATATTACTTAAACTCGTCATGCTTGAAAGTGAATATATATATTCAACTATGTCATCAAGATTTGTTACTGCTAACGAGTCCTTATATTCCAGCTTTTTAACATCCGAAAAACCCTTTATAAGTATATCATATCCGTTTTGAAGTGTAAAATTCTTATTTGTATTATCTGCAAACCCATATTCGGAAAGCATATCTGAAAGGTATTCTATGATCCCGTGCTCACCGTATGTTGCACTGTAGAAAAATCCGTCAGATTTCAGTACTCGTCTTACTTCCTTTAATCCTTTATCGATATCCGGAACATGATACAGCATCATATTTGCTATAACCACGTCAAAGGTATCGTCTTCGAAAGGAATATCCTGTATGTCAATGATCTTATATTCAATGTTGGTCTTCTCACCGATGTTTTCTTTTGCTTTATCTACCATAGCCGAAGAAAAATCTGAAAGAATTATCTTAGAACAAACAGAGATCAGATCTTCTCTGTTTTTCCACATATCTCCTGTACCACAACCAAGTTCCAGTATCTTCATACCCGGTTCGATCTTGTAGTTGGAAAATATCCAGTTACCGAACCCCTGCTTGTTTGTGGAGTATTTATCGTGGATCGAAATTCTTGTACTCAGGTTATTTGAAGTTGCGTATTGTTTTTCTACGGTGGTTTTGTCATTTATCTCGCTCATGGACAACTCCCATCATTTGTTTTTAATTTAAAATGTGACAGGAGATTTAACTCCCCTGTCACATATGGTTTTTTATTAGTGCTTCCCAAATCTTTAAGCGAAAGGATTTTCTGTAGGGTAAGGAAGTGATGCAGGCTGATTGTAGTTGATATCCTCGATCGGAACTCCGATGTACTTGAATACTTCGTAGAGTGCCTTTCCATGATGACCAAATGTAACAGCGCCATGATGAGGATAATTCTTCTCAATAAGCACGTGA
>JAFZQN010000006.1 GCA_017620375.1 Lachnospiraceae bacterium
AAATCCGAGCCGCTACATTAACAATAAACCGTGAACTATCAACATTGAGTTGATAACTATAACAACGAAGCAAAGGGAAAATCAGCACTTTGCACAATAACTTTTTACGAAAAATCAGTATGGTGCTGAATAGTTACAAATTTCTTATAAATTATTAAAAGTATAATAGCTAATATAACTACCAAAATCGGCTCCAACGCAATAAGCAGTTCTGTTTTTATATCAGTTGCAATTGCCACCAGTAATATTATAGCAAGTGCAACAATGCAATATACTGCTGTTACAATATATCCGTATTTGATCCTCTTCTTAAACAGTTCAAACTTTTCTTCATTTTCTTCAGCATTTCCAAGATTTTTAACCTCTGCCTCGGACACTGAGTCAGTCATCTCAATCTTGTTGCCGCATTCAGGGCATTTCTTAGTATAACCGTCAATTATCTTTGAACATTCAGAACACTTATAAAACATAATACACTCCTTCCCCAAGGGTAATTACATTACCTTGAATCATTATACAGTTTCTGATCATATTATACAACTATATTATTAAGAATATAGTAATAAAAGTGCACATTACATACCCTGATTTGCAGACCGGTCTGCAATAAAGCCGTCGTATTTTCTCCGAAATCACCTTGAAATAACTAAAACGTTTTAATATAATAATCATATCAGGTAAAACATATACTTATGGAGGTTACTATGAAGCCCACAAAAAAAGAATATGCATTTGCACTAAAATATTATAATGAGGTACACCATACCACTCTCGATCCGGAGAAGGCAGGTGTGGTAAGGATCCATCTGATCCCACCCAAATACAGCAAGGATAATATAGAGGCAAGCGTAGCCATCATAAACGGCCAGGATATCGTTCCGGTAAATATCTCCTGGAGCATACTGCTTACCGCTTTTATAGAAGAAGTAAACAAATACAGCGGAAGGCAGGTAACTGACGAGGATGTTGACACCATCATGGACAATACCTGCAACATAGTAAGAAAGATATATCCTTTCGTTGGTAAAAAAAGATTTCGTAAGGATATAATCCGCATGATGAATACATTTAAGCAGATCGCATACGGTGAAGAAACAGAAGAAGCCATCGCTTATATGAATATAGGTGACTACGCTGATCAAATGACCGCTCCTCACAGAATGGACCTTATGATAAGCGCTATGACCAAGGACGGCAAGTGGCACTGTAACCAGAAATGCGTGCACTGCTATGCCGCCGGTCAAGAATGTTCATCCGAGGAAGAACTTGATACCGATTCATGGAAAAAGATAATAGATAAATGCCGCGAGGCAAAGATCCCCCAGATTACCTTTACAGGCGGTGAGCCCACCATGAGGGACGATCTCGTGGAGCTTGTGGACCATGCGCAGTGGTTTGTTACCAGGCTTAATACCAACGGTATCAAGTTATCTGAAGAGCTGTGTCAGAAACTTAAAGAGGCATCCCTCGACAGCATGCAGATCACCTTCTATTCATATAATGAAGATATCCATAACAAGCTGGTCGGAGCAGCCCATTATAAAGATACAGTAGCCGGTATCGAAAATGCTGTCAAAACCGGTCTTAACTTAAGCATCAACACTCCCCTCTGTACTCTTAACAGGGACTATGTTTCCACATTAAAGTTTTTAAAAGAAAAGGGAGTAAGATATGTTACCTGCTCAGGTCTTATAACCACAGGTAACGCAGCCAGGGAAGAATCTGAGAACCTGCAGCTTACCAATGCAGAAGTCAGAGATATCGTAAAAGAAGCTGCCGAGTACTGTTATGCAAACGATATGGATATCAACTTCACATCTCCCGGCTGGATGGATGACAGTTTCTGCAGGGAACTCGGTATATCCACTCCCAACTGCGGAGCCTGCTTAAGTAACATGGCCATAACTCCGAGCGGTAACGTGGTACCATGTCAGAGCTGGCTTTCAGATAAACCTCTCGGAAATATCTTAAACGATAAATGGGAAGATATCTGGAACAATGAGACCTGTAAGGAACGCAGGGACTTTTCCTCCAAGATGCGCGGTGAATGTCCGTTACGTATACTAAAGGGAGGAAAATCCTGTTAATCTGCATTCGAAACAGAAAGATAAGGTGATGATCATGAAAAAAAGAATACTTAAAAGTGCGGTATACATCTTTATCATGCTGGCTGTACTTCTGTTTACACCTGTATTTATAAACAATGTACAGGCAAAGGATCTCGATGCTATACGTGAATATACCATTACAGCCGATATGCAGGATGATGCTACCGTAAGGCTCAGATATCATATCGTCTGGGAAGTACTTGATTCTACATCCGAAGGCCCACTTACCTGGGTAAAGATAGGTATCCCCAACAACCATGTTCAAGTTACTTCCAACTATTCAAGTAACATTTCAAGTATATCTTATTACAAAGACAACGGGTATTTTGTAAAGATCATTTTTAAAGACAAGTATTATGCCAAAGATATCGTTACATTTGATTTTGAGATCGTCCAGGATTACCTTTATGAGGTAAACAAATTAACAGAAGGCGAAACTGTAGTAGGCTTTACCCCCGGATGGTTTAACGATATTCATGTTGATAACATGGTGCTCAAATGGAACAGCGATAAAGTCGAAAGCTACTCTCCTTCCTGTTTCTTAGAGAGTGACGGATACCTTACCTGGACTCAGCCTCTTGCAAAGGGTGCGAAATTCACAATTGAACTGACTTACAAGAATGATGCATACGCTTTTGATACAAGCAAAACAATCCAGACATCTTCCTCTACCGGCAGCAGTTTAGTAAAATTCATCACCGGAGCAGGTTCATTTCTGATCATGCTGGTAATCCTGTTTGGTATTCCGATCAGTTTATATGCTATTAAGTCCAAGATCGATAATTACAATTACAAATCAAGCCTTACACCCAGTCCCACCAAAAAGACCATCAAGAGGACCAAAGTTGTGTATTATCCTCAATGTCCTTCCTGTGGCGCACCTAGAAAAGAAGGCAAAGAAAAATGCGATTACTGTGGCAGGAGCATGATAAAGAGTGAAGAAGTGCTGGAAGAAAAATCGATCATAGATGAGGATAAAGAAGATTCAATGGTACAAGACGGAATTAAAAACGGACTGACACGATACGGATCGGATCCCAACACCTATATCAGAGTGGTTGTGACACGTCCTATACCTCATATCACTTCTTCATTAGGTTCATCCCGTTCCCGTTCATGGTCTTCCCACTCATCATCATGTGTACACAGCTCGTGTGCCTGTGCTTGTGCATGTGCCTGTGCTTGTGCGGGAGGCGGAAGGGCCGGCTGTTCGGTCAAGGACTTCTATAATACCGGACTTAAGCTTAGACAGTTACAGTTAAAAAAGAAGAAGTAAAAATTTTAAACTCATCCTGAGTGATCAGGATGAGTTTTTTATAGATTAAATCTTCTTTCAAGCTCGGCAGCCACTGCCCTGCCCTTAAAAACAAAAGCTCCCACCAGCATGATCGCACTGGTTATCGAGCATATGACCCATGCCACGGACATGGATTTATCGATCAGATACATTATTATACACGGTATCAGTCCTATCAGGATACCTGTAAGCAGATATGACATAGTGTTTCCGTGTTTATCGATCATAGACAGTACAAAGTTCGCTATGACCATACCTGTTATAACTATCGGTATGATAATCTTAAGTGTTATATCCATAAAGCCCAGGAAATAAGCAGTGATAAGAAGCATTATCAAAGACAGGAATACCATCACCGTCATCTTTCTGGCCGACCCCGTACCGGGTCTTAAAGACCGCATAAGCCTAAAGTCTATCACCAGTATCCACATGGCAAGCAGCAGACTCCAATGAAGGTCCGGATGCCCTTGCAGACGTACTTTAAACATAAAATCGAAACCGATGGCTACGATCACTATGATCCATACTATAAAAAGCTGGATCTTATAAAGTAAAGTCCGTTTCTGCATCGCATCAATCTTCGGGAAATATGCTTTGTCAGCCTCACCGGTCAGCTTGCTCTGGCATAAAGGGCATTTTACAAGGTCTCCGCCGACATTTATTTTACAATAAGGACATTTTTTCATTTTATGACCTCCGTTGCGTAAACCGTGATATCCAAACCCAATGAAGAAAGGCCTCTTACAAAATTCTTAACGACGCTTGTATTCATATATGCCGAAGACACTCCCAAGGTAAGCTCATCCTTATATCCGAACATGGTAGAAAACAGAGTGTTGGTACTGCAGAACCCGCTGTAGTTTCCGATATACTCTCCTACTTCTTTCGGAGGCCTTTGAACTCCCATATTGGAAAATACCATGGATACCTTTTTATTCGATCTCTTGGTAAAATGCCTTACCACAAGCTGTTTTATTGCTAACGGTACAGCCCGGACAGGAGCCACAGACTCCATGGTCTCAAAGCTGTCCATCTGTTTCTTTATATTTTCTTCCGAAAGCTTTTCCTTTAGAGCCGCATCGTATTCCCTTGCCAGTTCCTCAAGCGTAATATCCTTATCAAATACATGCGTGATATTGACACTGTTAAAGAAGTTTCTCGAAGTCTTTGACGGATAATAGTTTCTTAAGTTAACAGGCATCGATATCGTAACAGGAGTATTATTCTTTCTCGGCGGCATCTCGTCGCGTATCGCCATCATCCACATAGCTCCGAGATAACTTGTTATGGAGATGTTCAGTTCCTTCGCCTTCTGCTTTATCTGATCGGTTGGCATATGTATCTCATAAAACTGAAGCTGGTCAAACGGAAACTTTATCCCTCCGGGATGATAAGCCTTATCTTTCGGAGTATTCTTTGATAAACCTCTGTTACCGTAAAACTGCCTGTAACTGTCCTGACTCAAATCCCCTGCCGATGCACCCGAATGTATGGTCACTTCACTGAAATTACCTGGATACTTAAGCTTAAGGTATGCCAGTACTATAATATTCAAAAATTCAATAGCGCCCGTACCGTCTGCTATGGCATGGAACATTTCCAGGTTGATCCTGTTATTAAAATATGTTACCTGATAATGCAGCATGGTCTTAGCCGGTACATACAAAAGAGGACATATCCTGTCCTGCTCTTCCGTTACCTTCGGCTCAAGATCGGTATCCTCCATATAATGCCAGAAAATACCCCTTCTTATTCGCACCTGTACCTGCGGTCTGTCCTGTATAGCGGAAAGTACGGCTTCCTGAAGCAGTTCGGGATCGATATTCTCTTTTAATGTACAACTAAGCCTGAAAGCTCTGGTATCCCTTTTAGATACGGTAGCCAGAAATATTTTTGCCACATTATCTATCTTATACCAATTTTCACTGCCCATGGTCACCTCGTTTAAGGTTTATTGTATAACAAACCGCTTACATGTTTAGAAAGCCTCTTCATTGCACTGCGTGCCTGCGGTATCGGAAACAGCTGATATACATGCCAGCCGCTTTTTTCTATATCAAGGATAACTGTTCCTCCCGATTTTTCGATCCTGTCTTTAAGCTTTCTGCTGTCATCCAGCAGGATCTCATTTTTGCCTGCCATTATATATACGGGCGGGAATCCGGACAGATCTCCGTTAACCGGACTAAAAGCCGGGTCCGAAAGTTCACCCTGATCGTTTACATACACTTTTGCCGCACTCAGCACATATTTTCTCGTAAGGATCGGATCGATCTCAAAATTAGTCTCATAAGAGTGGTTAGAACATGTCATATCGGTCCAAGGACTAAAAAGCAATAACCCCTTAGGAAGTGCACTGTCTAAAGCTTTCAGCTTCTGTACCAGGCACAGGGCCAGATTTCCTCCGGCGGAATCCCCGGCCACGATGATATGATCCGGATCGTAACCCTCGCCGGTCAAGTGATCCCAGAGCGTTATGCAGTCATCAAGTGCTGCCGGATACGGATGTTCGGGAGCCAGTCGATAATCAAACGTGACCACCTTTAACCCGGTAAACAGTGCCATCTTACCGCCAAGTATCCTTGCGTAATTTAAGCCTCCGCAGTTATATCCGCCTCCGTGTGCATAGAGAATGATATATTCGGGATTATGTGCTATCTCCGGTGTGATAGCTTCACAGTTTATGTCACCCACACAGAATTCATCCACAGTTACATCATCTTTCGGAGCCGCCATCTGTCCGAGTCTTTCAATAAACCTGCGGTGTTTTTGCAGTTCTTCTGCATTCAGGCTCTTACCGAACACAAAGTTTATCTTTTTTAACACCTTCATGAGCGGATCGTTCATATGACCGAACAGGCTGTGCTTTATATTCTGTAACTGTTCCTTCTTCTCCATGTTTTAACCTCGTAAAATATTATAACTTATACAGGCTCTGATAGATAAACATCCTTATCTTATCCCTGTACTCGGGCTTAACCAGGTAGTATACAAAACTCTCGATGACATTACGCGGCGCATGTGCACGCCCGTCCACCTTAAAATGCTTAAAGCCGGCATCTTTATACTTTCCGTACAAAAGATCTGTAGTGATAAACGACTTATTCTCCATCAGAGTATAGAAGTTTCTCGCTGTATATTTACAATCCGGGAAAACAAGTTCTGTGTAATTAAGCTGAGCCTTGCCTATAGCAGTATAATGTGCCTGACGGTTAGGGCAGTTATCCCTGCAGTAATGGTTGACCAACACCTCTATCTTATCCTTAGGCTCCAAGTTAAACAACAGATCGGTATTATTGAGTGAAGAATCTGTAACTACCAGGAAATAATCCTTATTAAGCTCTGCGTTTATCGCATCCACATCCATTAAACATTTTGTGGTTGAGGAAATGATCTTAAATCCGGGATAATTAGCCCTTACGTAATCCTCCAAAGCCTTGGTGTTTACTATTACTTCATTCATTCCGTTCTGGGATATCTCAAGGATCATGTTACAGTAACGGTCATTCACATACTGCTCCTCGATAAAAGGATTGGTGAAGGTATATCTTACTGCTATACCTCTGTCATTATACTCCTTTATCATCTTCTCCATGGCTTCTCTGTGCTCGATTCCCCAGATAACTCTGCCGCCGTTCCATATAGCCCCGGGGAACGAACCGTAAGCTGCACCTATCCTTATATCGTCGTAAAAATTGTCCGGATAGTGCTTTAACAGGTCTGCCATAAGGCATATAAGATTGGCGTTGTTGTAAAAATCAGGTAAATAAAAGTTTAACATGTCTCATCCTCGCTTAAAAAAATAGTTACTTTATTGTCTTACAAACCGGAAATATTTAAAATCAAAATCGCATCCCGGTAAAAATACAAAGCCCACGGTATTTGTGCCCTTGGCACCTTTTATTAAAAAGCTCCTCTCAATGTATTCATCCGAACCTTCAAACTCGAGCAGCTCGGTCTTTACTCCTTCATCGCCGTCAAATTTAAGATGGATAGAATTATTGGCAAGCTTTGACCTTCCGCATATGATCAGTTTACCGGCATTACTTTCACCGAAGTCCATACCGTCAAACTCTATCGTAACATTGTTTCCGATACCGGTTATGGCTTCTCCGTCTTCAGTATAAGTATCCCCGTATATCCTGCTCCTTTGGTTTAAAGTAAGCTTTTCATATGCTTTTTCCGGCTTTTTGAACATAAATCCCTTAAAATGATATTTGTCATCCGCCGTAAAGTAGATATTTGTAACACCTTTGAGCTTCTTATTCAGATAGAATGTACCGGGCTGGTATACATTCCATATGCTCTTCATCTTGTACCTTCCGTCGCAAAGAAGTGTACTTCCGGCTTCTCCGGGTCTGCCTTCCCAGATGCCGAGCTTATATTCCTCATCGTTTAATGTAAATATCGGTATGGTCACTTCATCGGACCCCAGCTCCCCAAAATCTACATTTTCAAAACCGAAATAGCTGTCTTCCCCACGAGGAGTAGCTATTCCTTTTTCATTTCCGTTTCCTATCTCTCCCTTTGAATCCGTATACAGAGAGCCCGATACAAACTCATAAGGATTGATGAAGGCTTTACCGAGACCCTCTGCCTTAAACTCCAGAGAGGATATCACCTTGACAACTCTCTCACCGTTGTAAGCCATGGCTCTCAGTCTGAACTCACCGTCGCCTTGTGCATTCAGCTTGAAAAATTGTCCTTCGGGACTGCTAAACGGTTCAAGCTTAACCATATTGGTCGGTACAGCTTTATCGTTGACCGCTGCCCACTTGATTTCATTGTAAGTGGCGTTTTCGGGACATATCTCCGCTTTTATGAGCAGTTCTTTTCTGTCCGGCGTAAACACCCTGCTGCCGTTTTCCTTATCAACGAGTTTTAGTTTGATGTTTCTTATGGGTATCTCTTTGCTTATGGGCTTATGACCTCTTTGACCGTACACGTTCTTAAGCATCATATTGTCCCCGAAACTAGGAGCGCCGTGTAACACAAAGTCACTGTAGTCAACCTGTTCTTTATCTTCGGGATTTCCTGTATTTTCAACGTACAGGTTATATTCGGCCGACCAAAGCTTTTCCGATGTTACTACTATCTTCATCTTGCCGTACCTTCCCTTTGTACCGACAGCGGCAAGCAGCTTTCCTGAAAACAGTCTTCTATTGTCGCACTTATAGTTTTCGTTATCGGTACTGTCACCGTTATCGAGGCCCCTCAGCTCTCCGGCACCCGTGACAAGTACATGTACTCTGTTATTGGCATTTTCTACGGTATTTCCGTCCTTGTCCACCGCATTTATCTCAAAAAACAGGGTATCTTCACCATGGTAATTTTCCTTTATTACCAGTCTTTCGGCATCACCGAAGGATCTTACCTTACCGATAGCCGCTTCTTTTTCGTTTAGATAAGCCACCGCCTTTATCGTACCCTTGCGGTAAGGTATCTGCCACGAAGGAGTAAGGTTAGTCCCGTGATAATGATCTATACATGCACTTCCTATAAGTTCATATTTCCCTTTTTTGAATGCATCACCTGTATTATCATCTGTCCATTCTCTAAAATATAATTCCACCTTATCACAGTTGGAAGCCACTCTCACATCTATAAGCTGGCCTTCGTTAAAATCCCAGTAAGGGAATATATGTACAAAAGGAGCAGTCTCAGGATCAGTCCAGCTGCCCTTAAACATATAGTAGGTATCTTTAGGGAACCCTGCAGTATCGATCTGTCCGAAATAAGAATTTTTCGTATGATACGGTGTGGGTTCTCCTATATAATCAAACCCTGTCCATATAAACTGTCCCTGGCTGTATCTTCTGTCACGGTCCATAGTAAGAACGTACTCTGTGGAAGGAGCTCCCCAGCTGGTAGTACAGTTACCGAGAGAAGAACACTGTTCATCGTCATCAGCCAATACTAATGTTGAAAGAGGGAAATGATATATACCTCTGCTCTGTACCGTCGAACAGGTCTCACTTCCGTATATCTTCCAATCCGGATGATCCTTATGCTGTTCATCATACAGACGCTCACCGTAATTATATCCCGCCATCTTAAGAACATCGGTACAGCTTCTTGCCCCTTCCCAGGCCATAAAGTTGGATGCATGGGTGACCGGTGCGTTACCGGCAGGATCACTTTCTTCCACAGCTTTTTTCATATCAAGTGTAAGCTCAGGTGCAGTATCATCCGCATGGCAGTCATATATTTCATTTCCTATGCTCCACATGATGACGGACGGATGGTTCCTGTCACGTCTTATCCAAGCTCTGATATCCTGTCTGTAGTTTTTTTCAAAGAATCTGGCATAGTCATACTCCGTCTTAGGTCTTCTCCACATATCAAAGCCTTCGGAGTCTATCATGATGCCCATCTCATCGGCAAGTTCCATCAGGATGCGTGCGGGCATATTATGAGAAGTCCTTACAGCATTGACGCCCATTTTTTTAAGCATCACAAACTTTCTTCTCATAGCGTCTTTATTGAATGCCGCTCCAAACAGTCCCAGATCATGATGTTCACATGCTCCGTTTATCTTTACATGCCTTCCGTTAAGAAAGAAGCCGTTATCCGTTGTATACTCTATGGTCCTGAGTCCGAATCCGGTCTTATATGTATCGAGTACACGGTCCTGCTGCTTTACTGTAATTTCAAGTTCATAGTTTTCCGGTGATGTGATATCCCAGACTCTTCCGTTTTCTATGATAAATTCTGTACGGTATACCCTGGTTTGTTCACCGACTGCTTTTGAAACCGTTTTACTATCCGAATCCAAAATAACGGTTTCGCTCCTTTTATATTTCACGATATCCGATGTTTCTGCATATAGACTTTCAGGTATATCCGAATACTTAACATCCCTGCATATGCATTCTCCTGCATTATCACTTACAGGCTTATGCTTTATATCAAACTCGAAGTCTACCGCTCCGTTTTCCGGTCCTTCCACTTCTATGTCTGCAGTCACCTTCCATTTTCCACGTGTTCCGTCTTCTATATGCTCTGCAAAAACATATACTCCGTCAGTCGCGATATGGGTATCGTTTACTACCTTAAAGGTCACATCCCTGAATATACCGGCTCCGCTGTACCAGCGTGAATTGGGTGACTGATGCTGTATCACGACCTTAAGCTCGTTGATACCTTCCAACGGCTTTTCCTTATAATCATTAATATCTTTTAAATAATCTGTAATATCAAATTCGAATGGGGAATACCCGTATCTGTGCACTCCAACTTCTTTTCCGTTCACGAAAATAACGGAGTTCATATAAACTCCGTCAAAATTAACCAGATAACGTTTGCCCTGCTCTTTCTCAATGCCAAACTGTTTTTTGTAATAACCCGTACCGTTTCCGTACAGATCGTCACAATCATATATCATCCAGTCATGAGGGAGATTGACCTGTATATAACCGTCGTCTGTAAAATCTTCTCCCTCACGTAAAAGCTTGAATTCCCAAAGATCATTTATTTTTGCTTCTTTTCTGCCATCCATAGCGTAAACCCCTGAACTGTATTTGGTCAACGATCGATACGATCACTGTCTGTCATAATACTTCTTTCCTCCGCTCGGCAGGAAATATGTTCTTATATATCCATCCTTGGAAAGAACTACAAACTCATTTGTATCCTCAACATAATATACGTAGTCACCATCCTCAGCTTCCGTCTTATGCAGAGCCTTCGGATTATTGATAACATCGGATGCTGCCTTCTCATAGCTTTCCCTTGAGTCAAAGCCCATCTCTATACCATGCTTCTCATAATGCTGGTCGAGCAGACTATAGTTTCTGAAACGATACTTAACATATTTTGTCTCAGGTGTAGGTGTAGCTGTAGGCTTGGGTGTTGCCGTGGGCTTAGGTGTAGCTGTAGGTTTGGGAGTAGCCGTGGGCTTAGGTGTTGCCGTGGGCTTCTCTGTAGGTACGGGTTCTTCCGTAACTGTAATTACAG
This sequence comes from Lachnospiraceae bacterium, assembly GCA_017620375.1. Lineage (GTDB taxonomy): Bacteria > Bacillota > Clostridia > Lachnospirales > Lachnospiraceae > RUG11977. Next base: position 11,362 of record JAFZQN010000006.1, read on the forward strand.
CCTCTTCCGTAGGTTCGGGCTCGTCTGTAATATCTGCATTTTCAGTAGGCACCGGTTCATCTATCGCCTGTTCAACTTCTCTTGCCTTTTCCTCCGAACATCCGGCAAAGATGCAAAGAGAAAGTATGCATATGAACAAAAACAAAAATCTCTTTTTCATAGCTGTCTCCATATATTATCTCAATTATTATTGTCTAAGTATCAGCGTTTACATACCGCAGATGGTAAATACCACGTCATCGTTTTTACCGTCTCCTATCCAAGTATCAAGCTCTGCCATACATTCAGCAGCCTCATTTGAAAACTGAGGAGCTTCTTTTTTAAGGTCTGCGAATTCGGAAGCATTTACCTGGGTAAGTCCGTAGTAATCAAACTGCGGCAATACCGATGAGAAAAACCTTCTGAGCTTCAGTTCATAAAATGTTTCCTCAGCTATATACATTGAATCGATATGCCAGCACTCTCCGTCATATTTTCCTCTCTGGAATTCTATAAACTCACTGCTGCCTGTTTTTTTTCTGTCTTCTTCAGTTATTAAATATCTCATTAGTTCACCTTTTATAATTAATTTATCATTTGTTTCTGATCAATACCCTAATAATTTATTATACTTCCATACCCATTTTATGTCAACGAAAAAATCCCTCAAACCCGTGTCTATACAAGGTTTGAGGGATTTAGCGGAGACGGTGGGATTCGAACCCACGAGACGTTGCCGCCTACCTGATTTCGAGTCAGGGCCGTTATGACCACTTCGATACGTCTCCATTTGTTCCAAAACATATGAGATTATACTATATCGTCATAAGATTTGCAAGCATTATTTCGAGTCCGAGCTGCTCTCCTATATTACCCGCTTTAATGGCATACTCGGTGTTTACTATATACTCTATCGAGTCCTTAAGCTTTTGTGAGCTGTAGTTTCTCACCTTTTGCATCTGTTTCTTTATAAGCCAGTCAGCCGTCTTTGTCCTGGACGCTATCTCAGATGCGGAACATCCTTCCTCGAGCAGTTCTCTTATCGTTAGAAGTCTTCCGTAATTCTTTCTGATAACAGCCATGATGCCGAAGGAGTTTTCTCTTAAGGTTACCAGGTCACCGTACAGACTGAATACCTTATTTCCGTCATGTACAAGTATTGCGTCCACCATATCGAATATCTTATTCTCTACCTGCATGGAGCATACTTCATCTATGACTTTGCGGTCGATACCGATACCGTCACCTGCATAAGCTATGCATTTATCAACTTCATTCATAACGGTATTTAAATCATCCCCAACACTTGATATCAGGTATTCACAGTCCCTTTCGCTTATACCTTTTCCGGCTTTCTTTATCCTTGAGGCTGCAAACATCTTTATTTCGGCCATGGTAAGTTTTTTTAGTTCCGTGATACATCCCTGCTTCTGTATGGCCTTATACAGTCTGCTTCTCTTATCCACCTCTTCGTCCACTATCATTATCGTGGTAGTCTCAGGGATATTCGGGATATAATCGGCTAAGCCCAGATCCTTTTTAAACGCAGATACCTTATCCAAAAGTACCAGTCTTCTGTCTCCGAAAAAAGGCATCGTATCGGCAAAGCCTGTGATAGCGGTCACATTTTCCGGCATACTGTCAAAATAAGCATAGTTCATACTCTCATCTTCGGGAATGATAGCTTTTTTGAGACGGTTTTTATAATACCGCACAAGATAAGGTTCATCCCCACAGATAAGATATACACGCTCATATTTTCCGTTTTCTATGTCCGCATCTATCTTTTGTTTCTGCATGTATTCTCCGTGATAAGATCACTGTTTGCTTCCGATATGCTCTCCCATCTTTACCAGAGTCTCATAACCTTCATGTGTGTTTTTGATGATATCCTCATCAGGCGACGCACAACCCTTAGGTATGAAAAGACATATCGTTGAGCCGCCAAATTCAAAGTAACCTTTTTCTTCGCCTTTTTCGACAAACTCACATTCTTTATAATTCACTATCCTGCCGACACCCATGGCGCCCACTTCCATCTGAATGATACGTCCGAAGTGATCCGTATCCAAAACCGTATATGCCCTGCAGTTCTGGGCAAATACACTTGTATTCTCCAGTGCCACGGGATTAACAGTATGAAATACGCCCGGTATATAATAGTTTTCATGCTGATAGCCGCTGTCCGGGTAACAGTACCTGTGGTAATTATCCACCGTAAGTCTTATTACATACAGCCAGCCACCCTCAAGCTCCTCCGAAAGTTCCCTGTCGAGAAGCAGGGATTTTACGGAATAATCTATATTCTTGATGTTGACTACCAGACTGTCCGATATCGGATACACCGTAACCTTTCCGTCGGAAGGTGATACAAGTATCTCGTCAGCCGGATCGATCGGGCGTTTACTTTTCTTTATCTTTCTGGTGAAGAAGTCATTATAACTCTTATAATACTTCTTCTCATAGTCGGATATCCTTATCTTGTTCTTCTTTATGAACGGATCGATCTTAAGTGTGGATATCCTCGTATTCATGTATATCTCGATAAGCCTTGTGAGCTTATCTGATATCATGGCCTTAAGTATGCAGCGTCCCGGCTTGGTATTGTACAGGAACTTTAAAAACCTGTCCTGTGACGTACTTACTTCATATTCATTACCTGATCTGTCTCTATAATTCATATATCCTCTCATGGTGTGAAGAAGCATGCTACAAGTATAGCAACTCCGAATATACCTACGGGTATCAGCTTTTTACCGTTAAGCTTGAACATCTTAAAGTTAAACACATAGAGGAATGCCACTATGGCAAGTCCTATGGTCATGATAAGTGCAAATACATTACCGTCTGTAAAATACTTTGCATTGTATAACCCGGGTATGATAAGTGCAGAATTGGTAACAGGGAGTCCCTGATAACCGGTACGCTTCTTTCCGCCTTCTTTTTCCTGACGCTCTTCTTCGGTTACATTAAAGTATGCAAGTCTTATAACCGCACAGAGTCCAAAGGTAAGTCCGACGATAAGAGCAATAATATTGATAGGACTTCCGGAATGGTAATAGGCTATAAAGTATACAAGTACTGCAGGCTGGATACCAAAGCTTACAAGGTCACACAGTGAATCGATCTGGATACCGAACTTTTTCTCGGTCTCGGTCCTCTTCCTTGTCCTTGCAACGGGTCCGTCTATCATATCACATAAGCCCGATAAGAGCAGGCAGAATAAAGCCGCTTTAAAGCTACCGTTGGATGCAAAGAACATACCGAGGCCTGCTGAAACGAGACTTAAGTAAGTGATAATAACCGTATAATTATAGATTCCGACAAGCATAAATTTTCCCTCCGGATATATCAGTAAATACAAAAAATGGGTCTTACGTATTTTAACTCAATTATTTAGTATAATCATTTACCTTTTTCATGTCAATTAACAATTTTGTGGATAGGGTTACTATTCGCGGTTGATCCGAATAAATGCCTTATGCAAGCTTGCTTGTAATAAGGCATTTAGGAAGGATTAGCCGGGGAGGCTGGACTAAGGTCAACGAATAAACGCAAGCTGCGTAAAGCAGCGGCCGACGGCAACGCCGGCGGGTTTATGAGTTACCTTAGTCCGGCCGTGAATAGTAACCCGTCCCCCCTTAACCTGCGCCCCTATTCTTCAATATAACTCCGAACCCTAAATATTTCTCCCCCATCACTATACACCGATACCATCCCTGCCTTTGCCGTAACATAATACTTACTCCCCACCTTCTCCAGCCTCTCCAACGTCTCCTGTGCCGGATGTCCGTATACATTTGTCTTACTGCATGATATAACCGTAACCTTTGGCTGCACCGTCCTAAGCATTTCATAAGAGCTCGAATACTTCGACCCGTGATGAGGACACTGCAGCACATCAATACCTCCATCTCCCCTAAGATACCTTACATACTCACTTTCCGCCATTTCATCCGAATCTCCGGTGATCAGCATGGAAAAATCCCCGAAGCTAAGCTTAAACACCTGTGAAGCCTGGTTCTTATCGTCATATATAAAATCCGTATCGGGTGAATAAATATTTATGTTTATCCCGTCTTTACCATATTCAGTTTCATTAAGGCACATTTCATCTCCTGTTTTTACAAACACTACCTCAACTCCTTTTTTTAAGGCCAGTTCCGCTATTGGTTCCTTTTCCGTATAGTTTTCTCCCAATACAAGCTTTTTTATCTTTATCCTTCCTTCTTCAAGTATCTCCTTTATCCCGCTTATATGGTCCGTATCCGTATGAGTTATAAAGCAGCAGTCTATATCGCTTATCCCTCTGTACAGTAAAAACGGTTCTATCCTGTATTTCCCGACATTTTGTACATTGCTGCTTCCACCGTCTGTAAGTATGCTTATATCCCCTGCTTCCACATACACACACATCCCCTGTCCAACATCTAGGAAGCCGGCATACAGCTTAGTGTTCTTACCTCTATACATCAATATCATATACATAAAGATAACTGCCATGATACTTACCAATATTGGTTTTAAGCCACTTTTTCTCTCTTTACCGGGCACTTCCTTTTCCCTGTACCTGTTTGACAGATATATCAATATAAAAAATATCAGATAGTATATAAAACACGTAAGAACCATCGGACATCCCGTGATCATGTCCGCTCCCGGAAGCTCCAGCAGCCGGTTAGATACCTCATTATAGATATTTAATAGGAAATGTGCCGGCCCTCCCGCTATCATTGCCGTCTTATAGAAAAACACCGTACCCGTACCGATAAATATGCATCCGAACACACCGGAGACAAGTCCCGATATGACTATTACCGACATAAAAGGCAGCAGTATGATATTGGCCGTAATAGAATACGGTGAAAAAGAATAATATGTCCTTAGTATTATGGGAAATGTCGCGAGCTGTGCGAAGAATCCCGGTATAAAATACACCAGTACCGGATTTTTGATATTAAGGTTTTTCCTAATAATGTTTCCGGCAAATATACCATATACCGCTATAAATGAAAGCTGAAATCCTGTTTCAAAAAGTTCTGTGGGATTACTCACAAGTATGATGATCGCAGCCAAGGCTGCAGCACTTTGTCCGTCATATGCCCTAAGAAGCATCCTGCCGCATAGCATATACACGATCATGATCACTGCTCTTACCGTAGATACCGAAAAGCCCGTAAATACACCGTAAGCAAACAAAAATAAAATAGTTATGACCGAGCAAAATCGTAGCCTTTTAAGTAATTTCATAAGTATATTAAAAAGTCCCATTCCGAGAAGTGTCACATGCAGACCTGAGATACTTAGGATATGTGCTATCCCCACTCTCTTATAAACTTCCTTTGTTTCCTCATCCAGTCCGCTTCTGTCTCCGGTAAGCATAGCCTTAAGTATGCCGCTTTCCTTTTCGTTAAATACCGTATCCAGTGCTTTTTCAAAATACACACCTGTATCAAAAAGGGTACGCTTAAATCTTCCGGATACAGTACCGTTTCTTTTCAATAACGTTACTTCATCAGCATATAGCTTCATCCCGTATCCTTTGGCGTTGTAATACTTTTTCTGATCGAACTGCCCATAATTGGTCGCTTCGGAAAAAGGATACAGTGTCCCCTTGACACTAACATCGTCTCCCACATTAAATACAGGCATAGCATCAGAATACACAAGTATCTTCCACCCATGGATGTCAATGTTATCTTCTTCGTTTTTTAGTTTAACTGTCGGATTTTTGATCGAGATCAGATATCTTTCATCTGATAATTGAATATCGGAAACCGTTCCTCTTACTATAGTTTCCTTTTTAGAACCGTCCGGCATATAACCCCGGTCGGTATTAAGTGTATCATCCGAGATACGGATGATACCGGTCAGAAATGAAATAATGATAAGCCCCAATATAAATAAACGCCTGGATCTAAGTCTCTGACTTCGGGCACGTTTTATCGCCAGAAAAGCAATAAGACCAAGTGCCGCTGCAGATAAAGCAACAGGTAAAAACAATACCTTACCGGACTCGGCTTTTAGGATGATCCCTGCAACAAGGGATATCCCGCATAACACAAGGGGCCTTGTAAATATATCTTTTATTACCCCAGTTTATTCACCTGCCTTTTCTATGGTTATAAGCTCAGGTCTGTAAGACAGGAATTCATTGAGAGGCAGCTTGCCGAAATACTTTCTTTCGGTACCGGCTACCGTAATCTTAACCTTGGTGACACCCGAAAGTTCGCATAAAGTATTAACCACGCTGTATACCGCCACATCGTCGGTCACACCGGGCACCTTAGATAAAAACTCTTCGCTTAGATCAACGTAGCATATTCCGTCATATGTACGCACTCTGTTGATCACTGTCTTGGGATTGATCGTAGTCCTTAAGTCCTGCTGGCTCTCTAAGGGTCCGTCTATAAGTTCTTCGAGTACGATCTCCTCAAGAGGTTTTGTTCCGTCTATATACACCTTAAGTAATGATTCTCTTAGCATCTTTCCTTTATCGTCGGTAAAATATACCACGATCTTGACGTTCTGGTCAAATCCGTAATTGCCCGAGGAATTGTCCACAAAATCATCCGGACTCATAAGTCCCGCAGGCATATCATTTATTGTTAAAGGTTCCCCTTCCACAAAAAACTCCACATAACTTATTCCTTCTATCTGACAGAAGGTTTTTACCACGGCTGCCCTGCAAAGTACTTCGGAAATGGAATCCATCTGGTTATAATCAGCGTTAAAATCTATTTCAAGCTGCTCATCCTTACCGATCTTACATGATATTATACCCACATTATCCGCTATGGCTCTGACATGTCCCGTTTCCTTCGGTCCTTCCGTCAACAGATCGCGTACTTCGTCTATCTGTAAAGCCATATCCGTATTTTTAAGGACAGTATTCTCCCAATGTAATGAGTCATGTTCGGGGCTTATGCAGTATATCATGATCTCGCCTTCTTCAGGCTCGGGATCTCTCATATTTTTACTGTCGGATACCGAACAGGAAGAGCATGTAAGAACAAGCAGTATCATAGACACTGCCGTCAAAGCTTTATTTATCTTTTCCCGTACGGATATCTTCATATCATTCACTCCTGTTATCCACAAATAAAAGCGGTACTTTTGCGGTAAACGTGGTACCTTCGCCTTCCTTGCTGTCCACCTTCAAAAGTCCGTTGTGCATCAGCATGACGCTCTTTGTGATACTGAGGCCCAGTCCGGTTCCACCCGTTTTTCTGGCTCTCATCTTATCCACTCTGTAAAATCTGTCGAATATGAACTTAAGGCTTTCTTCCGGTATACCTATACCGTTGTCCGAAACATTTATTGTAAAATACTTATGGTCCGAATCAAGGGTAACCTTTACCCAGCCACCCTCTTTATTGTATTTTACGGCATTTTCTATAAGGTTGGAAATGGCAAGCATCATCTTTACTTCATCCACCTCGGCTTCAACCTTACGGTAACTTTCATAGATAAGGTCTACATTCTGAGCCTGAGCGATGGGCTTAAGACGTTTCATAAGTATTTCCAGCATCTCATTGATGGAAACCGTTGCTATATGCAGCTCTCCGTTTTTCCTGTCAAGCTTAACAAGCTCAAGCAGGTCGGTTATTATCCTGTTTTCCCTGTCTATCTCGGCATTAATATCACCCAAAAACTCCCTGTATACTTCCGGAGGTGCATCGGGCTGCATTACCAGTGAGTCCGCAAGTATCTTAATGGAAGTAAGCGGTGTTTTAAGCTCATGGGATACGTTTGATACAAATTCCTGACGCGAATCCTCCACACTCTGCAGACGTGATATCAGGTTATTATACGCCTCAGTCATTTCCTCCAACTCGACAAAGCTGTTCACAACGATCCTGTCGTCAATATAGCCTTCACGTATATGTTCGATCGAGTTTGTAAGTTTTTTAATAGAATTGGATACTCTCCTTGAATGCCATATAGCATATACAATGATAAGTACAGCTATGGGTATGATGATAAGGATCAGGCTTTTACCCAATCTGTCTGTTTCATCATATTCTTTGGCTATGGAAAAAGAGAAAATAATAACACCGTTCAACTCCTCCTCTTTCGAGGATGCAAACTCGCTTATAGGATAATAAAGCTCCATCCGTTTATTATCCTCATCGCGGTATTCGGTTGTGGTGCTGTTAAGTGCATTGATAACATATGATGAGATAAGTATCTTATCCGTTTCCAGATCGTATGTATCGGTAACACATTTTAGATTTGAATCTATGATAATGATCCTGCCATCGTAGATGTCGGCGGTAGTTCTGATATCACGGGTTATACCCGTGTTTTCGCCCTTATTGGCAAGATAAGCATTCAGATATATTTTCCTGGCGATCTCTTCGCAGCTTTGTAATACTTCTTTTTTTTTGCTTTCGATCAGATTATTTCTGTTGATCGACACTGTAGTCGGCAGCAGCACCACACATGCGACCGTAAAGCAGAATACATCTGTTAAGAATGTAGTGACCTTTAAGCTTTTAAAAAAGTAGAAGAATTTTTTAATCATGGAAATAGTATCCTGCTCCCCACTTCGTGTATACGTACTTAGGCTCACTCGGATTTGTCTCTACCTTTTCTCTGAGACGTCTTACATGTACATCAACAGTTCTGACGTCTCCGGGGAAATCCTCGCCCCAGATTATCTTAAGCAGCATCTCTCTGCTGTATACTGTGTTGGGATGGGTAACTAAGAGCTCTAAAATATCAAACTCCTTTGAGGTAAGATTGATATTCTTTCCTGCTATTACTACTATCTTATTGCGGTGATCCATCTTAAGATCCTTGAATACAAAGATATTCTCATCCTTCTTCTCAGGTACAGCCTTAGTGCTGTTTCTTCTCATGACTGCCTTGATCCTGGCTTTTACTTCCATGATGTTAAAAGGCTTGGTAATATAATCGTCAGCACCGTATTCAAGTCCCAGGATCTTGTCGCTGTCTTCGGATTTTGCGGTAAGCATGATAATGGGCATATTTGAAAACTCTCTGATCCTCTGGCATACTTCATAACCGGAGAATACGGGAAGCATGACATCAAGAAGTACACAGTCGTACTCCTTCTGCTTAGCCATCTCTATCGCCTGCTGTCCGTCATAAGCACAGTCAACTTCCATCTTATCCTGTGAAAGATTAAACTTTATACCCTTAACAATCAGTTCCTCATCGTCTACTACAAGAATCCTAGCTGCCATCGTTTCCTCCACAATAAATATAATCACGTATTTTGTTAAATATTCCTTCTTTGATCCCTTTTACCTTCATGATATCCTCTATGGATTTAAAGGGACCGTTCTTTTCTCTGTACTCTATTATATCCTTAGCTCTTTTTTCACCTATTCCGTTTAACCGGGTAAGCTCCTTCACGTCTGCAGAATTGATATCGATCCTTCCTGCATGTCCGTCATCATCCACATTTTGAGCTTCTTTTCCGGTAACTTCTTCTTTATTGCCGCTATCGTCAATTTTAACAGGAACAGAAGTACCGGTAACAGCTTCCGGTGTGACCATAGCAGTTTTACTTTTGACTTCTGATGATCCATATGTGTCCCCCTGACTTCCCGTCAGGTCTTCATTACCCGACGAATAAAGATATATAAGCCCTAAAACAGCAAATAAAACACCGCCGAAAACCTTACTGATCAGTTTCAATTTCCGGTTGAATTCTTCTTTTTTCTTTTTTTGAGCCCTGGTGAGCATACTATTCTCCTTTATATTATTACATTTTTGTTAAGAAAACAAGTAAAATATTTTTTTTATTGCAATATTTAAATAAAACATTTATAATACATGAAAACCTAAGATAAACGGAGGCTTATTATGAACGTTACAGAAAAAGCCGTTCTTTTAAAAAGAGACAGTGCAAAGCTTGCTTCCACTTCTCTTGAAACAAGAAACAATGCCTTATTGATGATCGCAGATGCAATCAAAGCAAATGCTAACGAGATATTTAACGCCAACCATGAGGATATGGATGAGGCTGAAAAAAGCGGTGTTGCTCCCGCAGTCATGAAGCGTCTTAAATTCGGTGAGGATAAGCTTGCTTCTTCCATAGAAGGTATCAGATCCCTTATCACTCTTCCCGATCCGTTAAACGTAGTTACCATGAAACGCAGCCTTGATGAAGGCCTTACACTTACACGTTCCACCTGCCCCATCGGAGTTATCGGTTTTATATTTGAAGCACGTCCCGATGCACTTATACAGATATCCGCACTTTCCCTTAAAAGCGGTAACTGCTGTATATTAAAGGGCGGAAGCGAGACCAGGAAAACAAACAGGGTTCTATTTGATATAATCTATAAAGCCGCAGTATCCGCAGGATTACCCGAGGGTTGTCTTGCACAGGCCGAGGACCGTTCGGAGATCAAAGAACTGCTCACCTGTGATAAGTACATAGATCTTCTTATTCCCCGAGGCTCCAATGCTTTCGTAAGATACTGTATGGATAATACAAAGATCCCCGTTATGGGACATGCAGACGGTATATGTCATATTTATGTAGATAAAAACGCAGATTTCGATATGGCTCTTTCCATTATCGTTGATGCAAAGACCCAGTACAGTGCAGTATGTAACGCAGTTGAGACCGTGCTTGTAGATAAAGCGATCGCAGACAGCTTCTTACCCAGGCTCTCCGACGCACTTAAAAAAGCAGGCGTCAAAATGAACGGCAACAAGGAAGTGGTTGACGTTATCGGCTGTAATCTTATGGATGATGATGGATATAAAAACGAATATCTCGATAAAGAGATATCTATAAAGATCGCCGGCGATATAGATGATGCCATTACTCATATCAACACATTCGGCTCACATCATACCGACTGTATCATCACTACCGATGAAAAAGCTCGTGATCATTTCCAGACTATGGTAGATTCCGCTAACGTATACTGCAACTGCTCCACAAGATTTGCGGACGGATTCAGATACGGTTTCGGTGCCGAAGTAGGCATCAGTACCGGTAAAATGCCTCCCAGAGGTCCCGTCGGACTTGAAGGGCTTGTAACATATAAATACAAGATGATCGGAAACGGCCATACGGTCGCTCCCTACTGTGATGGTAGTAAAGAATTCCACTTTAAGGACCTTTAAACCCTTAGATCAGATTGTAATAGATAAAAAGTTTTGATCAAATATCTTTATATATCGGGCAGGTCGGAATTATCCGGCCTGCCCGTTTTTAGTAATTACTCGTCTCTTCTTCTTTTGTTTATCTTCTTAGGGCCTTCAACAACCTCGGAGTTCTCCTTGATCTCAGCCTTTCTCGAATATTCTTCAGCTTCTACAGCTCCGTGAACAGTAGTGTCTGTAGCTGCGGGACCTCTTCCGGGTCTGTCCCCATGATGACCTTCATGACCGTGGTGAGGTCTGTCGCCATCCATTCCCCTGTTATGAGAAGGCTTATCGTCGCTGCCACCGAAAAGTGCTCTTAAAATTGATCCTAAACTCATTTACTTTCTCCTTTCATAAACCACCGTCATTTACGGTAATAAGTTCGATGTTATCCGATATAATCTTCCTGGATAGCTACTGCTACAGCACCGGTATAATCCTCAGCGCCGGCTTTTGTTTCAAAATAGATACAGAATGCTCCGTATTCGGCAACTGATTCAAATTCTTCATATGCAGCCTTGCGGTCGAGCATAATGTTCACCCTGTCAAGCAGAGTATACTGTGTATTCTCGTCCACATATATTATATAAGGCTCTTTATGTGATCTTTCAAGATCATATTCATCATAGTCTGCAGGATATCCGTATTCAAGCTTTATATCTTCAGGAGTATCGGGGTTGATAAATATGTATTCCTGTGCCTTAAAAGCTTTCATGCCGTCCTTATCGTCTTCTTCCGATCTTTCAAGGAAAGCCGATACGGTACTGCAGCCCTCTGTCTCAAATGCCTTAACATATGTAAGCTCTATAAACTCACCTATAGGATATCCATCCTCATACATTTCTCCGTCATCGGGATATCTGAATATCACTACTCTGAGTTTATCTTCTTCATCAGTACACATGAAGATGCTCCAGTCGGTATAAACGCTCGGTACAGCCTCTACGCTCCAGCCGTAATCAAGTCCTTCGGAGATACCGTTATTATAATATATCTCCTTCATACCATACATATTAAGATCTATAAGGTCACAGTCTATGATCTCATCATTCTTATATGCTGTAAAATAAATGGTTGCTCCGTCACTGTTGATAACAGCCTCTGACAGGATCTCTGCCCCGTCATTCCATTCAGCATCACGATCGATACTGTATGAGAGATATTCCTTTCTTGTATCAACAGATCCGCTCTCCAATATCCATGTGCCCTCAAGAGTCTTCATTTTCTCATTGAAGTAGCCTGAGAATGAAACATAATAATCATCCTGAAGCTGTTCATACATCTGTGTAAAGGCATCCTTTAACTGCTCATCACATACGTAAGGGTAGTAAGGAAGCATATCGTTATAATCAACATACAGCTTTGCTCCGCCAAACTCAGGATCTGTAGCTTTTAATATCGCAGCATCAAAATCATCGTAAGAAGCAACTTCTACATCGTTTACCTTATATAAATTGGTATCCTCGGTTTCCTCGGCATAAAGACTGTCAACAGCTACCGCATTATATTCCGGATCGATATAGTATGTATCGATTGTTGTTATGCCCATGCCCATATAGTGGCTGATGATCTTGTTTTCCTTCTTAACATAAGCAAACCCGCCGTATTCGCCGAACTGACCGACCTCTTTAGGTTCACCGTTATTGTAGAAGATAACTCTTGTACCGCTTGCATGATAGTCGGCTTCTGATATAAGAAGCTCAGGCAGATCATCATTATCGATAAATGCAAGACCGAAACGCATGGTCTCGAAAAGTGTATACTCATCATCCATCTGTGATCTTACATAATCATAATAAGTATCAAACACCTTCTGCATATCGGGAAGTTCGCTTACCTCGGGTCCTGCAGGCGCTCCCGGTGTAGGCTCGGGTGTTGCTTCGGGAGTAGCAGGTATGGTAGGTGTGGGTGAAGGATAATCCGTGGGAACAATAGTAGGTTCTTCCGTAGGGATCTGTGTAGGTTCCGGAGCCGTAATCTCCGGACCGGTTACATCGGGACCATCGGTTATCTCAGTCCCCTCTTCGGTGTCTCTTCTTCTCCTCGAAGATGATCCTTCCTCTTCGTCCTTGGAGCATGCACATAATGAGAATACCACCATGCATAATACGAGCATTACTCCGACCTTTTTCATAAACTTAAATCTTTTCATTTTGATTCCTCTTCTAAATGATTATGATTTATAAGCTAGCCATGCATTTACCGCACGGTAAGATTATACTGACATAAATATCGCACCGGAACATGCCGGAAGCTTGATCTCATAGTAACAATTACCCTGAGATTCAATATAACACTCCTCTATATCCGGCTTTCCTATAAGTCCGCCCTGAGGTTCACTCTTTGTATTTTCATCGGCGTTTGCCCCCGCTGCAAGGATAAAACGTCTTAAGCAGTTACTGTCCGCATTAAACCTTACCACAGCTTCATTTTCATCATTATTGACTGCCACATATACATGCCTAAAGTTCGTTTCCCTGGCAAATACATACTGTCTGTTGGTAAGCACTATCTGTCTGTATCCACCCGAAGAAAGAGCTTCGGTCACTCCCGGGTAGGAACGTATAGCGGATAACACTCCGAAAAACGAAGAGATCATGTTTTCACTGTAATCCTCGGCCTTCATGCAGGGTCTTAAGGAAGCATCGGAAAACTTTTCTTTCTTACCGTCTATGGCAAATTCTGATCCATAGTATATCGAAGGTATACCGGGCAGTGTATACAGAAGGATATGTACCGGTACAAAGTGTGCCTTATTTACAAGCTTGGTATATATACGCTCCACATCATGGTTATCCACGAAATTATAGAGCATACATCCTTCATTACGGTTAACACCCATATCCTGCAGACGTTTTACCGTATGTGCTATCTCAAAATAATTATGATCGTTATGCCCGGAATAAAGAGCCTTATGCAGGTGGTAGTTAGTCACACTGTGAAGAGTCCCTTCGTTTACCCACCTTACATATTCACCGTGTATGACCTCACCCATCAGCCAGAAATCAAGCTTTATGGTATTCGCCAAGCCCCTTAACTGCTTCATAAAGTCAAAGTTAAGTACATCGGCCGCATCAAGGCGTATACCGTCCACATCAAACTCTGATACCCAGAATTTAACTACATCAAAGAGGTAGTCTCTCACAGTCTGGTTCCACAGGTTAAGCTTGACTAAGATATTGTATCCGCCCCAGTTATCATATGAGAAACCGTCGTTAAACTCGTTGTTTCCCCAGAAGTTTACATTACAGAACCAGTCCTTATACTGTGAGTTCTCACGGTTTTGCTGCAGATCCTTGAAAGCAAAGAAATCGCGTCCCACATGATTAAATACGCCGTCAAATATGACCTTTATACCCTCACCATGACACTTTGCGACAAAAGCCTTAAGATCCTCATTGGTCCCCAGTCTTCCGTCCAGCTTCTTATAATCCGTGGTATCATAGCCATGGCTCTTTGATTCAAACAACGGTCCGATATATATGGCACCGCATCCTATTTCTTTTATATGCGGTATCCATTTTTCTATATCCTTTATCCTGCTTACCGGTTCCCCATAAGGATTATCAAACGGAGCCCCGGTCATGCCTAACGGATATATATGATAAAATACAGTTTCGTTGTACCATGACATATGTATTCTCCATACAAACTCTCGTGTCATCCTGAGCGAAGCGAAGGATCTTTATACATCGATATTCAATTCCTCCCACTTAGGATTTATACTTTCAATAAGCAAGATCTTCTTATCTTTTTTCCAACCTTTAAGCTGTTTTTCCCTTGAAATGGCAGCTTTTACATCATTCATTTCTTCAAGATATACCAACTTATAAACATTATATTTTTTTGTAAAGCCGTCTATCAGCTTATTTTTGTGTTCATATATTCGTCTTGCAATATTATTAGTAACACCAATATATAATACTTTATTATTCCAATTTGTAATTATATATACATAATAATGATTCATACCTTCTTTAGAAAAGATCCTTCGCTAACGCTCAGGATGACATATCTATATTACTCGTAGTCTACCACGTTAACCCACTTCATCAGGAGCTCCATCTCTTCTTCATGTCCCTTTACGGACTGAGAGGCTGCTACGATGGGGATCCATTTCTGGACATACTGCATAGCGGTATCACTCTTCTTGCAGAAAAGCTTTAAGTACTTCTCACCTGTCTCCATATCGTTGTTAAGCCAGAAAAGCAGGTAAGTACGTGCTGCATCGGCCGATGCATTTCCCTGGGTGGCATGAGCCCAGTCAAGGATATACATGGTGCCGTCATCCTTTACTATGATATTTGAAGGATTGAAGTCACCGTGACATACCTTTACGTGCTTGGGCATACCTTCAAGTCTGGTATGAAGCTCGTATCTGGTGGTAGCATCAAGCTTTGTCTCGCTGATCTTTCTGTTCATCTTATCCTTAAGCTTATTTAATAAAGGACAGCGCTTTGACTGTACCTCAAGCTGTAAGTCAACAAACTTTTCAAGGTATTCATCCTTCTTATCGGGATTCTCCGCCATAAGCTTATCAAGCGGAGTTCCCTCTATATAATCACTTACTATAGCCCATTTACCGTCTATAACCGTTACTTCACGGAGCTTAGGGATATTGAGCCCTGTTTCCTCTATCCTGGCAGTGATAAGTGCTTCGTTTAATACATCTGCCTTGGAATAACTCTCATCAAACACCTTTATACAGGCATCTCCATCACGGTAGATTACTTTATTCTTACGTGTAGATACGATATTATCTAATTTCATACTGCCTCCTCCTTGATCACCTATCAAACATCATCATGTTTTCCGTAATATGCATTAAGGAACATCTGCTTGATCTCAGCTATCATAGGATATCTGGGATTAGCACCTGTACACTGATCGTCAAATGCCTGTTCTGACATCTCATCAAGAGTCTTAAGGAACTCTGCCTCATCGGGTACATAGTCCCTGATAGTCTTCTTGATCTCGATCTTTTCCTTAAGGTCGTTAACTGCTTTGATAAGAGCCTCTACCTTTTCCTCGTCGCTATTTCCGCCGAGTCCGAGATATTCTGAGATCTCTGCATAACGTCTTAATGTCTTAGGATGATCGTACTGAGGGAAGGTACCCATCTTTGCGGGAGCTTCCTTTGAATTAAATCTTATAACCTCTTCAAGCATAAGTGCGTTAGCCACACCGTGTGCTATATGGTGATAAGCACCGAGCTTATGAGCCATTGAGTGACATACACCGAGGAATGCGTTAGCGAAAGCTATACCTGCAAGTGTAGCTGCATTTGCCATCTTCTCTCTGGCCTTAACATTTGTACCGTCCTCGTAAGCTATAGGAAGGTATTCAAATATAACCTTTAATGCCTGAAGTGCCAATCCGTCGGTATAATCAGTAGCCAGCATCGAAGCATATGCTTCAAGTGCATGAGATACAGCATCGATACCTGATGCCGATGTAAGGCTCTTGGGTGCTGTCATTTGGAAATCAGCATCAACTATAGCCATCTTAGGTAAAAGCTCGTAATCAGCCAAAGGATACTTGATACCGTTTGATTCATCTGTTATAACAGCAAAAGGAGTAACCTCAGAACCTGTACCTGCAGATGTAGGTATAGCTACGAAATATGCCTTATCTCCCATATGCGGGAACTTATATATTCTCTTTCTGATATCTACGAATCGCATAGCCATGTCAGCGAAATCTGCTTCGGGATGCTCGTAGAGCAGCCACATGATCTTAGCCGCATCCATAGCCGAACCGCCGCCTATGGCGATGATGGTATCGGGTTCAAAGCTCTTCATAAGCTCTGCTCCGGCCTTGGCGCTTCTTAAAGTAGGATTGGGCTCTACATCACTGAATGTAGTATGTACTATGCCCAGACTGTCGAGTTTATCGGTTACAGGCTTGCACATACCCGACTTAAACAGGAAGCTGTCAGTAACGATAAATGCTCTTTTCTTATTAAGGTCTGTCTTTAACTCGCTAAGAGCCAGAGCTGTACAGCCCTTCTTTATATATACCTTCTCAGGAACTCTGAACCAAAGCATGTTCTCCCTCCTTATAGCCACTGTCTTGATATTCAAGAGATGTTTTACGCCTACATTCTCACTTACTGAGTTACCGCCCCATGTACCGCACCCGAGTGTAAGTGATGGTAATAATTTGAAGTTGTAAAGATCTCCGATACCGCCGTGTGACGAAGGAGTGTTAACTACTATACGACAGGTTTTCATGCGCTCTTTGAACTCATTAAAGACATCCTGTCTCTTTTCTGTATCAATATAGATTGATGAGGTATGTCCGTATCCGCCGTCAGCTATAAGTCTTTCAGCCTTAGCGAATGCATCCTCGATATCTTCAGCCTTGTACATAGCAAGTACAGGACTTAATTTTTCATGTGCAAACTCTTCAGAAAGTTCTACTAACTCAACTTCACCTATAAGCACCTTAGCCGATTCAGGTACACTTACACCTGCAAGTTCAGCGATCTTAAATGCTGTCTGACCTACTATCTTTGCATTAAGTGAACCGTTAATGATTATGGTCTTACGTACCTTTTCCGTCTCTTCGGGGTTAAGGAAATATGCTCCGCGATAAGCGAATTCCTTTTTAACCTCATCATATATGTCTTTAAGAACTATAACTGACTGCTCTGAAGCACAGATCATACCGTTATCAAATGTCTTGGAATGCATGATCGAGTTAACAGCAAGTACTATATCCGCACTTGTATCGATGATGGCAGGTGTATTACCTGCACCAACGCCGAGTGCGGGCTTACCTGAAGAATAAGCAGCCTTAACCATACCGGGACCACCGGTAGCAAGGATGATATCTGCCGACTTCATGATAAGATTAGTCATATCAAGTGAAGGAACATCTATCCAGCCGATGATACCTTCGGGAGCTCCGGCCTTAACAGCTGCTTCTAACACGATCTTGGCAGCTTCTATGGTGGATTTCTTTGCTCTAGGGTGAGGGCTTATGATAATACCGTTCCTGGTCTTTAAACATATAAGAGTCTTAAATATGGATGTGGATGTAGGGTTTGTGGTAGGTATAACAGCGGCTACCAGGCCGATGGATTCCGCTATCTTCTGTATACCGGCTGCCTTATCCTCTTCAATAACACCGCATGTCTTAGCATCCTTATAAGCATTGTATATGTACTCGGAAGCAAAACTGTTCTTTATTACCTTATCTTCAACACAGCCCATGCCCGTCTCTTCCACTGCCATTTTAGCAAGAGGAAGTCTTGCCGCACATGCTGCCGAAGCTGCCGCTCTGAAGATCTCATCAACCTTCTCCTGGGGATACTCCGCAAACTTTTCCTGAGCCTTGCGTACTCTAGCGATCAGCTCTTCGAGCTTCTCTACACTGTCAACCAAAAACTGTTGCTCCATTTTTATCCTCTACTTTCTTCGCTTTTAAAAAGCAGAAAAACAATTATATATGCCTTACAACCCTTAATTTTACTACTTTTTGGAGTGAGTGTCAATCCGCTTGTTGCTTTAGCAAACTAAAGGGGTCAGACCCCTTTAACAGTCTGACCCCATATCGTTTTCTGCGACTATCAGCATATTTTTTCATATCTTATCCTGATATCCGGTAATTCTTTTAATTCATAGTAATAATCTGTATCCCAGCCCTTACCCTGCTTAGGATCGTTTTCTCCCGTGGCGGGCGGTGCAAAGATATTAAGTTTAAGCTTCTTAGGTCCTTTAAGCCTCTTATTAAAGAATGCAGGCATGAAGTCTACAAACTTTACACCGGGTGCCTTGTAAAACCACATCCCGTTAAGCTCCATCATAAGGTTGGCTTCTTCGAGACTGCTGTTAAAGTTGGCTTCGGCAAATACAGGGTCCGCATCAAAGTCAAGCTCGACCGATACTCCTTCCGCATCCTCTGAGCCACCCCACCGTAGAGTTAAAGGAAGTTTTGCACTCTTTCCGTCCTTTATACCGGGTTTAAAGAAATCATCATTGATAATATCCTTATATGCAGCCATTATCGGCTGTTCAACGCCTACATTTGCATTATTCGGATCGGTGATCTCAAGTCCGAGTCTTCCGTCATCCCTGAACTGATAGAAGCAAAAAGCTGAAAACCACTTTTCTTTATCATTCTTGACCACATTTGCAAAATGTCTCATGATGTTTGCCTGGGCATACGGTCCGGTTACATCACCGTCCGCATTAAGCTCTGACATTACCATGGGTTTACGTTCTCCGGTCAGCTTAACCAGTCTGTCAAATGTCTTCTTGGCACAGGCATATACGGCATCGCTTGAATTCCTCATATGCTGTTTGTTTGTCTTTTCAGCTACCTCATAAGGCCAGCCCCAGTTAAGAGCTATATACTTATCGATTGACCAGATATCCGTAGTTTTAAAAGCTTCGAGGAATTCTTCTTCCATCTCGATCTTTTCAGATTTTTTATCAGCGGCGGCACCGGCACACAGTATCATTGTTACATTCGGAGCATATTTTTTTACTATCTTAGCAAAACGTACATAAAAATCAGCTATTTCCTGATAACTTGCCCTTTTATTAAACGAGAACCAGTTACCTGTACACTCATGGTTAAGTCTTAACATCATCCTGCCAAAAGGCCTTAAGTCTTTTGCAATACCGATAATGTGCTCATCAGTAACCTTAGGGTCACAGGTAAGAGTCAGTATTACATCCTGACCGTGACGGCGTATATCCTTCATGCATGTAAACGGCTCACCCTCGGTATTACCGTTTATACCTCCCAGATACGGGAAATAATTATCGTAAGGATAATCCCAGGCAAACCCGACTTCCATGTCCTTGTATGCATCCTGCGCTCTTTTGGGCCATGCCTCGTCATTAGGATAATAACAATACATGATATTAACAGCTCTGTGAGGTCTGCCCAGTTTTCTTAAGATATAATCCTGATCTACATACAGACCTCTCTCGCTTCCGTCCGAAAGATCCACCGCACACTTAGCGGGCATTAAACTGATTTTCTTTATTTTTGTCATGATAAACTCTTATTATCCTTTTCTCTTAGCAGATTTCTTCTGATCTTACCACTTATAGTCTTAGGAAGATCGGGTACAAATTCTACTATACGGGGATACTTGTAAGGTGCGGTATGCTCTTTTACATAGGTCTGGATCTCTTTCTTCAGTTCATCGGATCCTTCCTTACCCTTGGTAAGTACGATGGTAGCCTTAACAACCTGTCCTCTTACAGGGTCGGGAGCTGCAGTTACAGCACACTCCAATACATAAGGAAGCTCCATAAGTACCGACTCGATCTCGAACGGTCCGATACGGTATCCGGATGACTTAATAAGGTCATCGGTTCTTCCTACATACCAGAAGTATCCGTCCTCATCCTTATATGCGGTATCTCCTGTGTGGTATGCACCGTCATGCCATACCTCTAAGGTCTTTTCATCGTCACGGTAGTAACCTCTGAACAGTCCGCAGGGAACCTTCTTATCGGTCTTTACCACTATCTCGCCTACTTCACCGACACTTGCACTGGTACCGTCGGGAAGCACGATATCAACATCATACATAGGTGAAGGCTTACCCATGGAACCGGGCTTTACCTTCATGCCCTTTAAGTTGGCAACGGTAAGTGTGGTCTCGGTCTGTCCGAAACCTTCCTTAAGCTCTATGCCTGTTGCCTCTAAGAACTTGTTGTATACTTCCTC
>JAFZQN010000090.1 GCA_017620375.1 Lachnospiraceae bacterium
ATAATTGACTCTATTGAAACAGATTAACAGTGTTTAAGGGGTGACAGAAATGTGGGAAGGACTGAAAATAGGCGGTTTCCAGTTCGATGACTCAATGGAATATGCACTGGCAAAAAAAGAATCGGATATCATAGGCTATATCACGGAAAGGATGAACATTAACGATCCGCAGGTAGCCTTACTTGTGTATTATAAGCTGCTCGAAAGACAGGATATGAAGACCGTAGTCGGACTCTCATTTTTAAAACAGCTTAGAGATTATTGTATTGAGAGCGGTGTGGTCGAGGATTCTCAGATAAAAATGATCCCCATACGGGTGGATAACGGAGCTAAGGGCAAGCTTTCTTCATTTGGGGATGAGGAAGCGCTTGAGACCGATTCTGCGATACAGACCGGAGAAGAAGCGTTAAACGGCGGATTTGAAAAGCTTGATAATAAAATATCGGAAGAGTTTTCTGCAGAAGAGAGACAGTTAAAGCGTGAAAAACAGGAGCATGCCGATCGTGAGAGAAAGCTTAAGGCTGTAGCGGATCATTATAAGAATAAAGCTAAAAAGTGTTATTACATCATTTCAGCACTGGCTGTAGTGATATTGATACTGTTTATTATGGCGGTCACGAGCGGAAATACCCCGTTCAGTGATGCGGAAAAAGACCTTCAGGACAGATATGCGGGATGGGCCGAGGAATTATCAGCCAGAGAGGAAGCCATAAGGGTAAGGGAACAACAGATTAACGGAGGCGATGAGAATGGATACGATCAAAGTTCTGATAGCTGATGATGAAAGCAGAATGCGTAAATTGGTCAAGGACTTTTTAAATAAAAACGGGATACAGGTTTTGGAGGCTGAAAACGGAGAACAGGCCTGTGATATTTTTTATTCGGAAAAAGACATATCGTTGATCATACTTGATGTCATGATGCCCAAGATGGACGGATGGCAGGTATGCAGGGAGATAAGAAGTAATTCCAAGGTGCCTATCATCATGCTGACCGCCAGAGGGGACGAAAAGGATGAACTCTTAGGCTTTGAGCTGGGCGTGGATGAATATATATCCAAACCTTTCAGTCCCAAGATACTGGTAGCCAGGATAGATGCTATTCTGCGTAGGACAGGAAGCTTGGGAGATGATGTGATAGAGATAGGCGGGATCAAGATGGATAAGCAGGCCCACGAAGTATATGTGGACGGAGAGCTTATAGACTTGAGCCTTAAGGAGTTTGAGCTTTTAGAGTATTTCATATCCAATAAGGGGGTGGCTCTTTCCAGAGACAAGATCCTTAATAACGTATGGAACTATGATTATTTCGGAGATGCCAGAACTATCGACACCCATGTTAAAAAACTCCGTAGCAAAATGGGAGATAAGGGTGATCTGATAAAGACCGTCTGGGGTATGGGTTATAAATTTGAGGCTTAAATATGGGAAGATCATTAAGAAGTAAGATATCACTGCTGTTTACTTTTTCTCTTTTCCTACTCATTTTTTTATGCTGGGCCGCCAATAATTTCTTTCTTCCGACATATTATGAGAAAACAAAGGTTAACTCTTTGGTGGATGTATACGATAAGATAAATGAGATCGTCCTTGAGGGTGACCCGGACAGTGATGAGAGTATTTCGAAGATAGAAAAGGTTGAAAGTGTATCAAATGTAAGCATCTATATCCTGTCGGACAGGAAAGGCAACGGACTCGACTTTACATATCCTCTTTCCTTCAGTATCGGGTCAGAGGGCAGTGTTTTCAGAAATGACAGACTGCGTCGTATCATAGAAGCTTTACAGAGATATATGTTTGGTCCGGCACCGGGAGAACGTTCTCCCGAGCTCTTAAAAACAAAAGAAGACTATTATGATATATACATGTATTTTGAGGAACGTTTTGATTCAAAATACATTGATCTGGTCGGTTATCTGAACGATCAGGACCTGATATTTATCAGGACCAGTTATTCAAACATCAGCGAAAGTGCGGTAATATCCAACCGGTTTCTTCTGATATCGGGCGGGATACTGCTTATACTATGTTCAATACTTACGTACCTTTTCAGCTGCGGTATCACAAAACCGATCCTGAACCTTTCGGATATCTCTAATGAGATGAGCCAGCTTAAGTTTGAAAACAGGTATACGGGAAAGAGAAAGGACGAGATAGGAAAACTCGGCAGAAGTATAAATACTTTGGCGGATAAGCTCGAGACCACCATAAGCGAACTAAAATCAGCCAATATCGAGCTTGAAAAGGATATAAAGCAAAAGACCGAAGCTGAGGAAATGCGAAGAGAATTCCTTTCAAATGTGTCCCATGAGCTGAAAACTCCCATAGCGCTTATTCAGGGGTACGCGGAAGGCCTGGCCGATAACATTAACGATGACGAGGAAAGCAGACAGTTCTACTGTGACGTCATAGTTGATGAAGCCCAGAAGATGAACAATATGGTAAAGAAGCTGCTCACGCTGAATGAGCTTGAGTTCGGCAACTCAAATCTGGAGCTTTCAAGATTTGATATAGTCGCTCTGGTAAAATCGATATCGGATTCGGTGGAGCTTCTCGCAAAACAGAAGAATATCAAGATAGTGTTTAACGGAACGGATCCGGTATATGTATGGGCGGATGAATACAGGATAGAGGAAGTTATCACCAATTATCTCAGCAATGCAATGAACCATTGTAAGGAGCCCAATATCATAGATATAGGTTTCAATAAGCATGATAACAAGATAAGGGTATCTGTGTTTAACTCCGGAGATATCATAAATGAAGCCGACATAAGCAATATATGGGATAAGTTTTATAAAGTGGATAAGGCGCGTACGCGTGAATACGGCGGAAGCGGTATCGGATTGTCCATAGTTAAGGCAATAATGGAGTCCCACAATGAGGAGTACGGTGTGGTAAATCATTCGACCGGTGTTGAATTCTGGTTTGAGCTGACAATAGACTAAATTTCTTGCAAATTTCATGTAGAAGTGATAAAATTATTGAATAAGGTTATTGAAAGGAGAGGAAGAACATGATAGGTAAAAAAAGCGTCATCGCACTTATTCTGCTTATAGCTGTGCTTGTTTGCGGCTGTTCTTCCGCACCCGAGTATAATATTACGGACGACGAGAGCGATGCCATTGCGCAGTACTGTGCATATCTGCTTTTAAAGTATGATAAGAACAAAACTGCCGAAAGAAAGCTTTTGGATAAGAAGGAGCTTGAAGATATCTATAACGCCGGTAAGGAAGAAAACGTGACAGAAGCTGTAACCCCTACACCTCCGATAACGGATCCCGGTACCCCGACTCCTACACCTACCGAGGCTCCCGAAGTTACCGATACTCCGACTCCCACACCGGAAATAACCGAAGAACCGAAAAATCTGGTATCCGGTCTTACGGAGTTATACGGCAAGACTGATTTTACCGTAGAATACGGATATTATAAGCTGTCGGAAAAGTATGTGGAAAACGAGTACTCCGTCATTACACCCAAGCAGGACGGAGAAAAGGTTTTAGCACTGTATTTCCTTATCAAAAACATATCTGCTTCTAAAAGTAAATTTGTTTCAAAGGATAGCAACGTAAACTATTATCTGTACTGTGATAATGGTGATATTTTAGGACCGCAGATATGTGCACTTCCCAACGATATCCAGTTCTTAAATGACGATATCAATGCGGGCGGTTCATATGACGCCGTTTTGCTTTTCTTTGTAAATGACAGCGAGAAGACATATAAGCTTAAGGCTAAAGATGATAAAACAGGATACGAGTATGAGATAAAGATCAATTAAGGGGGACGCCAAATGGATACAAAGATTCTTCTTGAGAGCGGTACCAATGAGCTTGAAATACTTGAATTTATCGTCGGATCCCAGCATTACGGGATAAATGTGGCTAAGGTAAGAGAGATCCTTCCATACAAAAGGCCGACACCCATTCCCAACTCTCATCCCTGTATAGAAGGCATATATATGCCCAGAGATACGATAATCACTGTCATTGATCTTAATAAGAGTCTTGCGGTACCTTATGTGACAAATGAAGAAACCGACATGTTTATCGTGACCAATTTCAATAAATTGAATGTAGCATTTCATGTCCAGTCGGTAGTCGGTATACACAGGGTATCATGGGCGGATATATCCAAACCGGATGAATCAATCAATAATTCCGGCAGAAGCGTTGCTACAGGTTTCTTAAAGATAAACGGACTGCTTATCGTTATACTTGACTTTGAGAAGATAGTTACAGATATCAGCCCTGAAACGGGACTCAGGATGTCAGATATCGATGCTCTCGGTATCAGACAGAGAAATAATGCTCCGATACTGGTGGCTGAAGATTCACCTCTGTTAAACAAACTTATCCATGATTCGCTTTCAAAGGCCGGATATACAGCTATTACCCTTACCAGCAACGGTAAGGAGGCTTACGACCTTTTGTGTAAGTATAAAGCCGAAAACAGCGTCCATGAAAAGGTAAAATGTGTTATTACAGATATAGAGATGCCTCAGATGGATGGACATCATCTGACCAAGCTGATAAAGGAAGATCCGGAGCTGAAAAATATTCCGGTTATCATATTCTCTTCGCTTGTAAATGAAGAGATGCGAAGAAAAGGTGAACTGTTGGGTGCGGACGCACAGATGTCCAAGCCTGAGATCGGTTCTATGGTACAGGTACTTGACCATTTTATATCAAAATCTAACTAACTGAAGTGGTGACTGATGGGAACATGTCTTAAGTGTCACAAAAAGATCCGTGACGGACAAAAATATTGTGACAGTTGTAAACAGAAGAGAAAGAATAAAGCAGATGAGTCTTATTTGGACAGTCTGCTTAGTTCTGTTGGAATAAACAGTTCTAAAGTTTCCGAAACTCCTGCAAGACGTAAACCTAAGGAGCCTGTTAAGGAACAGCCGGCCGAGATGGATGAAATGCTGTCCGATTTACTGGCTGACATGGATTCTGCAGGACCTATCGAGCCCGAAGGCGATGTTATACCCGAAGAGGATATAGAGAATATCTTTGAAGAAGCTGAGGCATATGCTGCGTTACTTGGCAAGGAGGAAGCGGTACCGGAGATTGAGAAACCTCAGAGTCCGGAAGAAAATCTGTTTAATGTTGCCGAGGAAGAGATCGCTCAGCCCGTGGCTGAAGCTTTTACTGAACAGCCTGCAGATGAACTTATAGATGTCGAGTGGAAGAACGGCGGCGACAGTACGGAATCTCAGGCCGATGTCGATGCATTGTTTATGGATATCGATTCCGGTATAGGCGGAGATGTCACAGACGGACTTCCCGATCATGACGATTCCGAACTTAATCTGATAAATGAAAGCCTTCAGGGTGAAAATGCGGATATGGTCTCACCCGGAGCTGCTTTTTCGGATTTCAATCCCATAGAAGAAGAAATATCTGTACAGCCTAAAAAGAAAAAGAAGAAAGCCGGCTTTTTCAAGCGTCTTTTCGGAAACATAAACGAAGATGTCACCCCTGAGATGATCGAAGCAGATCGCAGGGCAAAACAGGAAGAGGAAGAAAAAGCTCTTCAGGCGAAGGAAGAAAAGAAACGTCTGGCCGAGGAAAAGAAGGCTGAAGCCGAGGCAGAGAAAGCCAGGAAAAAGGCTGAAGCAGACGCAGAACGTAACAGAAAAATGGCTCTTGCCATGGAAAAGAAAGCTGCCGCTAAAGAAAAAGAGAAGCAGAAGAGAGAAGCAGCACTTGCCATTGCGGAGTATGAGGTGGAGCACGGTAAGATCAACAAAGCCGGAGCTACCATACTGTTCGTAATATTTGCGATACTTACTATAGTTATCATCATCGGAAGCAATATATATTCATATAACCTGAGTATCAAAAACGCTCAGGAGGATTTCAATGTACAGAA
Organism: Lachnospiraceae bacterium; assembly: GCA_017620375.1. Classification (GTDB taxonomy): domain Bacteria; phylum Bacillota; class Clostridia; order Lachnospirales; family Lachnospiraceae; genus RUG11977. Next base: position 5,883 of record JAFZQN010000090.1, read on the forward strand.
ATACAACGAGGCTTATTATGAAGTATACGGCCTTAAGATAAAGGATGAGGACATTGAGCTTTACGACAGGATCATGACAGTCATGTTCGTAAACCATCAGCTGAACTCTTACGAGTATTATATGAAATCCAATAATAAGGAAAAAGCGCTTGATTCACTGTTAAAGGGACTCCAGCGTTATGAAAAGTATCTCCAGCTCGCACAGATACTTAATATCACAGACGATCTTAATTATGTAAAGAGCGAGATACTGGACAGGCTTTCCACACAGTTTAACCTGAATGAAAAAGAAGCATATGATCTTGTAGAGGTCGATGATTCGGTGGATTACAGCGAATATATTTACAGCCTGCTCGGTGAGTATGAGGAGTTAGACCTGTTCAACGAGAACTAAAACAGATAGGATTAAAGAAATGTCAAAAATAGCGGTAATTGATTATGATGCCGGTAATACCATGAGTGTAATGAATGCTCTTAAATACCTGGGGTATGAAGTGGAGCTTTCAAACGATCCGGCTGTGTTATATAAAGCAGATCATGTAGTATTTCCAGGTGTCGGAGCATATGCCGACTGTATGAATAAGGTTAGGGAATACAACCTTATCGCTCCTATCAAGGAGATGATAGCTAAGGGAACTCCCTTTATAGGAATATGTCTCGGAATGCAGATGCTGTTTGATTTCAGTACCGAAAACGTAGGCGAGACAGATAAAGAACATATCGAAGGTTTGGGTATCCTTCCCGGAAGCATTACCGGATTTAAGGAAAACCCGTTATTCCCCTGCAAGGGCACAGATCCGCAGGTTTTAAAAGTTCCCCATATGGGCTGGAATTCACTAAATAAGCTGAATAAGGATTCGAAACTGTTTAAGGGAATAGATGACGGAAGCTTCGTATATTTTGTTCATTCGTATTATCTGAATGCTGTCAACCGTCAGGATGTAGCTACCACTACAGAATACGGTATCACCTTTGACAGCGCCATAGAGCATGAGAATATATTCGGATGCCAGTTCCACCCCGAGAAGAGCGGCGATGTCGGAATGGAGATCCTTAAGAACTTCTGCTCACTGTAATGTATTTAACTTGATAGAGGAATTTGTATGTTTACAAAGAGAATAATTCCCTGCCTTGATGTAAAAGACGGAAGGGTAGTAAAGGGAACTAATTTTATAAACTTAAGAGATGCCGGTGACCCTGTGGAAGTAGGTGCCATCTATAACAAAAACGGTGCCGATGAACTGGTATTTCTTGATATCACTGCATCCTCCGACAAAAGGAATACGGTTGTAGATATGGTCCGCAAGGTTGCGGAAAATGTATTCATCCCGTTCACTGTCGGTGGCGGTATCCGTACCGTAGATGATTTTAAGACCATCTTAAGAGCCGGCGCTGATAAGGTAGCAGTTAACTCCGCTGCGATAGATAACCCTCAGGTTATAAGTGATGCAGCCGGAAAGTTCGGAAGTCAGTGTGTGGTCTGTGCCATAGATGCAAAAAGACGTGTCGATGGAAACGGATGGACCATATATAAGCATGGCGGCAGGATCGATATGGGTATCGATGCTGTTGAGTGGGCTAGAAAAGCTTATGAGCTTGGTGCAGGAGAAATCCTTCTTACAAGCATGGACTGTGACGGCACAAAGGCTGGTTATGATTGTGAACTCACCCGCGCGGTATCCGATGTGGTTGATATACCGGTTATAGCTTCCGGCGGAGCAGGTACTTTTGAACATTTCCTTGACGCCTTTGAAATAGGACATGCCGACGCGGTACTTGCAGCATCCCTGTTCCATTACAAAGAGATGGAGATCTCGGATCTAAAAGATTATCTGAATAAACATAATATACCTGTAAGGCTCTGAAATTCAGAGCCTTTTTTTATTTTGTAAACGGTATATATTAACCAATAGGCATACTTAGCTCAGGGCGGAAGGGATGATTTTAAGCGGAATATCAGTCATCTTCAGCGAACAGCTTCAGTTTTGCGAAGAAATCTTCGAGGATATATCTGGAATCTACACTCTTGTAGACTCGGATCATGGGATTACCTGGACGTAGTGTCGAAGTAGTATCTGCGTTTACGTGAGGTGCAGGTTCGTATTCAAATTTGCCGCATCCGGGGTTGATAGCCAGAGCGATGGCAGGAGAGTCGCCTAATGACCATGATTCACCCTGTGTCCAGCCGGCCATTGGAGAGAGATTATACTCAATCATGTTTTCATACAGATGTTTTCCGATCTTACCGTAGGGAAGAACCTTGACTTTCAGTTCAGCTAGACCTACCGTGATCGTAGAATATACATCTGAAGGTACCAGCCATATTTCAACGCCGCTTTCAAGGACAAAGTTTGCGGCTGCCACATCATTACCTGCATTAAACTCCCTGAAGGGAGCTTTCCTTTTTTCTGTACCGTGAGTACCTATCCAGATGACCTTGATGCGATCCTTTATACTTGGTTCCTTGTTTATAGCTACAGCCAGATTGGTGATAGCACCCTGACAGAGTATATA
>JAFZQN010000091.1 GCA_017620375.1 Lachnospiraceae bacterium
TAGCAGTAAAGCTATCTCCTGCGGTTCTGTCAAAAAGACCAGACCATTTTAATGCTGTACCAACCATGGTACAAACGTGCCAGAAGGGATTCGAACCCCCGACACACGGCTTAGAAGGCCGTTGCTCTATCCAACTGAGCTACTGGCACTTACCTGTGTAATTTATACACAAAAGCGGGTGATGGGAATCGAACCCACGTGTCCAGCTTGGAAGGCTGGTGTTCTACCATTGAACTACACCCGCATATCACAATACAACTTATTCAGTTTGCGTCGGGGTGACAGGACTTGAACCTGCGACCTCTAGATCCCAAATCTAGCACTCTAGCCAAACTGAGCCACACCCCGAACTAACGGCGTATGAAAGATCGTCAGAGACCTAACAGGAAACACGCCTTTCTCACAACGCAAGGGATATTATATCGCGACTTTTTCCACTTGTCAACATATTTTTTATTTTTTATTTTATCTGCCCGTTAAATCCTCGCTCGGGACCATGGATGTAACTTCAGCATCCTTATCTATACGGCAATCTATCACGTATGGCATCTTACCGCTAAACGCCTTATCTAATGCCTCCTCAAGCTCTTCCTGTGAAATTACACTTGCCCCGTCAGCTCCGAAACTCTTAGCCAATGCCACAAAATCGGTCCTGCGGTCAAGCACTGTGGCGGAATAATGCTTTTTATAAAACTGTGACTGCAGCTGTCTTACCATACCCAGCACTCCGTTATTCATGATGATAATAACTATGGGTACCTTATAAGTAACCGCCGTCGCAAGTTCATTAAGGCTCATACCGAAACTGCCGTCACCTGTTATCAGTACAGGTCTTTCCGCTGTGCCGAAATATGCCCCCATGGCCGCTCCGAATCCGTATCCCATGGTACCGAGTCCACCGCTCGATATAAAACGTCTGGGATTACTGAATTTAAGTTCCTGTGCCGCCCATACCTGATGCTGACCCACATCCGTAGCTATGGGAGTATCAGCATTTGTAAAGCTGTTTACTGTCTTTATGATACACTGCGGAGTAAAGCCTGCTTCCTTAACCGTAAGTTCTTTTTCTTTTGCCTTAAGCTCCTCGGTCTGCTTTTTCCAGAGAGGCTTTTCGGACTTCTCGATCAAAGGCAAAAGCTTTTCCAATGTAAGTTTCAGGTCTCCTCTTAAAGAGCAAGCCTCATCCACTGTTTTAGCCAGCTCCGAACCGTCGATATCTATATGTACTACCTTCTGTTTAAGTGCGAATCTGGTGCGGTCTCCGGTAACCCTGTCATTAAACCTGACACCGAGCGCTACTATGACATCCGCCTTCTGCATAGCTGCTGTTGCCGCATAATGACCGTGCATACCCTGCATACCCAAGAAACCGGGATAATCCGAAGGTATGGCCGAAAGTCCCATCATAGAGCAGGCGATAGGCGCATCTATCTTACGTGCAAGCTTCTTCATTTCTTCTTCGGCACCGGATGTGACCATACCGCCTCCGAAGTATATAAACGGACGCTTTGCCGCATTTATCATTCCGGCTGCTTCTTCTATACGTACATCCTTAGCCGCAAAAGGCTCAGGGCCGGCTTCAGGCTTTTGTTCCTCATACCTGTATTTTGCTTCCTGAATATCCTTCGGCACGTCTATAAGAACAGGTCCGGGTCTGCCGGTTTTTGCGAGGATAAATGCCCTGCGTACGGCGTCAGCCAGATCTTCTATCCTTTTTACGAAGAAATTATATTTGGTAATGGGCACGGTTATACCCGTGATATCTATCTCCTGGAAACTGTCTGTACCGATCTGTGTGGTAGGTACGTTGCCGCATATGGCTACCATGGGTACGGAATCCATATATGCGGTGGCTATACCGGTCACTAAATTAGTCGCACCGGGACCGGATGTAGCTATAACAACTCCTACCTTACCCGTAGCCCTGGCATAGCCGTCGGCAGCATGTGCCGCTCCCTGCTCGTGAGCCGTCAATATATGTTTTATCTCTTTTCTGTGCCTGTACAGGCTGTCATATATATCCAGCACCTGACCGCCGGGATACCCGAATACGGTATCACAGCCCTGTTCCAAAAGTATTCTTACTACTATCTCGGACCCTGTAAGAAGCATTACGCCCTCCTGAATTTTTTGCTGTTATCGTCTCTCCATGCTCTATCACATCCTTACAAGTAAACTTGCAGGATGTTCTATGTGTGGATAGCCGCGAATAGCAACTACTTTGTCATATTTGTAAATGCACTCATAAGTGCTTTAAAGTTGGCTTTGATAACGTCGGTATCTGTGCCGGCGCCCCAGTACATGTTGCCTTTTTCGTCCTCAAGTCCGATGTATGAGGCAGCCACACTCTGTGAACCCCTTCCCTGCATACTGTGCTGGGTAAATACCTGAAGGGTGTAATCCTTTCCCGTAAAGGCTTTAAGTGCATTGCTCACTGCAGACAGCGAACCGTTTCCTTCAGCCTGCATGGGCGTTTCCACTCCGTCCCTGATAAACGTTACATATATCTTAACTTCGCCCTTGTTCCGCATAAATTCGAAATCAAGGATCTCAATCTCGCCCTTGATATTAAGGTAGTTGTCTGTGAATACCTTAAGCACATCTCCCGGACGCAGTTCCTTCTGCTCGCGGTCCGAGATCTCTTTGCAAAGTCCGCTTAAATGCTCTCTCATCTCACGAGGCAGTACGTATCCGTAGGTACGTTCGAGCACGTAACCTATGCCACCCTTTCCCGACTGGGAATTGACACGGATAACATCCATGGTATAGGTTCTTCCGATATCCTTCGGATCGATGGGGATATACGGTACAGCCCACTTGCGGATATTGTTTCTTTCCCTGTAATGGATACCCTTTGCAATGGCATCCTGGTGACTGCCCGAAAAAGCTGCAAACACAAGTGCTCCAGCATAAGGAGATCTCTCGTTCACCTTCATGCCGGTGCTTTTCTCATATTCCTCGATCAGTGCATCTATATCTGAAAAATCAAGCTTCGGATCAATTCCGTGAGTATACATATTTAGAGCCAGTGTAACGATATCGACGTTTCCTGTCCTTTCACCGTTACCGAAAAGTGTTCCTTCCACTCTGTCCGCTCCAGCAAGAAGTGCAAGCTCAGTATCGGCTATGCCCGTACCTCTGTCATTATGTGTATGAACCGACAGTGTTACATATTCCCTGTATTTAAGGTTTTTGCTCACGTATTCAATCTGGGAGGCATACACGTGAGGAAGACTCATCTCCACCGTAGCGGGAAGATTGATGATCACATTGTTGTTTTCCGAAGGCTTTAGTACATCAAGTACTGCGTTACATACTTCAACCGCATACTCAGGCTCGGTACCTGTAAAAGACTCCGGAGAATACTCAAATCTGTAATCTCCGCCGTATTCCTTTGTAAGCTTAACTACGAGCTTTGCGGCATCCACCGCCATCTGCTTCATCTCTTCCTTAGACTTTTCAAAGACCTGCTCACGCTGTGCCAAGCTTATGGAATTATAAAAGTGGATGATAGCCTTAGGCACTCCCTTTAATGCTTCAAAGGTTTTCCTGATGATATGCTCACGGCACTGTGTAAGCACCTGGATGGTCACATCCTCAGGTATGAGATTCTTATCTATAAGAGTCCTGATAAACTCATATTCAGTATCACTGGCGGCAGGAAATCCAACTTCTATCTCCTTAAAACCCACTTTGATCAGAGTTTTAAAAAATTCTGTTTTTTCCTTAATACTCATGGGGATCACAAGGCTCTGGTTGCCGTCTCGAAGATCCACACTGCACCATACGGGTGCTTTTTCTATATGGTCCTTCTCAGCCCATGAATTATATTCTTTTCCTACAGGGAAGTAATTGATCCCGTATTTATCGACATTTTTCATGTTCCACACCTTATCCGTCAGTATTTGTCCGATGCTTTTATACTTCTAAAAGCTTTCTCATCTTCATTAATGCTTTGCCACGGTGGCTGATCTTGTTTTTCTCTTCGGGAGGAAGCTCTCCGGAGTTACATCCTTTTTCGGGTACATACATGATTGGATCATATCCGAACCCGTATATTCCTTTAGATTCATATGCAACTCTTCCCTCAAATGTATCTCTTACAACCTCACATCTGCCGTCAGGGAATACTCCTGCGATAGCTGCAACGAACCTCGCAGCACGCTGCTCCTCGGGCACTCCCTTCATGCGGTCAAGGATGTTCTGGTTCTTTATGGAATAAGGCGTATCGGTGCCCATGTATCTGGCAGAATAGATACCCGGTTCCTTACCCAGATAGTCAACTTCAAAACCCGAATCATCAGCAAGTACTATAGCCTCGCGGTATTCTTCCGTCTCAGCTGCCTTTTTTGCGATAGCCTTTGCCTTTAACAAAGCGTTTTCTTCAAATGAAGTACCGGTCTCATCAACATCTGTCTCGAGTCCCGCCTCCTTCATGGATACTATATTGTAGGGAAGTCCTTCCATGATCTGTTTTATCTCACGGAGCTTTCCCATATTACCTGTAGCAAATATAATAGTTTTCATTTTTCTTAACCTCTTTATTCGACATGCGGATCGACTGTCAAACGTTGCTTAGCAGCATTCGACATATCAAGTATAAGTTTACTTCATAACACTTGCATTTTCAAGTAAAAAATAATATAATTGATAGGGTTGATAACACCCCCAGGATACCAGAAAGGAACCGCTTTTAGCGGATATACATAGATATGGAAACCACAAGGATAACCTTAATCCAGGAAGACAAGACTTCCACCACAATATACGGTAATCTTTCCGACGTTTCGACTCCCATAGGAAGTGTACTTCTCCTGCATGATATGGCCGAGCATCACGGAAGGTTTGATGACTTCTGCAGAATACTGAACGGTAAGGGCTACGATACATATACCTACGATCACAGAGGCCACGGATCGGAGATACGTTACGAAGACTTAGGATATATAGCTGATGATGACGGCTACGAGCTTCTGATCTCCGATGCCCTCCACATTTTAAAGTACATCAAAAAGGTAAACCGTGGAAGAAAACTCATACTTTTCGGATGCGGCATGGGTGCCCTTATCGCCAGATGTATCATACAGGCATTTGATTCATTAAGTGCCTGCATACTCTGTGCATCACCCAATCCTCCTCAGAAAAAGATCAATTCCTTACTTACTACGATAAAATTCATCCGACTTTCCAAAAAGCCTAAACACAGATCCAAATATCTTTGCAAAAAGCTCACCGAATTCAAGAACTTTTCAAAGATATCAAACAGGACAACCTTTGACTGGGTATCCCGCGACAATCAGCTGGTAGGTTCTTATATCAGCGATCCGTTATGCGGTTTTTTAGGTACGGTATCATTCTATAACGATATTGTCAATCTGACTGATGAAGCCGTATCAAAGACCAACTTAAAGCAGATAAAAAACGATCTTCCGATACTGCTTATATCCGGAGGCAACGACCCCGTAGTCAACTACGGTGAGGATACTACCGAGCTGTTTGATACATTCCAGAGGTATCATTTTACCGATGTCGACTGCACCATCTACGAGGAATGCCGTCACGACCTGCTCCACGAAACTAATAACGCAGAGATCATAAAGGACATCCTGGAGTGGCTGAACAAGGCTATGGATAACAGAAGGCTCCGTGCCGCAGCTGCACTCCGTGCAAAGAAAAAGAAGAAGGGCAATACCCGTAACCGTACTGCAGCCGAGGCTGCAAGGTCGGCTTTGGGCTATGCATCGGATAACGTAGACTACAGCCCCGAGGACTCCATCCAGGCTGACGACTTAGGTGACGACAGCGACTTCCTTGAGGATATGGGATATTTCAACAGGGGCGGTGCAAACGGATCTGCTCTTGAAGAAGAGGAAGAGGATGAAGATTTCATCATCATGGACGATGATGACGATGATGATCTGGACAGTCTCGGAAGCGACAGCGACGATGATGACGCTCCGGACGTACAGGAGATAAAGACATCCGCCAAGGATAAAGCCGCTTTACGAAAGGATGCCAAAAAAGCCAAGAAAGAGCAAAAAGAGAAACAGAGTAATAACTCTGTAAAGCAAAAGAAGAAAAAGAAATAGGAAAATATATGAGATATGAATTTATAGCTCCCTGCCACTTCGGACTCGAAGCAGTACTTAAAAGGGAAATACTTGCACTTGGCCTCGAGATAGTAAAGGTCGAGGACGGCAAGGTCACATTTGCCGGAGACGAAACCGCTTTTGCCCGCGCAAATACATTTTTACGTACCACAGAAAGAATACTCTTAAAAGTCGGATGCTTCAAGGCTACCACCTTTGACGAGCTGTTTGAAGGCACCAAAGCTCTTCCGTGGGAAAACTACATTCCAAAAGACGGAAAGTTCTGGGTGACCAAGGCCAACTCTGTAAGAAGTGCCCTGTTCAGTCCTTCGGACATACAGTCCATCATGAAAAAGGCTATGGTAGAGAGGCTGAAATTGAAGTACAAGATCAACTGGTTTGATGAGACCGGTGCCGACTACGCGGTAAGAGTATCCATACTTAAGGACGAAGTAACGGTAGGTATCGATACCTCGGGAGAGTCCCTTCATAAGCGTGGCTACAGAAAGCTCACCAGCAAGGCTCCCATCACTGAGACTTTAGCCGCAGCCATATTGCTCCATACTCCCTGGAAGGCTGACCGTTTGCTGGTTGACCCATTCTGCGGATGCGGTACATTCCCGATAGAGGCAGCTCTCATAGGCATGAATATAGCTCCCGGACTTAACCGAAGCTTTGCTGCCGAGCAGTTCTCATTTCTTAATAAGAAAATATGGGCTGATGCTAAAGAAGAAGCCCGTTCTCTTATAAAGCAGGATACTGAGCTTCACATCCAGGGATACGATATAGACTCCGAGATAATATCCGCAGCACGCCAGAATGCAAAACTCGCAGGAGTGGAGGATAAGATCCATTTCCAGGCAAGGGATATAAAGGAGCTCACCAGTACCAAAAAGTACGGCTTTATCATAACCAATCCGCCTTACGGAGAGCGCCTCGAAGAAAAGAGTGCCATGCCTCCCATCTATACGATGATAGGTGATGCCATGACAAGGCTCGATACCTGGTCCTGCTTCGTGATCACGGGGTTTGAAGATGCCGAGAAATACATCGGTCGTAAGGCAGACAAGAACCGGAAGATATACAACGGTATGCTAAAAAGCTACCTTTATGAATTTATGGGGCCGAAACCGCCTAAGAATTAACCAGCCCCTGTCTTAATATCGCCACATAATAACTAAAGGGCTCCCGTCACGAGCCCTATTTTTATGCCTTTTTGCGATATTAAGACAAGGGCTGTCGCACTCAGTGCGGCAGCCCCTATTTTTTAAGAAGGATTTATATTACTAAATTACTAAGTTACATAAATTACTTGATTACCTTGCTGTCGTTTTCGGTGATTATCTTCATTGTATAATCACCATAAACTTTATTGTTGATTGTAAGGTTAACGCTCTTAACAAACTTAGATCCGTCAGATCCTGTATTCATTTCTGCGGAAGGAATGTTGGGAGTTTCTACCTTCTTGCCATCGATATAGAACTCATAGCACTCTTTTACTACATCAACGGGATCGGTCTTGGTTGATGTAACCTTGATCTGCTTAAATTCTACTACAGGCTTGTCATTTACTACAGTGATGTTTCTGCTTCCGATCTGTGTGATCGAAGAATTAGCTGCACCTGCAACTACCTTGTATGCATCGATACGATATGTGCCTTCTTCAAGTCTTACCTGATAATCATAAGCCTTGATCTGAAGCTCTGTAACTCCGTCTGTAAATACAGTTGCGGGAAGGGTCTTCATGAAGTCTGCCTTGCCGTTTCCGTCCACATGGTAAATAGTGTAAAGGTATACTACATCATTTACTGCTACACCAAGATCAGTATTGGTGATCTGAGGAGTAAGCTGCTTGGGATAGAGCTTCATGTTCTCATTCTTAACAGCGAAGCCCTGGCTCTTGCTCTGAATACTAAATTTTATTGATTCAGGCTTCACATCTCCTTCTTTGATACCGGTCTTTAAAATGAAATTCTGCTGCTCGGGATTTGATGAAAGTTCTGCTGTGTCAGCTGTATCAACATCTGCTACGTTGAACTGAACAGGATACTGACCTGAACCGCTCTTTACTACTGCAGCAATAACGCCGTTCTTCTTACCGGAATTAAGTGTGATGCTTGATCCGTTTACTACAAGTACGCCGTCAGCATCAAACGATCCGAAGTATGCGGTACCTGTATTGGTCTTTGTTGCTTCTGTCTGCTCGATAGTGATTGTCTGGCCCTTCATCTCATTACCGTACTGATCCTTAACGGTAGCCTTGATCTCAAGCTTATCGCCTAATAATGCGTTAACATTAAGGTTTGTCTTTGAAACGGTAGCTGTAACTGTGGTAGGCTTTGAATCCTCGGTAACAGTAACTCTTGCTGTTACACCGGGAACGATATTGTCTCCCTTGTAGAAGAGAATACTGGTAGAACCGGTCTTGTTAGGCTTAAGATACCAACCGCCTGTAGCTGACTGTGCACCTGCAAACAATATTGTCTCATCAGCGGGCTTGATCTTAGTGATACCCTCTTCTGCAAGTGTATGATATGTAACCTTTCCTGCTGCATCTACATACTTGAAGAGTACTTCGATAACAGGCTTAGAAGCGTTAAGTGCAAATGAATATGTACATGTATCTGTTTCCTTAAGATATGTACCGGTCTCTTCTTTAATGGTATAGATCATACCATTGGGTACGGGCTCATATGATACTACGGTAAATTTGTTACTCTTTACATCTCTGTTATCAGAGTAGATATGTACATTTACTTCAAATTCACAGCTCATATTTGCCTTGTAGAAGTAAACGCTTGTACCTGATGCAAACGCATCAAAAGTATTGGTAAGGCAATTAGCATTTACTGATACCATTCCTGAAGTGATACCTGAAGTGATATCGATCTTATCCTTGTTGTAATACTTGATTCCCAGATCTGTGTACTCGCCTACGAGTGCTTTATTTACAGTAACAGCGACACTTGCGATATCCTTTTCTGTAGCTGTAGCTGCCTTAAACTTAGCTGGATCAGCCTTGCTGCCCTTCTTGTTTACAAAGTATTCGGTTCCGCCAATAAAAGGTGATACCATGGCAACTACTACCTTGTCTCCGTCAGCTGTAACAGACTTAATTACATTGTTAGCAGGAATCTTGGTACCTGCGATATCATAGTAAATATCAAGGTCAGAACCCTTTACGCTTGCTGCATCACCAAAACCTGAGATAACGATGGTGTCAAGTGCTGTCTGTTTAACTGAAAGCTTGGAATCTGTAGGAGTAGGTGTAACGGTAGGCTCGGGCTTATCCTCACCCTTAACTGTTACATTAAAGCTCTTTGCATAGATGGTTCCGCTATATGTAGAAGTCTGGTATGTCTCAGCCTTGATGGTATAGCTGCCGGCCTTGTTAAATGTAACGGTATATTCTGCACCGGATGTTCCCTTCTTTGCCTTAAGAACTACATCGCTTGAAGAACATGTAAGTCTTCTGCAGTCCTCATACTCACCTCTGGGCATCTTAACGGTGATAGTATCTCCAGTCTTATACTCCTTGCCATCTGCGATACCTGTTACTTCAAAATTCTTATCTGAATTCTTCTTAACTGTAATGTTGAGGATCTTTGTGGCAATCTTGGTTTCGTCTTTCTTGTTTCTTACAGTGATGACAACTTCGGTCTCGCCAACTTTCTTAGCTTTAACCTTACCTGTCTTGTTACTTACTGAAACGATGGAAGGATCTTCAGCCTCAAGCTTAAAATCCATTGTCTTGGAATTGTAATCTCCAGAAAGGAGCTTTCCAACTTTTACAAAGCTATAATATTTAGCTTTCTTTCCGTTAGCTTTCTTACCTTTACATCCGCCAAGATATAAAACCTTGGAGCTCTTTTTCAAGGTAATTTTCTCGGCAGCCTGAACCGGAATAGTACCGATGACAAGCACAAGTGCAAGTACAACTGCCAAAAGTTTTACTGCTTTTTTCATTTTTACCTCCATTTTGTTGATTGTTGCTATTGTTTAGTGATAAGCCTGTCTACCGGAGCGGTCTTGATATAATCTCCGAAGTAAGGATTGGGAATCAGGAAATCCACACTTCTTATGTAAACGCTTCCGGAGGCCGACTCAGCACAGTCAACCTTAGTTATATATTTACCTATATTCTCACCTTCATATGTGAAAGTGAAATATTTAGTAACATTTTCTCCCCAGCTCTCTCCCTTGTATGACTGGAGCTTCTGGATTACCTCTATCTCGGGAGCCGTATCCACCACACGGATAGTAACCCTGTCGCAGGCACTGATGTCTGTCATCCGGTCCTCTCCCGCCTGCATGCGGTATACCGTGATATCATATGTACCCGTTTGCAATCTCGAACCAAATGTATACGGTATAAACTCTATATCCATGTATGAAGGTGTCACGCACGGATCATCCTCACCGATAAAGGTTTTAACCCCTTTCTCCGAAGTATGCTCTATGGTTATGCCGTAATAACATTCTCCGGGCTGCATGCCGTAATACTCAGGGGTATTTCTGATACTGGGCTGCTCATCAAAGAGATATCCGAGGCCCTCTCCTATGTAATAGCCTTCATGGTACATCTTAACTGTAACGTAGGTCCCCTTGGGAGCATTTTTCCCAAGTCCCACAGAGTTATCAAGTATCAGGCTTCCGTCAGTCACTATCTTATACTCATACGAACGTTCATTGGGATCGTACGGACAGTCACATATGTTTATCTTAAAATCAGCAGTTATGCCTGATGCCGATACCGTACCGTTTATCACGCTCTGTGTCGTATCCGCCGGGCACTCGTATCCGTTTAATATAAATCTTCCGGATGCCATCTGACTGAATACGATCTTACTGCCGGTACCCGGTATGGTGCCTTCTGCTTTAAACGTGGCATTTTCTATCACGTCACCGTATTGATCGAGCAGATCTGCTTTAACCAGTATATAATCATCTATCAGAGGATCGGTATTTAAACGGTCACTGCTGATATCAAGCGTTATCTTGTCGGGCTTTCTCTTCGGGAGCACCTCTATATCAAAGGTCCCTATTACATCCTTACCCTTGTAGATGACAATGCCTGTCGTTCCTACCTTGTTTAGAGAAAGAGAAAAACCACCCTCAGGACTTCTGCCCTGTACAAAAGCCACACTCTCTTCTCCAATGAGCAGGGATGTTATACCTGCATCATAGATATTTTTAAAGCTTCCGTCATCCATTTCAAACAGTGCTTCAAATACCACATTGTCACCTAACGGAACGGCACTAATGCTCTTTTCTCCAACCGTTAAATACTTCTCTCCACTCTTTTTTAACGAGCAGATCATATTACCTGTAAAAGTGGTACCTAAAGGAGGAAGCGACTTTATCACAGAAGACGTCTTAAGAGTCTTTCCGTTTATCTTAAGTTCAGCGGTAACACTTACCTTGACATTGCTGTCCGCGATACATATGGCCCTACCGCTGATATAAGCTTTCAACATATCAGATGCACTCAGTTGAAGCGTAACTTCACTGTCAAGCTTATCCTTTACTGCTGATGTGATATCCATGCCGTCAGCATTATAATATATAAATGTTAACGGAGCATTTTCACCGGCTCTAACAGTACTTTCCGCTATCTTAAAGGAATCGACATCGTTAACCCCACAGGATCCCGAAGTAAGATCAAAGGATACACCGTCATATTCGAGCCTGTATTTTTTCTTGCTGTTAAAGCTGTCAAAAAATGTAATCAGTGCTTCATCTTCGTTTTTCAATGTAACGGATGATGCATATGAATAAAATGTCATAATTCCGGCATTTTCCTCATACAGTGTGATCCTTGAAGGCTCTATGTCTTCATCCACGATGTCACCCTTAAGTATCACGCTGTCAGCGCTGTACTGGGTGATCTCGGCTTTTCTTCCCTTTACCGTTATATAGAAATCCTTAAATGCGGTATAGCAGCTGTATTTTTTACTCTGATATGCTGCTGCCGTAATAAGGTATTCCCCTTTTTCGTCAAAAGTAAGTTCAAAGCTCTTCCCGTCGCCTAAAGGATATATATCTACTCCCGGTTCGTCACATTCTATCACGCGTATATCGGTATAGTTTCCCGGAAGTGATACCTTTAAAACATCTCCTGCATATACCGTCTGCCCGTCCGTGATACCCTCTACCATAAATGTGTCGGGATCGGCATTCTGCATGACGGAAATGCTGAGTTTTCCTTTAAATACCTTCTTTTTTCCGGATCTCTTTCTGACCGTAACCGTAACAGATGCTTTTCCGATGCCTGCGGCGTATACTACATCTTTAGCTTCATCGACATATACCACGGAATCATTCGAAGACTTAAGATCTATATAATAATTCTTTTTATCGAAACCGTTAACGAGATTTCTTATCTTAACCCTGCTGTAATACTTTGCGCTTTTTCCGGAAGCCGTTTTCCCGCTGCATCCGCCAAGGTACAGTACCTTTGAAGCCGACTTAAGCGAAAACTGTCCGGCAGACGTATCCGCTGCTGCCTTTACTTCCGTATATGACGATGCCAAACCCACCGTCAAAAGTATCACCAGGAACGCTGAAAACAATCTATATTTAAACGAAAGCAAACCCTCGCCCCCAAAATAAAAAACAAAAATACACTACAACATATCCGGTCGGTCCGACCTCAATATACATTATAGTGTATTTCGTTTTTAAATACAACGCCTATTCTATTAAATTCGCAAAAAATTTACAAAACAAGTTTCTTTGTGTCAGAATTTTGTCAGGAATTGGGATTAGCTGTGTCAAAACCAGGAATTCATGCCATATTATGGACATATTTTCAACATTTACTTAACGCAGCCAGTCTCTCATTTACCTGCTCATACATGCTGGTGTATTTTGCAAGTTTTTCCTTTTCTTCATTAAGCTTAGCTTCGGGAGCCTTGTTTACAAAGTTGGGATTTGCGAGCATGCCGTTTACACGCTTTAACTCGCCTTCAAGCCTTGTCTTTTCTTTCTCCAGACGCTCTATCTCCTTAGCTATATCTACCAGTTCTGCAAAAGGAATGTAGATAACCGCACCATGGATAACTGCCGATACAGCATCATCGCCGATACCGGTCTTATCGGACTGGATGGTAACTGAAGATGCTCCACCGAGTGCCTCAAAGAATACTCGGCTGTTGGAGTAGATATTCTTTACTTCTTCTGACTCCGATACTACATATACAGCTGCCTTACGTGAAGGTGCTACACCAAGCTCTGTACGTACGTTTCTGATACCCTTTACAGCTTCCTTGATAAGCTCTACTGCCTTTTCTTCTGCTGCAA
>JAFZQN010000092.1 GCA_017620375.1 Lachnospiraceae bacterium
CGTATCATTCTTTCTCTCTGCTATCTTTGTGCCAAGGAATACAAGTGTTACCGTAACAGGTAAAGCCCAAAGAATGATCATCTGATACAGAGGTGTATGATTCTGACAGATATTAAGCTGACTTGCGATCTGATGAAAATGCACCGTAAAAGGAAGTGCCGTAAGTTTTGCCGTAACTATGACAACTACTGCATGGAACAATGTGAGCAGCAGGGTTTTCAATGAGAAGTTATACAGCCTGCAGTTCATGAACAGGATCACAGCACCTGATACCACGAAATAAATGGGATAATCCCAATAATTGGTAGTATGGAACAGACCGATAAAGAATCCGATCACTACTATCGAAGGAGCAAAAATATCCTTAAATGCAAATCCGCATATTCCCTTTTGACTGTCATTCTTTAAGTATGTACCAGTCATGGCATCTTTCAGCTCTTTTTTCTTTATCAAAAGAAGTCCGAGCAGAATTGCTGTAACAGTAAGTACAAACATGATATTGATAACATGAGCATGCAGATCACCCAGTACAAAGGAGTAACTCGGGAACTCATGTATGGTCTTATCAGCAGTATCGGGATTATATCCGATATATCTGGTCGCATTCGGGAACCAATAATTGTCAAATACATAATCCGCATCTTCTGCAAGTTTATCAACTCCCAGCAGGTTTCTAAGTATAGGAGCCAGGTTATTGAATACACAGTAATGCATATTGCCGGCTATGGATACGGCAAGTCCTGCAAGTCCACCGGCAAAATAAGGGAATACTCCGTCCGAGAACTTAGTCTTTTCTTCTTTAACATTATATGCCGCATTAAATACTATCGAGCAGGGAAGTGAGAATCCGAATGCCGAAAGCATGGTAAGTGGCAGATTGTATCCGTATTCTACCGTAGAGCCTGCAAGCTTAGTGATATAAGTGGTCATAAACTGTCCCACATAATAGTAATTAATAGGCTCTCCTGCCATCCACATATCTTCCGGAGGCATATAGTCAGACTTGAACATAGCCTTCATAAAGCCGTAGTCCATCATCTTCTCTGTGGTACCATATGCTTCGGGCTTAAATCCCTTTATATAGTTCCAGATGATAAATGCTATAAAGAACAGCATTTCTGCAAGGAGTGCATGTGTGATAACATCTCTCGGTCTTTCAAACAGATCAAAGTCTGCTTTATGAGTCCTGATATACAGGATATATATGAAACAGTTTGCCACAAAACAGAAAACAAGCGAGAACCAGCATCCTGCTTCTGTAAACTTAAACAACTTTATAGATGAAAGGAACCATATAAACCATCCTGATACAGCTATACCAAGCACTTTGGAAAAAAGCCATCCGGAATCTCTGAATCTTCTAAACAGTATCAGAGAAAGAGGCATAAAAGCCATACCCGAACAAAGAAGAACCAGCCACCAGTTGATCACCTCTGACATTTCTTCTCCAAACAGCTTATGTGCTATAAAAAACAAAGCTATAAACGAAGCTGTAAATACAGCTACCTTACCGTAAAAGTCCTGGTCCAAAAATCTTCTTTCGGCTTTTGTCATGTTGTTATCATACTTTACAGGAAGCTTTATGCTGTCTTTATTTGCTTGACTTTTTGAATTGCTCTTACTTGTTGCACTCATTACATTTACCTCTAAACCTGCATTACAGGACTTTATATTTCTTTTGATCTGCATTTACTGCAGTTTCTTGCTTGTATCATAGATGGAAAATTTATTATTTCCTTCATCTATGTGGAACATCTCTTCATATGAAGAAGCGATCAGTTCCTCATTTAAATAATACATATCTGATTCACGGTTAAATACATCTACTACGATATAGTCGACACCCGCTTTTTCTACGTCAGCATATAAGTGTTCCCTGTCTATAGCAGAATATATCGATATCTCCAGAGCATCACGCTCTCCTACATCATAACCGGCCGACCAGCTGAAATACTCCCAGCCGTTATAAAGCTGTGCACCGGATAATACCATGGAGTTACCATATCCACCGAAGGTCAGGAAATAATTGGCAGTAAGGAATATATCCTCTTTATCCGCATTATCCCATATCCAGTTCATTATCTCATCTTCATAAGAATACAGGATCGATCTTTCGTTGGTATTCTTTCTGGAGAATATGATAAATTCAAACAGTCCGGTAAAGGTAAGGCACATTGCCAATATGACCGCTACAGCTTTATATAAGATGTCTTTTTTTAAAAAAAGATCCGTCAAAAAAGCGGCAGCATATATATCCAGCAGCATAATGCCTATCATTACGTACTTATGATTAACAGCTATATCCGGTGTCAGTGACACTGTAAACGCAAATATAATAGGCGACATAAAGACAAACATCAGATATCTGTGCATTGTCTTTACTCGTAAAAGCTGTATGATCAGTACAAGCGGAAGTATGCCCATCATGTTACGGATATAATCTATTGTACCTGAAAGTGTCCTCGGCTCACTTAAGAATCCGAAGTAAAGCTGAGGCGTAAAAAGCGACGAACTGATAAAGCATTTGCTCTGTATAAGTGCAAGTACTCCGGCTATGGCCGCAAATATCACGTATTCCAGTCTCCTGTCACTTGCCGCTGCCATGAAAAACAGGATTATGACTGTTCCTATAAGTACAGCTCCGTTAAAGAATCCGGACAGTCCCAGGAGCAGTCCAGCATATATACAGCACTTATAATCCTTTACCACCCATCCTTCGTTGGTGACAAAAGATGTATTTATATATTCTCTAAATGAGTATTCATTTTCTGTAAAGTGTTTCTTTATCCTGGCGCAGCCTTCATAAAATGCCGGAAGCATAACTATGATAACCAACAGCATTATGGTAAGGCTAAAGGAAAAATGCCTCTGATTGGCGTATACATTAAGATTCCACAGACCCCAGTCCTCATGATTGGTGGTACCTATAAACTCGCATATATCTTTATTGGTAAGTGTGGACCATACCTCTCCTTCGGGAAGAGAAAGTATATATTCAAATAAAGCACTCGAACTTCTGAATGTATAAAGAATCAGTGTTACAATACCGATCGATTTTTTTCCGCACAGCTTTACCGCAAGTACATACAGTAAAAAGTATGAAAACACCAGGCTAAGAATACTCGGTATATTAAGTGCCAGATCAAGTCTCAGTCCCAAAAACTCCAAGTTGCCGCATAAAAACTGGAACATGAAATGGTATTTTACATCAGTACCGCCAAAAAATGTGTAATGAGTAGGTACATTTCCAAGATGTGAAAATGACCTCATCATGCTTAAATGGGTAGAAAAGTCACTGAATACCGAAAGACCGATCTTTAATTTCCCGTCCACCATACCTAATGATCTAAACATCAGATACATGGACATCATTACCACAAATCCGGTCATAAATATCTCTACTGTCGATATCTTATCGGTCTCGCCTTTAAAGTGGCATTTCTTCTTTTTGATAATAAACACAAGCATAACAGAACAATATATGCTTGCGGCTATAAGTACTACCACATTGGCGTATCCCAAAGGATTACCGCTGTTCCTGAGTATATATGTAAATATGTATACAGCCCACGTAAGTACAGGTACACCTGTCACAAAATATGCTGGTAACCTAAAATACCAGCTGCTTAAAACTATCTGCTTTTTACTGAATGTAGTCCCGGTAAACGATCTTAAGTCTCCGAATAAAGGCTCAAGTATTGTAAAGCCGGTCAAAAAGCAAAGAAAAATATAATATATGCCGATCATCTTTATAAAAACTCCAATAATAATCTCAAATAATTATTATATCATAATGACTTTTATTATATCAAGTTTTATTTCTAATGGAGGATTTAGCTTTAGCCTTGATCACTCACAATGCCGGCATATTCGGATGCAAGGCTAAGTAACGGTGCATCGGCATAAATATCGGCCAGCTTCCATGACAGTTCTCCGGACTGTCTTACACCGAACAGGTCTCCCGGTCCTCTTAACCTTAAGTCTTCTTCTGCCACCTTAAATCCGTCATTGTTGTTTTTAAGGATATCAAGTCTGTCATCTATCTCCTTACTTTCACTGCCCTTCATAAAGATACAGTATGACTGAGCCGCACCACGGCCGACACGTCCCCTTAACTGATGAAGCTGAGCAAGTCCGAACCTCTCGGAGTTTTCTATCATCATGACAGTGGCATTTTTTACATTTACGCCGACCTCTATAACAGTGGTCGATATAAGTACATCAATCTCACCTGCGGCAAAACGCTCCATTATCTCGTTTTTCTCACTTGCTTTCATCCTGCCGTGCAGGTATTCGGTCCTAATAAGCTTTCCATCCCCGTTTTTAATAGCGGAAAGTGCAAAGAAATCCTTTACGTTATCGGTATAATCTATTACATTTTCACCGTCGGAATCTTCACTTTCCTCTACCAGCGGGCATATTATGTATGCCTGATGTCCGCTTATAACTTCTTTTCGTATGAAATTAAGTGCTGTAGGTCTGTATCCGGTATCTACTACAGCATTTTTTATCGGCTTACGTTCTGCAGGCATCTCATTTATTACCGAGAGGTCCATATCACCGTACAGTATAAGACTGAGTGATCTGGGTATGGGAGTCGCACTCATAGATAAAACATGAGGGTGCAGTCCCTTATCCTTTAATGCCTTTCTCTGATTAACACCGAATCTGTGCTGCTCATCTATGACTGCTAATGCAAGATTATCAAATTGCAGACCTTCCTGTATCAGTGCATGTGTACCTATCACTACATCTGCCTCATGTTTAGCCATTTTCTCATATGCTTTTTTCTTTTGAGCACTAGTCATCGAACCTACCAAGATTATGGTCCTTACATTATATTTATTAAGCTTTTCTTCAAAATCTGCAAAATGCTGCTTTGCAAGTACTTCCGTAGGTACCATGACAGCCGCCTGGTATCCGGCCTGTACTGCAGCCAAGACCGAAAGCATGGCTATAACGGTCTTACCTGAGCCTACATCACCTTCTACCATCCTTGACATCAGACGCTCGGAAGACATATCTTTTTTTATGTCATTGAACGCCTTTTCCTGAGCATTAGTCAATTTAAAAGGCAGTTCTCCCACCAACCTGTCACATGCGGAATAATCCGATATCACAAAATTGTTTACTGCCTCTTCCTTTTTTGTCTTAAGTGCACGAAGTGCAAGTATAAAATCCAGGAACTCATCAAATACAAGTCGTCTTCTGGCTTCCAATGCCTCATTCATGTTTTTGGGAAAATGAATGGTCTTTATAGCATCAGATAACTTCATTAAGTTGTTTTCCTTACGGAAAGCAGCCGGAAGGTTTTCTTCTATCTTTATCTCGGTAAACACCTGTTTTACAGCCTTAGATAAGAATGCACTGGTGATCCCTTTGGTTAGTCCGTATTTAGGCTGCAAACATCCCAATAGTTTTGCATACTCCTGGCGCTGGTACATCTTAGGCTGGGTAACGGCATAATCCGCATTGTCTCTTTTTACCGTACCTCTGAACAAAAACCTATATCCTGGTTTTAAAAGCTTTAAAAGATATTGCTGATTAAACCATACAAGCTTTAACGCACCACTCGGATCGGATACGTAGCAGGTGATCACCTTTTTTCTGGCTGTAGGTCTGGTGGTAACCCTTGATACGGCACCTTCCACCGTTACGATCTGTCCTTCCGATACGCTGTTTATCTGTACAGGCATTTCAAAATTATCATAATCCGTAGGATAGTGTCTGATTAGATCCCGTACGGTAAATATATTAAGTTTTTCAAGAAGTGTCATCATTTTGTCTCCGACACCTTTTACCGTTTTAACGGAATCTTCAAGCTGCATATTATTCTCCATTTATTGACTACCTGCCTACGGATCAGACTGATCAGTTAATCAAAGTACATTTTTTAACAGTGCATATAACGAACAAGCAGGAAGCCCAACCACATTATAGTAGTCTCCCTGTATTGAACTGATATAAGGGGCAAACCCGCCCTGGATGGCGTATGCTCCTGCTTTGTCCAGCGGTTCACCGCTATTAGCATATTTTTTTATCTCCGAGTCATTCATCGGTACCACATGTACATCGGTATATACGCTGTATGAAACAGTTATGGCTTCACATTTATTAAGTGTACATGCAGATATATCAAGATTTTCTATACCGAAGAAATCCTTTGTTGAAAGCTTAAACTCATCTGTACCGTCTAATATCCGGATCTTTTCATCTTCATCCTTATACGGGATAACCACACTTACACCGGTATATACCTTATGGATATCTCCTTCGTAGCTTTTTATCATGTCAAATGCTGCTTCTTCGTCTTTGGGCTTACCCATGATACAGCCTTTATGAGCTACTACGGTATCTGCACCTACAACTATTTCTTTATTACTTATATACTTATCTGCGACATCTTTAGCTTTTATCTTCGACAGTTCGACGACTATTTTTCCGGGTTCGGTCTCATCTGTGATCTCTTCACAGCCGCTTACTTTTACGGTAAATTCAAACCCGAGTTTTTCCATGATCTCTTTACGTCTCGGAGATGCTGAAGCCAGGATGATCATTTTCTTGTTATCCATATTATAAAAATACTCCGTCCGTATAACCTTTAAGAAGTTCTTTTATCTCTTCTTCGGTAGCAACAATATTACCCTGTATCATGCTCTTATTTCCGCCGCCTTTAGCATCAAAACTTTCCTTTAATGCCGAAGCAAGTACGGTACAGTCCTTTACATTACTTCCGATTATATAGCTATAGCCTTCCTTGTCAGACTTGTAAAATACACCGACATAACCGTCAGTCCTGTCTATTACGTTATTGATCGATTTTCTAATAATTGCAGCATCCATGCCGGAAGTAAACATGATGGGATTATTATGAGCCCTGTCATTCGACTCTACTACCTTTATAAATGCATCATCCAATGACTTAGCCTTAACACCTGCCAGTTCAAACTTGGCATCCCTATAGTCTTTATTTAGCTTTTCAACAGCGTGAAATACATCATCTTTAGTTACAGATAATAATCTAGATACACCCTTAACCGATTCAAGCAGACTGCCATAATCGTTAAGAGCTCTGTATCCGCATTTTATGGACATTCTGGTGCCGCCTTTAAAATGCTCTGCAGAAACAATCTTTATCAGGCCGATCTCTCCTGTTGAATGAACATGAGGTGCACAGCACGCACATATATCATATCCGGGGAACTCTACAAGCCTGATCCTTCCGGTAAGCTCTTTCTTACTTCTGTAAGGTATCTTTTTAAGTTCTTCCTCATCAGGGAAGAATACTTTTACTTTAAAGTTTTCAAATACGGCACGGTTAACCGTCTTCTCTATCTCAATGATATCTTCATCCGTAAACTTGCCGTTAAAATCCAAAGTCACATTGTCACTGCTTAAAGAAAAACCTACATTATCATATCCGAACAGTCTGTGTACAGTACCCGATACAAGATGCTCACCTGAATGCTGCTGCATCTTATCAAATCTCTCATCCCAGTTGATCCTGCCGATTATACGTTTGGGAAGCTTAACTGTTTTTAAGTCGATTACGACTTCTTCTTCCTCTGCTTTCTTTTTTCTTTTTGTCTCAACAGGCTTTATTACAAGTCTGGCCAGATGGTAGACAGTATCATCTTTTATATAAGCATGAAATACTTCGAATTCGTTTTCTGTATCAGTATCATAAAACATACCTGTATCGGAAGTCTGTCCGCCCTGCTCGGGGAAAAAGCTTGTTTTTTCAAGCACAAACTCAAATACTTCCTCATCATTCCATGTAGTTAGGTTAGCTGACATCACCTCAGAAATGAACTCTACAGCATATGCATTTTGGTCATATAATTTTTCGTACATTTTCCTCTTTACCTTTGCGCTTTAAAGTGGTATAGTATTAAATAGTTGCCGTTAATATTATATTAATATTTCGGTTTAATGTCAAATCAAAAAGAAACACGGAGGAACATTGCAATGCCTATTACAGATATCTTAGAGAGGAATTGCGAGCTTTACGGAAACGAGACCGCATTGGTCGAGATCAATCCCGAAGTAACCGATAACAGAAGGGTCACCTGGAAGGAATACAACCTGATCGAGGCTAACCCTACAACACATTACCGCCGCGAGATCACATGGAACGTATTTAATGAGAAGGCTAACCGTTTTGCTAATCTCCTGCTTGAGCGCGGTATCAAGAAAAACGACAAGGTAGCCATCCTTCTTATGAACAGCATAGAATGGCTTCCTATATATTTTGGTATACTTAAGACCGGTGCACTTGCTGTACCGCTTAACTTCAGATATGCATCCGATGAGATCAAGTACTGTCTTGACCTTTCAGAGTCAGATGTACTTGTATTCGGTCCCGAGTTCATCGGCCGTGTCGAAGAGATAGCTGATGAGATCAGCAAAAAGCGTCTGCTTTTCTTCGTTGGTCAGAACTGCCCCAGCTTTGCTGAGGATTACAATACTCTTACAGCTAACTGCTCAAGCAGCTTTACAAAGATACCTCTTACCGATGATGACTACGCAGCTATTTACTTCTCATCAGGTACCACAGGATTCCCCAAGGCTATCCTTCATAAGCATATGAGCCTTATGCACAGCTGTAAAGTAGAACAGAATCATCACGGACAGACTCACGACGATGTATTCCTCTGCATCCCTCCTCTTTATCATACAGGTGCTAAGATGCATTGGTTCGGAAGTTTCCTTGTAGGCGCAAAGTCCGTACTTTTAAAAGGTACCAAGCCCGCTACCATTTTAAAAGCTGTATCTGATGAAGGCTGCACCATAGTATGGCTGCTCGTTCCGTGGGCCCAGGATATACTTGATGCTATCGACAGAGGCGATGTTAATCTTTCAGACTATAAGCTCGATCAGTGGAGATTGATGCACATCGGTGCACAGCCCGTACCTCAGAGTTTGATAAACAGATGGCTTAAGGTATTTCCTAAGCATGATTATGATACAAACTACGGTCTGTCAGAGTCCATAGGACCCGGCTGTGTACATTTAGGTATTGGTAACATCAACAAAGTAGGTGCTATCGGTAAGGCCGGTTACGGTTGGGAGACAAAGATCGTAGATGAAAAGAGACAGCCTGTAGCAAGAGGTGAAGTCGGCGAGCTTGCAGTTAAAGGCCCCGGTGTCATGACCTGCTACTATAACGATAAGAAAGCCACTGACGAAGTACTCGCTGACGGCTGGCTTTACACAGGCGATATGGCCATGGAAGATCCCGACGGTTTCATCTTCCTTGTAGACCGTAAGAAGGACGTAGTTATCAGCGGTGGCGAGAATATCTATCCTGTACAGATCGAGGACTTTATCCGTACCAATAATGCGGTAAAGGACGTAGCTGTTATCGGTGTACCCGACAAGCGTCTGGGCGAGACCACTCTTGCAGTTATTGAAGTCAAGGAAGGCTTCACTCTTACCGAAGACGAAGTAAATGAGTTCTGTCTCAAGCTTCCCCGCTACAAGAGACCTCATCATATCATATTTAACGACATACCCAGAAATCCTACAGGAAAGATTGAAAAGCCGAAGCTTAGAAAGATGTACGGCGGCGAAAGCCTGGTAGATGCTCAGAACAAAGCCTGATATAGGAGGCGTTTATGGATAATGATCAAAATACTCCTACTGAAGTAAATACACAGTATCAAGGATATACATATATATCTGAAGAAGAACGATTAAAGAAGTTCATGTCCAGACCTAAGTTTTTAGCTGCACGCGAACTGATGGCATCTCCTTTATGTTTGATGTATGCAATATCAATCACTGTGATGCTGCTGATATATTTTATAGGAATGCATAGTTTTATTCATCCGTTTTTGATATTGCTGTGCTATGCAGGCTGGTCCACTTATTTATACGCCAATAAGTCAAAGAAAAACAATACTTTACCGAATGCAAACGGGCTCGGACTTGCAAGCGTAATATCTACCATAATGATGGCTCTTATGATACTCACGGCTATATTCTTTTTAATCTTTGTAGTCGGATTGTTTGCAAGTTATTACAGTATCGACATGATATATGACACTCTCGTATATTCCGGTATAGATATAGCAGAAAGTGACTTTAAAGCAATCCTTTGTATTGTTCTTATATTTGGAGCCATAGTCATTATACTTGGAATTATCTACTACAAAACCTTAGCACAGAATCTTAAATCTATAAAGTTCTGTATTACAAATGAGGATGATCCAAAAAGGATATCTGCATTTCCAGCTGTATTTGCTTTAGTAGTTGCTATATTGGGTATTGTAGTATTTATCGCTGACGGAGTTTTATTAGACGGTGTTGATTTCAACAATCCTTCATATCTTCAGGCTCTTAAGGAGAATGAATTGGATACCGGAATAACCGGATTTCTTTTGGAATATGTTGAAAGTCAGACCGAGATCAGTCCTGTAGTCGGTATTTTATCCGAGCTTGCCGGATTATTTAATTCTGTTGTATTATCACTGTTCCTGTTTAAGGCGGTTAAACTTATTAATCCTTTGGATAAGGAAGCTTGAAATTAACAGGTATTTCTTTATAAAAAATAAGTTAACATTAAAACAGAAGCCTGCCGTAATGGCAGGCTTCTTTATGTTTGATCAAATTAGCTTTTTTATCAATCAGTCCGCTACTGTATTAACTACGCCGGTAAATACAGGTGTACCGGTCTCGGTATCCATGATAGCAAAAGCAAAAGGTCTGTTAAGTATTACTTTCTTCTTGATCTTTACAGGCTGAACACATGTAGCTTCGCACTTCATATCAATGATAGTAACCGCAGCAGCCTTAGTACCGTTTTCATCAAGCTCAATATGTGTCTTCTGGATCACACTGCCTATATAAAGAGCAATATTGGGATTGATAGTTTTAGGATCAAGCATCTTAAGGAAATCAGCACTAAGATCAAAAGGCTTTTCCATACCAAGTGCCTGAAGCATATTATTCATCTTGATACCATAATCAAATGTAAATGCAGGAGTAACAGTATCTACTTCTTCTCTTACTCTTGACTCGAAAAACTTTACGAATGCGTCATCGGAGAGACCTGCGATATAATCGTTTATCGAGATGTTTTCGTCATCGGGAAGCATTGCCATAAATGCATACTTACCGCCTTCATAATACTTTAAGAATCCCTGTGCTGTATCAGATGAAAGATACCAGTTTTCCTCCGATGAAAGCATCTTTGCAGTCTCAGACTTTCCTGCATAGTTGGTGAACTTACCGTTTTTATTTATCTGGTAATCCTCATAAGGAGTTTCCCATTTACCTTCAAATGCCATACAGTTGATGATGAGCATTATAGTCTTGTCATCAAGTCTGTCTACCGCATTGTTGATCATCTTGTTGGTATGCTTTGATATCCAATTGTTGATCTCGTTTTTTACTGTTTCATCAAACTCTCTCGAAGCAGCTGCAGCTTTAAATACTTTTCTGAGCAGATTAAGATACTCTTCGTTAACCTGTACATTATTTTGCTTAAGGTTGTTTTCGTTGATCCAGATCGAGTTTGCTATCTTCATAAGACCGCTCTTTTCAAGGGTCTTACGATAGCTCTTTGCAAAGTTGATCAGGTCTCTTTTATTGGCCCCTTCTGCTAAAAGATTTGCCATCTGAGCATATGTCTCGCCCTGAGCTCCCATAGCAGCCATATCAAGTGCAAACATAAGGGAAGCAGGCGATATCATTACATTCTTGCCGGCCTCTTCTTCTTTTAAGGTCTCTTTTAAGGTCTTAAGAGAAAAAAGATTATAACCTTCCGTCATCTGTTCATTGGTAAGCTTGCCTTTCTTTGTGATCTTCATGGCTTTACCTGTAACAGTGGCCGCTGTCTTTTTTGTCTTAGCTTCGGCATTATTAGCGTTGATCGCGCCAAAACATATGCCTAATGCCAAAACAAGGATCAATAATACACTAATCTTTCTTTTCATGATCTTTCCTCCAAAATCTTACAGTATTAACTGCTTTTCTGATGATTAGACGATGTATATTATATAGTGGTTCCATATTTTACTTGTGTAAATCCTGTTAATTTGATATTATAGGTGACAATGGACGGGTCAGGTGACAATAGGAAAGATTAGAAAGGATCTACATTATGACACGTAATACAAAGAAGCAGAAAAATGCTTTACCTGTTTTTATATTTATTGCAATTGAAATACTTCTGTATTTAGTATATATGTACATGGACATTATGCTGGCAAGCGGGAATATAAGTGCAAACTCCACTCTCGCTGCTGTGATCGGTTCCGGAGTTTTGAGCCCAACATATATCAAGTACTATTCTATAATACTGTGTCTGCTCATCTCTGTTATTTATTATTATAAAAACAAGAGCGATGACTCGATCAATGCATATACTCTGCTTGCAGCAGCTATGTTCTTTACTGCAATATCGGATTATTTTCTATTATTAAAGAATGATGTGATCGTACCCGGACTTATAAGTTTTTGTATAGTACATGCTATATATCTTTTCGTTATCACCTGCAAAGATATAAAGATGACCGGTATATATACAGGTATCAGGGTTTTAGCTGCCATCATCATTGCGGTTATACTTAAAGCATCGGGTATTATAAAATATTCCAATGACTCATCACTTAATTCAGTACTATTCCTGGTTCTTCTTTACGGTATATCCTTTGTATGGAATGTAGGTCTGTTATTCTTAAAAGCAGTAAATAACCGCGCACTTTTAAAGTCCGGTGGTACTCAAAGCAGTCCTAACAAAAAGAAAGATATCGAAACCCAAATATGCACATTTCCTCATCCGATAATGTTTCTGATCGGATTGATACTTTTCTTACTTTGTGATATCAATGTATTATTGTTTAACTTAAGCTCATATATTAATGTAAGCAGCCAGATGTACGCTGTATTACAAATCGCATCGACTGTACTTATGTGGGCCTTCTATCTGCCTTCACAGGTATTGATAGTATTATCTGTGCTTTTATGACCAAACAAATGCTGACAATAGTACTGTTCTCTTTGTCAACAAGTATTTTTATCAACGATTACCGGGGTCTTGGGCACTTTCTTCTTTCAGATGCTCTATCAGATCATAAAGCGTCCAAGTGATATTATAAGGTGTGACCACTGCCTTCAAAGTCACTTTTTCTATACCGACTTTTCTGTATGCGGCAAGAAAACCTTGTAATGACTCATCATTAAACCCATTAAAAAGTATAACTTCAGGCATAAGGAAAAGCGGAGGGACTTTTGATACAGTCCCTCCATTTATATTTGTCTTATTGTTAAACATTATCGGTACCGAAGCGACTATATCAAGTACTGTCCTGTTAAGATCAGAATAACTTAAATCTTTAACAGTGATATTTAAGCTTTCACATAACTTTTCAATAGCACTTCTTTTTTCTATATTATCGATATGAATATATAATGCTTCCATGTCACATTTGTATAAGGCTTTCTACATTTTCCCTGTCGACTACATTTACACGTAACTTCATATTGGTACTGGGCAGAGTCTCGCCTGTCACTATGCAGTTGTACATATATATGATCGGATCGTGGCCCTGTCCAAAAGGATCCTGACCGAGTGCTGCGGTAATGATGCCTTTTCTGATATATCTGAATATCTCCTGTGAATGATCAAATACTACCAGAGAAATACGCTGACCACTGTCTTCTATAGCACGAGCTGCAGCTAATGGAGTACCTGTGGTAATAAAGATACCGTTTACATCAGGATGTCTTCTTATAGCTTCAACCGCCTTATTGTAGGTATCCTCTTCATTATCCTCAATAAATACCGTCTCTAAGATATCCATGCCCTTCTGTTGTGATGCCTGCTTTAAGAAACCTTCGCGTCTGATCTTATTGACCAGGACTTTCTCATCACCGCATAAGATGATTATCTTACCATTATTACCTACTGCTTTAGCCATTTCCTTTGCAGCAGTGATACCTGCATCAAATGTATCAGGCTGGAAAACAGCATCTCGGGTATTTTCGTCGGGCGAATCACAGTTAAATACAAATACTTTCTTTCCCTGTGAACGTGCGAAGCTAAGATCCGCACCTCTGTCAGTCATGAAACCGGGACAGATATAGCCGTCAAAACCTTCATCCTGCATTTGTCTAAAGTCATTCGGCAGATTTGCCACCAGATCCCAGTTTTCATAAGGAATATATCTGACCTCGGCACCTATGGCTTCAAGTACATTTTTTGCATAGATGATACCACGTCTTACCTCGTGCCAGAAATCATTGTCCAGTATACAATAAATACCGATCTTAACTTTATGGGAAGGTGTTTTCTTAACAGGCACTACCGAAGTATTATATTGCTGAAGCAGGGTCTTGATGCTCATGAGCATGGAATCAAGTGAATCTATATTCTCACTCATCTGCTGTGAAGCGGCAGCAGTCTCATCGGATACTTTTGCAATATCCTGAGTACCTATAACTACCTGCTCTGAAGCCTTAAATGCTCTGTCAGCCTGCTTACGTGTCTCTCTGGAGTTAGAAGTGATATCCTCTATCTGAACATAGATATTCTTCATCATCTCATTGATATGTGCCGACTGCTGATCAATGGATCTGAAGGAAGCACTTACCTGCTCGAAATCTCGGCTGCTCTTTGCAAATACTTCAACACTTTCCTGTATACCTTCTTTTACAGCCTCACTGCTTGAAATGATGCTGTCTAAGATACTGTTGATACTGCTGATACTCTCAGAAGTCTTATCGGCCATCTTGGATACTTCACCGGCTACAACCACAAAGCCTTTTCCTGCTTCGCCGGCTCTGGCTGCTTCTATGGAAGCATTAAGTGAAAGAAGCTCTAACGAATCACTTATCTCAGTGATAAATGCACCGATCTCATTGATCTCATGTATACGTGTACTGAAATCCAAAAGTATCTTTTCACTCTCAGCGAGTTTTTCAGATACAGAATTCATGTTCTTTTCGCATCTGATAATGGAATCAAGACCGGATTTACTGTCCTCTACAGTATCATTGATCCTAACACCGATGGCTTTAACAGCCTCATCTATAGCCAGTATCTTTGTAGCATTATCTTCTACAAGTGCAAGGTTTGATCTTACTATCTCAAGCTGCTCTTCTACCTTTTCAGCTACTACTGAAAGACTGTCCGCTATTTTACGGCTGCCCAGCTGGTTACTGTCAGCGTTTGAATTAATGACATCTATCGCATCGGATAAAACTACGACGTTTTCCTTGGTAGCTTCAAGGAACGTCTGCATATTGTTTTTAATGGAGTTTACCGCCTCAGCCAGTATCTTCTGACTGGGTACCGTCAGATCGTGAGTATCGATATCGTCAAAATCAATGCACCGCTCCTTTAAGAGCTGCGCCTTCTTTAAAAATTTATTTGTATGTCTGTATGAACGAAACAGCAGCCATAATAATATACCCAAGGCTATTGTCTCAATAATGACCAGGATCAGTAAGTATTTTTCCATGCCCGCCTCACATATGTAATATAATTTTACATTACCAATAATATTATATCATATTCGATTTATTATTCAAGCATGATTTTATGGAACAAAAGACAAAAACAGAGCAGGCTTTATATGCCTGCTCTGCCTATGAAGATAAATCACTCTTCAACTTTCTTCCAGATAGCATAGTACATTGTGTCAGTATCAGGAACAATAGGATAATCTTCAGCTCTGAATCCGGTTGTTGCATTTATGTCTGTTGACCAACCGATGTATTCATATCCATCATAAAGAGGATAAGGAACCTGCATGTTCATATCACTACCGGGCTCAAGTCTCAATTCTTTTATTTCCACCCTTAAGTCTTCCCCGTTCGGTCCATCTTTATGAACAGTACCTCCAGTAGCATTAAAACGTATAATTACTTTTTTGTCTACATCTATAATAAGATAATCTGATTTTGCAGTTGCTACACTTCCATTTTTTGTATTTGTAACTAATACATAATAATACCACTCGCCGATTTCATCAGTATCAGGTGTGAACGATGCTGAAGTTGCTCCATTTATTGGCTTGTAATCATACATGTCCAAAGTGTATCCTTCTCCAATTACACCTTCACCTGTTGGAGGTTCCATTGGTACATATTTAGCCTTGTACCACTGATATGATAATGTACCACCATCCTGAACTGTCGCAGTTACAGTTACTGTTTTGGCTGCCTCATTAATTTTGTATACATAATAAATCGGATTAAATTGCTGAATATTAGGTGTATCTACCTGCTCATATTCGTATTCAACCGGCTTACTTACATCATCAAAAGCATTATTTGTAAACTTTGCAGTAAATACTTTAATACCTTTTTCTGTAGATGTGGCCACCTTAGTAATTTCATATGTAGTATCTACAGTTTCGGATTCGGTATGAGTATAATCCGAGAGGCACTTTCTGGTCGCGGTTACTTTCCAGTTATCATCAGACCACTTATATTCAATATTGGTATCCCAATCATGATCTGTTTTGGGGATTACAATATCTTCTTTACTTACTTTACCAAAATCTTTATTTTCAAATATTGCGTAATATCCCATTATTCCTTCCTTGGAACAAGAAGCTTCCTTAAGGATTTTTGACGTAGTGTTTACAGTCTCGGTTTCTACATGTTTACTGTCTCTCTTACATACACGGGTAGCAGTCACCTTACTGTAATCATCTGCCCATTTATACTCAATCTCACCCCATTCATGACCGAGAGGACTACCATATATAACCACATGTGCTTCACCACATCTGTTACATTTCTCAGAATACTGTACACCTTCATAACAAGATGCTTCTCTGGAAATATATTCTTCGCCGTAATCATGCCCTAAGCAGGGTATAACTTCTCCACCCGAAACATATTTATTACATGCCGTACAGTACTCGCCTTCTTCAAATCCTACTTCCCAACATTCGGGTTCAATTCGATCTTTATGTATTATACAACCTTCTTTATGGTTATCACGATCATAATCTCCTGTATTAACATCATATATTTCACCACATTTCTTGCAAACATGATGTGTATATCCAATTGTTACACAATCTCCGGGTATAACCGTAGCATCCCAAATATGGAAATCCGGATTAATAGGTATTTCAACTTCTCTAACTTTGCCGCAGACTTTACAAGTTTCCTCTTGGCTGCCTTTATCTGTGCAGTCTGAGAATTCCAAAACTCTGAAAAACTTCCAATCATGATTATGGTAAGTCGCGTTAATCACAACATCTTTTGCAGGTACTGTTGCGTCTGCGGATATGTTTTTACCATCAATCTGCCAGATTAAACCTTCTGTTTTCTCATCAATGTTCACTTGAGGCGGAGTAAGTTTTGTACCATAAGCAAGATTTTCTTCTTTTAAAATTTTATCTCCGTCTTTCCATGTAACATCATAGTATAAAGTTGTATATTCTATTAAAATTGTTATTCCTCCGGCAGGCATTAAAAATTCATTTTCAATCTCAGCCTTAATGTCTCCTCTAACCGCATATGCTTTCATGGAACAACCTTCTTTTGCATAATATTTAAGATATTTGGTTATATCCATCTTTTCATTGGTCCTGCATCCGTATACTTTATCACTTACACCGTCAACAATAAAAGTTATATATTGCCCAAGCGGATAAGCCTTCCATTGAGCTGTATAAGTAATATCCCAATATGCACGTCCAAATGAATTAACAGCATCATTAATATCATTTGTCCATATCAAAGAATAATCGTACCCGTTTCTGGAAGGTTTGTTAGTAACAGTAGGAGCATTAGATATCTGTTCTCCTCGTTTTAACGAATCTACTCTTAATACATTACCGTCTGCATCTTTCCATGTAACCTTAAATGTTGCCACATCCTTAGCATATGCCATTAGGACTATTCCTTCAGATGGCATTTTCATGTCTTTTGTAACTTTTTTCCAATTCTTATAGTTATTTATTAATCCACTTATTTCATCATAATAAACATCTCTATACTCCGGCAGATATACATAAATTGTGTTATTTTCAAGTGAAACACGCTTTACCGAATAAGAATAACCTTCATCTGTTTTAGTAACAATTGTCGGATAATGTTTAAGATTATCTTTCTTTAGATAATACCATTCTAATTCATAACCTTTCATATACTTACTAAAATCTTCCTCACATTGTTTTAATGCTTCAAGAAGGTTTTCTCCGTCACTGATTTTTCTTGTTCCACACCTGAAATAACTATTATCTTTTGGCGGCATATCATATACGATTATAGGATTTATATTATGTATCGGTCCTCTATCAAAATACAATCTTACAATTGTTTCTTTCCCTGTAACCACGAAATATAATGTTCCTTTTTTATTACCAATTGTATCTATAACATTCTGATAATATGCTTCGGATTTATCAAATACTTCTCTCCATTTTTTCGTAGCTTTCTCTAATTCTGCCGAACTTTTTTTCTCAGCAGCCTTCATCTTTTTATAGAGTTCATCTTCGTATTTATTTACAGCCTCTAATCCTGGATAATCAACAGCAGCGAGTGTATATCCGGGATATTGATCACAGAATTTTTCATCTATTACGAGATCATATTCTATATCCTTGAATGCCGTAAATGATCCATCCTTATCGTGTGTATAACTACCATCTTCATTCTGAAGATAGTATTCAACAACTGCTGTAACCGCTACACCTTTCCAGTGTACTTTTACAGAACGTTTGATCTCTACAGTTGAAAAACCAAATGCTTCATTACGGTATGTGAATGTTACCAAGCCCCAGAATTCATCTTTATCACTTACATATGGCTTGATATATATCTCGTTTGTAGCAGGTAAATACTGGAACGAATGATGTCCTTCAATTACCTTTCCGTTTTCACCGTCCAGATCCACACATGTTACGTCAAAATGTTCTTCATTGTACTGTGTAAATGTACGTCCATTTATATCAAAATGATAACTTTCTCCTCCAACTACTTTTGAATCCTGACTTTCGCGGCTGACACTTCCATCTTTCAAAGACATCATATCTACACCGAATACCGAATCAGGTACTTTGACAGTATTATGGCCTTCTTTTATTTCCAACATTTGCTGAAGTTCTTCATAATCATCAGCTTCATATGTATGAGGTACCGGTACATCTGTAGCTCCAAGTTGTAAGAAAGGCCACTGATTTTCATACAAAGTAATATCTTTGCTTAATTTCCCGTCGCCTAACTGAGCCAGGAATTTTATCTCTAAGTATGCACCTATCTCAAATAACAGTGAACCCATTACACCGCTCGTTGATCCTTCACCCGATCTCCATGCATAGGAAATATATAGGAAACCATACAGTTCGGCATATAAACCCACTTCTGCAGTAATACCTATCGAAGCAAACTTGGTTGAAAGAAGTCCAAGTCTTGCATCAAGCTTAACACCCGCACGGATACCAACCATACCGAATACAAAGAAATCCACTCTAAAGTTAGGTGCTTCAATATCTGCTGTAGTTGATTTAGCTATCTGATCTTTTACTTCAACGTGATAACAATACTGTTTTGCATTTCCGTATGAGATGCTGAATCCAATCATAGCGTTCAGCTTAAAGCCTACTACCAGGTTTGCCGAGATACTGAATTTTATGATCTGCCAAGGATCAAGACCAACCTCTAATCTAAACATCTCTTTGTCGACAATGTTTACATATTCAGCATCATTTTCAAGCATTGCAGCATATTTTGTAGGAAGATCTCCGCCTAATGTACCAAATTGAGCTCCATCATAGTCATCAGTTGCGGTAAGCCCATCTTTTGTATAAGTACCGCCCTGAATCTTTCCAAGATTATCAGACATCTTCTCGAGCTTAGTTCCCATGTCAAGGAGCTGACCTTCTACACTCTTATCAATACCGCTAGCACCTGTTGTCTCGAGAAGCTTGCTCCATTCTGTATCTTCACTGG
Source organism: Lachnospiraceae bacterium (assembly GCA_017620375.1). Lineage (GTDB taxonomy): Bacteria > Bacillota > Clostridia > Lachnospirales > Lachnospiraceae > RUG11977. Next base: position 19,921 of record JAFZQN010000092.1, read on the forward strand.
GATTCTCTTCCTTGGTCATAACTGTGGCAGATGCTCCAAATCCGGTATATGTACCTGCTCTAAGTGATACATCAATAGTTGCATCCACAGGTATGATTACTTCCCATTCAATATCTACAGATGTATTCAATCCGAGCATGACCTCCTGCTCGAGACCGACATTACACTGTATCTCAATGATATTATTATCATTAAGTCCGATCTTTATGGTAAAACCTGCACTTAATACGGCGCGCATACCATATCCGTCAAAATGTTCAAGCTTAGGAGATAATGTAAAACTGGGTTCTATTTTAGAAACTTCGACCTTCTTACCCTCAGTTAAAAGTCTAAGTTCTTCAATAGAAATATCATCGCCTTTATCTGTCTTAAATGTTAGATTGCGAAGTGCTTCATCCAGTTCAGGATCATCTGTTTCGGCGACATTACCGTTGATCAGATCTACAATATAATCACTGGTTTTCTGTGCAAGGTTGCTTTCTTCCATCTGAGTCTGCATAGAAGTACGGATTGCGTCCTCATCTTCTTTACTTACAGGTATTTCAACATTTGATACCTGTTGATACATACCTGTAGAATTGTGTAATTCATCAAGTGATGATTCAATATAATCTACACTTATTCCATCAGAAGTCTTAGTAACCTTATTGATTTTTGCTAAGCCCATACTTTGCTTAGCCAATGCAGCAGCAGTACCGGGCAGTGAACCCGAGTAAAAATATATATAATCTCCTTCTTTAATATTTGTAGTTTCATCAAGTTTTAATTCTTTATATATATTTCCCTCAAACTTTAGTTCAGATGAGCTTATCTTTACATTTCCGCTCTTTGCATTATTGTTATACTTTACAGGTATTACATTAGGGAATGCATAAACATCCATAAATTCCGCACTCTGATATTCATAGCTTCCGTTACTTAATACCTTTGTGATCTTGAAATAACCTACATTTCCGTCTACTATACCGTTATTAAGAAGTTTTCCGTCATATACAGCTATATTGGTACCTGCCTTTAACTCCTTCTTTGTCTTTAATACACCTTTCTGATTGCTTGTATTTATGCCCTGATCATCTCCATTTGACGTAAAGGTAAGTAATCCTTCAAGATTATCGATACCTTCAGTTTCTTTTATAGGTATGAATACTACAGAATCATCAAGACTTAATGTATTGTACTCTTCTTTATATACACTAAAGTTGTTATACTTAATGGCTTCTTCTGTCTCAACACCTTCAAATACAAAATGCAAGCATGATGTATCTGTTATCTCTACCTGCTGAAGATGACTTTCTGTCCATTTTCCTGACTTAGGTACTACTTTGTATATATTGATATTATTCCAGGCATTATTCTTTATAATAGTCATGGAATCCTGTAACAATAATACATCATCAGGCTCAAGCGCCAGATTTTCACGCCAATAACGTTCAGGGCTGTCATCACTCTTAAGGCCGTAAAGCTTGTTGAGGTCAGGCATTCCTGAGAATGAAAGATCTATATTTACTTTCTTAAGTAATTCTAATGCTTCATCACTGAGTAACGATGTATAAGCCTTATATGTGTTCTTAAGACCGCTTATGCTCTTATTATATGCTTCAACTGTAAAATCAATAGCCTCGTCACCTGTAGACTTATCTTTTACTTGTAACAGATTCTTTACTTCTGCTGCTGAAAGGTTATGAGCTGCTACAAGTACTTCATAGTTTGCATCAACATTCTCTTTTGCTACATAATCATATGAAAATGTTCCATCTAATCCCTCACGACTGCCAAATCTGGGATACAGTGTCATATTCCTGTTGATCACATCATTGGGTCCAGCCATCTGGGTAAGGGCTGCATCATAACACCATCCAAGGAACATCTTACCCGACATGCTTGGAGTAGATATACTGTTAATAGAAGTGCCTTTCTTGAGCATTTTTGTTTCAGAAAGGGCAATTTTACTTTTTTCATCTCTTGATACATTATTAGGCATGCCGAACTTAACTTCACAGTATTCTGACGACTCGGTTTCATTCTCAAATACTAATGATTCCCTTTCAGCAACTTTAACATTTATATCCTGTGTAAGTATAGTTTTATTATATGTACTACTCTGGTATGCACCTGCCTGAACAGTAAATGCACCTGTTTTCGAGAAAGTAACGGTGTATTTTGTCTTATCTCTGTTTGCCTTCTTAATAGTTATCGAACTATCATTTGATAACAGTCTACGCTTATCTGTATCTGTCTTAACACCGCTTGAATCTTTATTACTTACTATTACTGTATAAGGTACATTTATGCCAAGTACTGATTTTGATAAATTAATGGTATTTCCTTTGGCATCTTTTACAGCATATCTGATCGAATCTGCATTCTTTCTTACTCTAACTTTAAGTGTCAATGCATCGATCATATTTTTTGTTTTACTGTCATATACACTTATAATGACTTTTGTTGAACCAACTTTTTTTCTTGCATATATTTTATTCTTTGCGTTTTTTACTCTAACTATCGAAGAGTCCTCAGCTCTGAGTTTGATATACATTGAGTTTTTATCAAATCCATTTATAAGCCTGGTTACTCTATAACTGCTCTTTGTAGAAGCCTTAGAACCATCTTCTGCTACACCTTTGGCATCGCCTATATACAAAATCTTGGACTTCTTTTTTAAACTAAGACCTGAAGAATTTGCCGCAGATACCGGGATGGTTCCGGTTACAAGAGTAAGGATCAATATAAAAGCAATTATCCTGAAGATTTTCTTCAAATTCATTCTTTTCTCTCCTTTACGTTAATACTTCAAAAAACTATAAGTATCATTCAAATAATGATTTACACAGCTCAATGGCTGCTATAGATGTGGCAGCTATATTCAGATTCTGTCCTTTTTCATATGTGCCGGACACTATTCCAACCACCTGTCCTTTTTCATTAAATAAAGGACCGCCGCTGCTTCCACTTGAAACAGGTGCTGTAAACACTAACCAGGTTGAATCTTTAGTCTCCCAATAACCACATACATTACCTTTTGTTACAAGGTTTGCAATACCGAACTGGCTGCTGATCACAGAAGTATCAGAACCTCTTTTGGGTAGTTCTTCTGTAAATGTAAGAGGTACAAGTCCTGCATCTTCAGGTAAAGCGCAAATAGCTATATCTGTGTTTTCATCAGTCTCGATCGTTCGATCAATTCTAAAACTTGTACCATCGTCCCTTGTAGCTGTCATGTAATCCATATTTACTATCACATGACGTGCTGTAATGAGTATACTTTCGTCATAAGCAGCAAATCCGCTTCCTGTTCCAATCCTGTCTCCGTTTTTATTAAACACTTCAAGTTTGACTACAGAAGCAGCCAATTCTTCAAAATCACATGTTTCATCTTCAATGATTTTCGGTTCTTTCTCTTCTGCAGTTTTAATGTAAGTTTTCTGTTCTGTTTCATTTGTTTCTATAATCTGAACTGATTCTTTATAATCAGCTGCAGTCACTTCAGAACATCCCTTACTTTTTACTGTTATAACTATTACAACAGCTATTAATACCCCCAATGCAATAAATACCCCGATTTTTCGATACCAGTGCATTTTTTCTCCTCCTTTCTCTTAATTCTTTTATTACACTATTAATAACCACAAAACAGATTACATAATATAAGAGTCCCCAAATAAAAAAAATCCAGAAAAAAAGCAAAAATTTTTTTCTGAATTTTTTTATTTATTAATTTGGTTATTAAATAATATTATTATAATCCTAATTATTGTTATTTATTTCACCGCATATTTAAACACATACAGATTATAATCATAATCCCTATCCTTATTTCCGCACCAGTAAACTTTTTGTTTGAGTTTAGTATTTACAGCTGACACAGCAGCATTTGCAGTATCTGGAGTAATAAGACATACAGATAATAACACTAAAAGTAAACAGGACAATATCTTTTTCATAGTATTTCCTCCATTTACGGTGCCTTAGTCTTTTCAACCGTAATATCTTCCTTCATTGTTATCTTATATTCTGCGCCATCGGTCTTTGTCTTCATCGATGTAGTAAAGTCACTTCCTGCAACATCACTTATGTCCTTCATAAACGGACAATTCATATCAAGTTTTTCCCCGTTTTTATCTACTACAGTTACACCGTCATTATTGATAGTAGCGGTAATAGGTGCATTTTTCTGGCAAAAAACATAACTTTCAGGAGTAGTAGATGCCACATTAAAGCATGCAACAAGTTCATCGTATATCATCTTATCTTCGGCTTCTCTCGACTGATCTACATATTTCGCATAGTTGACTCCGGTTAATGAATCAACTAAGTCGTTTGAGTCTTTTGAACCGCTCTTTGTATCGTCACCGGAACATGCTGTGAATACTAAAACAGTAATAATTAGCGTTAAAATAATTATTAATCTTTTTGAATAATTCTTCATATCAATTCCTTTCCTGTGTTTTTTATAATATATGATTTTACTGCATATTGTTATAGTCATATTTAATTAATTATAATAAGAATAACTATAACAAACGCCAATACTAATACATCAGCTATTATCAACGAAACAAGACTTTTCTTAGACTTATTATCTTCCGATCCGTCATAATCATTTTTGTGTTTTTTGTATATATGTAAAGTAAAACCAAATAATATAAAAAAGACAATAACTGCTATAGTTGCTTTAATAAAGAAGATTATAGCCATATCCTCATCACTGATGATTATCGGATTAAGAAAATATCTCATATTCCTACCACACCTTCTCTCTTTTTTATGTTTAAAGACCAACCCTTACAAGATAAACAACCCGATTATAAAGGATGCCGCATTCAATATAAATGAAAACAATGCAGGATGAATCTTCAGGTTCTTTAATGTCTTAAAATAGAATCTATATTCCACAAACCAGACTATTATCTCTAAGATAAGAACAACGATATATCTGTATATCGCCCCCTGTTCCAATGAAAATAAGGTTACTATCATCACATAGGCCAGATTAACCAGTGGATTTGTGACGCCGTTTATAAAAAAAATATTTACAAAGTCGTACTTGTCTCTTACCTTGAGTAAAAACGCAGCACTCATCTCAATAATAAGTGTCAGGAGTAAGGTTAAACCTATTTCTAACAGGTAATCCAAGGTATCCATATAAGCCTCATAAAATTAAAGCCAAGAAAACAAAGAATAAACAATCAAGCACTATCATCAATTTAAGCATAGTACCGGAACCACCTTTTCCTGAACTGCTTTCCCCGGACTCTGCATTATCTGGATTATTGTTTTTACGTGCAGCAATTATAGTCAAACATAATAATGTTACAAATATAACAACAATGAAGGTCCACTTAATAAGCAGTAATTTATCATTAAAAGCTTCAGGATCATGAATAATATCAAGGAAATATTTCATAATATAAACCTCCAAATTATTGGACTTACCCCTTTAATCATATTAACAAAAAAACCGGTCTATTACAACCGTTTTTTAGTAATTAACTAGTATTCCTTATATCACTTTCCTTCCATCTTATTAGCCATAGCAGTGTTAAGCGTGGTTATATTATAATTCTTTCCACCATAATGTAGAACATAAACTCTAATCTTATCTCCAGCATACTTATGTCCATTAACTATTGTATTAGCAGATACACCAGCAGGTTTTTTATCCGATCCACGATACATAAACTTAGCAGTATAAAGATTACCTTCTTCCCATGAATCAGTATCAAAATTATAATAAATCGGTAAACTATCTGGATCGGACCAATAAACAATCGAATATGCTGTAAAACACTTATGTAATTCTGATATTGTAGCAGTGGTCAAATCTTTATCATATGAATACATTAGTAATAAATATGGTTTATCAACACCAGCTAGATCAAACACTTTATTAGAGAAACTACAACCCGTTAAATTAGGATCTCCATTAACTGTTTTGCCATTTACTTTATAAACGATATTTCCTTGTGCATTTCTTTCAATAGTATTACCTAAAATATCTACATCTGATGATGCAGCACTAGAAAAACTACCATATCTTTCAGACAAAGTAGATTGGATAGCCGTCATCAATGCTTTAGCATCGATAACTTTTTGTTTTTTCTTAGCCTCATCGATATAACCAAGTAGTGCCGGCACAAGAATTGCAGCCAGAATAGCGAGGATTACAAGCACTATTATCAATTCAACAAGAGTAAAACCTTTGTTGTCCTTTTTCATTAAACTATTTGTTTTACCTATATAGTTTTGACTCATCAATTAGCCCTCTCATATTTTTAATTCTTATATGTTCTATTTATATAACTCCACATATCCTTCATTTGATTATTATTATCTTTTCCACATTTCAAAGCATAATACTGTATTGTAACATCCTCGTCACCAACATGAATCTTATGACTTGTTCTATATGGATTTGAATATGATACGTTACCGTTTATATCTAAGAAAAGAACTTTTCTTTGAAAAACAGGTTGATATATTACCTGATATACTGTATACGCTTTTATAGGATCATATTCAACATTGTTCGGATCACAATATATATCATATTTACCTGTTGCAATAAATACTATACAAGGACTATCCTCATTAATACTCATGCCACATAATTCAAATATATTTTTGCTTATTGGATTTAAGTGAATATCAATGTCCAGATATTTTGTTTCCGAAACCTTAAACTGAGTAGTGGTAGGTTGCTTTTTATACTCTTTCACTGGATCCTGAATACCCTCAATAAAGCATACTTCTTTATCATTACCATTAGACCCATCAACTAAATTATGCGCATTGGAAGCATATAGTTCATATATAAAAATCTGACTACACTCCATAATATCTTGAGCTTCCTCTGTAATTTTATCACTATATTTTTTAGTAAAAAAATTGTTAAATATCGGTATAGAAATTGTAGCCAAAACCACAAGGATCATAACAATTACAACTAATTCAACAAGTGTAAATCCTTTATTATCTGTTTTTTTCATGATCCTCCTTTCCGGTTTTATAGAACAAAATCTTATTAGTCAATATGTTTTTACGATGATTTAATATTTTTCTTTAAATATGCAATAGCTTTTGAAGAATCATTATTGCCATTTTTATCTAATTTCTTAATACAATATAATTGAACACTGATATTTTGACCTTTGCAATTCATAAATAACTCGTTTCCGGACGCTAACTCTTCAATACTACTCGGAGTGGTTAAAGGCCATTCTTCTTTCAAATCTTTACCATCATAATAGTATGTAGTATCATCATCTTTATATTGAAAGATAACAAGATAAGTAGTATATGCTTTATCCATATTATCTTCATCCAGATAATACTTCACAAATCTACCGGAAGCAAAATAAATAAACTTCATTTGATCTGCATTATCGATCTTTTTAAGCATTCTTGAGGCAAGTTCATATGACGAAAAATCAAAAGCAAAGCTACCATCAAATTTTTTTTCTATATTATCATGATTTTCATCCATTTCTTTTTCATTCATTGGAACGCCTTTGTTTTTTGTGTCATCTGATTCAGAGGCCTTCTTTAGATAATTCTTATCATTAGCAAGTTGTTCCATCATACAAGTTTGTACAGAATTCCAAATATTTTTAGCATCTGAAGCAATTTGTACTTCATCTGTATTGTCAATAATACTAAGAGAAACCGGAATAATTATAGCAGCCAGGATTGCCAAGATAACTAAAACAATTAATAATTCCACTAATGTAAAACCTTTGTTCTTGCTATTATTCATAGCACTCATCCGGACACCTCCTTTATAAGCATTAATACTATTCAGTCTAATAAACCTTTCATACTTATTATATCGGTTTAACTTTGATTTTTCAATAGATTAACAAAAAAATTCACCCCCGTCGAGGACTATCAAAAGAGTAATCCTTGACGGGGGTTTCTTGTAATCAATTTACAACTGTTAAAACTCTATTATAAATATTGAGATTATCAAGGTGAAGGTGATGTTGAAGTTGAAGATGAAAGGGTAAGATCCTTAACTCCATTAGTACCTGTCTGGCTGTCTGTTGCTTCCCAAGAACCACCGGTTAAATAAATCTTATCAGTTCCTTTTTCATAAGCTATATAGTTAACAGTCCACATTCCGTGTGTAGTTGCGGTCGAAACATATTTCTCGGAAAAACCAATACTTATTTTTGTTACTGCTGTAGTATCAATGTCAGCCATCTTAATGATTTTTGCTGAATAGTTAGCAATATTTTCAGGTGAATCATCTTTAGCATACATCTCACTAGCTACTGCCTGAGCTGCTGTGTATACACTCTTGCCTTCAAGTACGATCTGCTTCTGCTTTGCTTCATCGATGTAACCAAGCAGAGCCGGTACAAGGATAGCTGCCAAGATAGCTAAGATAACAAGAACTACGATAAGTTCAACCAATGTGAAACCTTTGTTGTCGTTTTTAAATTTCTTCATAAACCTGTCCTCCTAAACATTTGTTGTTTGTTTTTGCAGATCCCCGCTGCATTTTGTTTTGTATTACTCTTGTTGCTTACATTTATTATATCGGTCTGTTTTGAAAATTCTTAACAGCCAAATATAAACTTTTTATAAACTTTTTGAGCCGGATTACTCGTAATAACTTACTCTTGTCAGCTCATCCACTGTAGTAACACCCTGTTCTACAAGTTCTAAGGCACTTTGCTTTAATGTTTTCATGCCTAAAGCCTTTAATGCGTAATCCTTTAACTGCTCTGTAGTGGCACCGGATGTAACCATTACACGTACTTCTTTTGTTATAGGAAGTATCTCATGTATTGATATACGTCCGCGATATCCGGTATTATTACACTGAGTACATCCCTTGGCATGCATTACCTTAGGTAATCTTTTTCCACATACCAGCTCTTCGTTCTCAGTCATCTCACCCCACTCGCCGCAGAATGTACATACCTTACGTACCAGACGCTGTGCTATGACACCTACCAGTGAAGAAGCTATCATGTACGGCTCTACGCCCATGTCCACCAGACGAAGTACTGATGAAGCCGCATCATTGGTATGCAGTGTCGAAAGAACCAGGTGACCGGTTATAGCCGCTCTGACTGATATTGAAGCTGTCTCTGAGTCACGTGTCTCACCGACCATTATGATATCGGGATCCTGACGGAGCAAAGCTCTCAGTCCTATCTCAAATGTAAGTCCTGCCTGGTTATTAACCTGTGTCTGATTAAGTTTAGGTAAGTTCTTTTCTACGGGATCCTCTATGGTCGAGATATTAACACTTCTCTTAGACAACTCAGCCAATATCATATACAATGTAGTCGACTTACCTGATCCGGTAGGTCCCGTAACATATATAATACCGTTTGGTGAACGGAGCATATTGCTGACCAGACCGTAGTTATAATCATTCATACCGAATGTACCGGAGTGATCAATGGTAGTTGAGCTTGCCAGTAGACGAAGTACCGCCTTTTCACCAAATACAGTAGGAAGTACCGATACACGGACATTCAGGTTCTTTCCTTCTATATTGGTACGGAAGTGTCCGTCCTGAGGGATACGTCGCTCAGCTATATCCAGATCAGCCAATATCTTAATACGGGCTATCAAAGGATTATGTACACCTTTTTGCAATGTCATGAAATCCATGATAACACCGTCCTGACGCATACGTACATGTGTCTCATGCTCAAAAGGCTCCACATGAATATCGGATACGTTTGAGTTGTAAGCATGTATTATCAGGTTATTGAACAGATTGATGATAGGTGTATCATCTTCGGCATTGTCAAGATCAAGTTCAACAACTTCCTGGTAGTTGGAGTTATCAGCTGCTCTTGATGCTGCTTCTTTTGCCGTAACTTCAGAATAATAATAGTTAATGGAGTTTTCCAGAGCACTTTTCTCGGTAAGAGCTATATCCAGCTCCTTACCTACTATCTGTCTGATATCTTCTATACCATAGAAGTTCATCGGGTCATTAACGAGCAGATAATATACACCGTCATCCTCGGCATAACCCATCATGCAGTATTGCTCTGCCAATGCTTTAGGTACTCGTGCTACAGCACCTACATCTACCGTTATATCTGATATATTGATAGTCTTATAGTTCAGACGATCAGCCAAAGCTTTAAGCATTTGTTTCTCAGTGATAAACCCGAGTTTTATAAGGGCATCACCCATACGTACGCCCTTATTTTCTTTCTGATAAGCCAATGCCTGTTGTATCTGTTCATCTGTAGCATATCCGAGTTCCTGGAGAACATCACCTATTCTGATATTTGTAAATTTTCTGGGTTCCATTTTTTCCCTCACTTTACATAAAGGTATTTATTCTGCACACATATATAATTCTACTGAAAGATCGAGTATATCAGTTACAAATGTTTCTTCTGTACCGTCCTCATGAGGAATCACATATTCTTCAGTACTTACGGCATAACTGACAAGTCTCACCTTATTATCCGAGTAAGCCAGATCATCAAGGAGCTTTGTTATATTTTTCATATCTCCGCCCAGTCTCATCTGTACCGGTACAACATATATACCGGTAGTGGCTGTATCTGCTTCTACTACATCCCCAAACAGAAGCATTCCGTCTTCACTTACTACAGGAGCAGCTGCAGCGAGAGCTCTTTTCTTGGCATCACTTTGTCCGGTCAGTGCTTTATTGGAATATACATAAGGTCCGAGGTTAGCAGCCGATCTATCACCTATTATCAGGTCATATGTCATCAGTTTATACTCATCTATAACCTTGTTGGTTATAAGATTATCCACTGCATCGCTGTCCATAACCGGAAAATAATTCTCTTTCGAACCCGATATGAGGCTTTCCAGATCATCATTATTTTTCTTTACTACCATAAGCTGAGTTATCTTTTGTTGATAATAATCTGACAAAGTATTCTGTTCTTCTATATCATCATTATAAGAACTTGCAGCCTTTAACTGTGGAAGCACACCCCAATATCCTATACATACTATTATAACAAATACGCCAAGGAATGTAAGCAGTTTTTTATCTCTTTGTGTAAGTTCAACCTTCATCTTCTTCACCGCTCCTTCCTACAGCTTCTTCCAATACACAACTAACATTAACCTGATACAGTTTTTCTGAAGTATAAGTATATCCACTGTATGTTACACTATGGAAAATATCCTGATTCATTAGTATTGTAATAAACTCATTTATTACCTGAGGGTTTTCAGCCATTACCGACATATTAGTCGTGCCGCTGTTTGCATCACAACTGGTTATTGTAACAATCGCATAACCTTTAGCCAGCTTAAATATCTTCTTTTGCAGTTTACTTGTAGCCCAGGGATATGTATCCAGGTTTTCATTTATACTCGCAATTGATAAATACTGTCCAACCAAGAAGTTATTTCTTACAGTAAGTGTATCGAACTCTTCGACCTGCATCAGGATTGCCGGATCATTATTGTAATCTTCCAATGCCTCAAGTTCTTTTTGTTTGTTTCTTCTATGTAAAAATGCAAGCAAGAATACAATACCCATAACAAAAAGTGTCAAAGCCAGAATAACAAAGTATTTGATATTTGATGTATCTTTCTTCTCTACTTTTTTACTCTGGTATCTGGTTATATAGTTTCCGCCGAGTCCTTTTTCAAACAGACCGCTTGTGGCAAACAGATATTTCTGAGCAAATATACCATCCTGACCTTTAATAGCTTTTGTATCAGAAAAGATATCTATCTTAGTCTGAACACCATACTCCTGCATTATGGTCTTGTAGAAAGTAAGGTCTCTTTCTTCTACACCGGCCAGCAATATGACTTCCAGTTCGGAATCAAGCTGATTAGCCTGCATGAACTGCTTTATCTGGCTGGCAGATCTGGTCAGATCCTGTGCGTAATCTTCTGTACCCGGTTCATGGAAGCACCTAACCGAGTTATAATATGTAAATACTTTATTTACATACAATACTGTGGTAAGTGTCATACTGTCTGCAATCATCAGCATGAAGGTATTATATGTCTTGGCAGCGGTAGCATTTACAAGAGATATCATACTTCCTTCACCGGAATATATACCCTTAAGCTTTATACCGATACCATCAAAGAACTTGATATAATCGGAGATATAATCAGGAGAAACACTTTCTGCATACAGACGCTGCATCTTTTTATGACTGCTCTCAAGACGTATAAAGCCGTATACTCTTTCTTCAGAACGGTCAATATTTGAGAAACCACGTTTTATATGTTCCAGGGTCTTCTCGTCCTGCATCTTCGGGATTTCCATATTCTGGCCAACAAACTTTGTACTGTTAACAACCAGACTTACATCTTTTACCGGGAGCTTATTCTCGGTCCATTTTTCTTTTAAAAATGTACCAAAAGCTTCAGGGTCCATTATAATGCCGTTGATTATCGTACCCTGAGGTGCAGGATAAGAAATATAACGGTTAATTGTTGTTGCCGCTTTACCCCTTTTTCCTTCAACGATGTGGATCTGCTGGTTTGACAGATATATAACTGTACTCATAGATATCCTCCATGAAATTATTTGCTTATTTAGTGGCATTTGCTATTGCATCATACGAACCATAAATAGGCTGTATTACAGCAACAATAATAAATCCGACCAGTACTGCCAGTACTACTATGATCATAGGTTCCAGCATAGATACCAGACCTTGTATAGCCATCTCAGAATCATATTCGAGCTGATCCGCTGCAGAATTCAGCATATCATCAAGTGTACCGGTCTCTTCACCTACAATAACGGACGATACAAGTTTCTTGGTAAATCCGTCTACTTTAGCCAGGGCTTCACTTAAGTTCTGACCGGCCTGTACATCTTTTATAACAGTTTCAAACTGTGATTCAATATATCTGTTATCTATTGTATCTCTTGCAATTGTAATACAAGATATAATAGGAAGGCCTGCATTATACAGACTCGCAAGTGTTCTTGCAAATCTGGCTGTATATATGATACGCATCAGTTTTCCTATCTTAGGAAGTTTTAATTTTATTTTATCCTTTAAATAGTGTATCGCAGGTATCGAAAACAGCAGTTTAAAGAATATAAAACCGATTACTCCGAATAAGATAAGTAAGAACCATTTTTCCGTAACAAATTCACTAATTGCTAAAAGTATTTTTGTAGCGACAGGCAAATCTTCCATTTGAGCAAAAAGCTCTTCAAACTGGGGTACTACATATCCCATTATTATGAGTAATACTATTACCATGAGTACGCCAAGTATTTTGGGATAAGTCATTGAACTCTTGATTTTTTTGTTCAACTTATATTCCTTGCTGTAGTACTCGGCCATTTGTTTTGCTGTAGCTTCAAGTGTACCTGCTGCTTCCGCACTTCGATACATATTTATCATCATAGGCGGAAAAGCAGCTCCCTCCATAGCCATTGCGTCTGACAGGCTCACACCGGTACGTACCTGTTTAAGAACATCAGCATAAAGATTTCTTTCTTTTTGTCTCAGAGTCTCATCATCACATATAATACGAAGAGCCCTGACTAATGACACACCAGCACCAACAAGCTGACCTATACTTCTGGAAAAATCCGAAATTCTGTCTGCACGTATTCTCTTTTGTGCGGCACGTTTTACTACTTCTGTTGCACTTTCAAGATACAGGTTGTCATTTTTTAATCTGGCCTGAAGATCAATCTCATCATTCGCCTGAAGCTTACCGGTTACTCTTTTTCCTATAACATTTCTGGCTGTATACTTAAATGTAGTCATTTTTCACCCCGATACTGCTCAATAATTAGTCTTTATCAATAATCAAGTAATTCTTTTATCTGAAATATCTGCCATTTATCTCCGTCAGCATTATGGCTGAACCTGACAATGTACTTTTCAGTCTCATATTCAAATCCTGTTATCTTTCTTAGCTGACTGTCATATCCGGTAAGTTTTATAAAACCTTCCGGATTATTCTGTATTTTATTTACATAATCCTGAGCCCCTTTACGTATATTACCTTCAGCCGTATCATCAAAGATTGACAAGCCTACGCCGTAATACTCCAGATCGGCTACTTCAAGAGTCATTTTTATATTTTTTGCTTCTCGTAATGCTATCCTTGCTTCAGAATACAGTTTAAATGATCTGAATGTAAAAATAGTCAAAATGACCAACCCTATGATAACTACAGTGATTATGACCACTCTTCTTATAATTGCCCGTCTTTTATCCTGCTCAAAATTTTGAACTGTCTCTTCGCTGATCATAAGGTCCTCCTTTTGTACTTTTATAGTCAGAATATATTAACTGTATATCAGATTTGTTGTTCCGTAATAGTTATATAACGGTATATATTCGGTACAGTTATATTCTCCGTATTGTGGATTTGATACCGTTAGCTCCATAACTATTACAGGATAATCGCCTGCCCCTTGGAACGCGTTGCCCATATTAGCAGGGAGATGCGACGTTTTGTCAAACACAGTAAACTTAATACTTTTTACACTATAATTCATTCCTACATATTGTGAACTGAAATACTTTATATCTAATTTGCCTTTTTTATCGTTTGATAAAAGCTCAAAATAATCATCATATATCTTTATTTCGGTTCTGACAAGCATATCGCCAGTACCACCTATACTATCAGGTTTTAGTGAATATGATATCTGATTTCCTTTATTGTTTATAAAACTAATTGTTTTTTTATCAGGACTTATATATACACATTTACCATCAGCTTCATATGGTATAGAGTTATCCATACCAAAGTTACATTTTTTAATTACAGCGTTTTCGATATCTCCTCTTATCTCTGTTGCAACTACCTGAGCCGCCTGAGCGCCATAATCGATCGACTTTGAATAATAATATACTTCACTGCTTGATGCTATAACCTGTGCAGCTGCCACAAGCAAAATGCCTAGTAGTATGAAACAGACCGTGGTCTCGATCAATGTAAAACCATTATTATTCATCTTATAATTTTTCACGTCTGTCTCATCTCCTTCCTTTTATGGTTGTGTTGCTGCAGAATACTTATACCTGTATATATCACCTTTGCTGATTTTTTTATCTCTTACATTTTCAATATGGTATAACTTAATGTTATTAAGCGATATCTTTAAATTAGCGGTTGTATTTGATAATACAAATTTATCACCGTTTTGGTGCCATTCATCATAATAATCGCCGTTACTCTCTTTATGCCATTCTGTAAGTTTTAAAGGAACTGTTGCACCGTCTTCAGAAAATACTATTATCTCATCGTCTCCGGATCTGAATGCCGTTCCACCATCAACAGTGTAATTGTAACCTGTATAATACCTTTCAGCGAAATTCAGACTTTCTTTTTTCATATCTACAGCAGTTTTCGTCATCTTTGAAGAAAGATCTATTATCTTGATAAATGAAGTCAAGGCAACTGCTAACATAAGGAATCCGGCTGTTATCTCAACAAGTGTTGAACCTCTGTTATTCATCTTCATCAGTTACCACCTCCCGGATTAACTATTTCTTCGCCTATTCGGTTCCATTTAATTGTTGTTGTCGTATTATTGCTATATAAATTATTTTCATAATCATTTATTTTTAGTAATTGAGGTATCCATAAACAATCTTCAGAACCATTATAGCTAAAAAATCCTCGATTATAACCTGGTTGTAAGTATTGGTATTCCTTTGGAGTAACTAAATATGTATTTATACCATTTTCAGTATATAGCAAATTGTAATTACATCTACCATGTGATGTTATAGTGTTATTGGTTTTAATAATAATTGAAAAATCTGTAATTACCGTATTTGTATTATTATAAAAATTTATTTCACAAGTACAACCGCTCGAATAATTCGAATGACATATAAAATGTACAGTTATATCGCTAAACGAATTATTAACAAAAGGTATTGTTTCATCTTTCCCAACTGTAGTAGTTACAAAAGAAGAATTTCCACCATTATTACCACCATTGCTTCCGCCTGAAGACTGAGATATCGAATATTTATATTTTTTCTCCGTCTTAACAAGCAGATTACCTTTATTATCATACATCCTGTAAATGGCATTTAATAATGTACCATTTTTATTCTCTCTTTTGGATGCATCGCCTTCAAATCCTTTGGGAAGTTCCCAGTATAATTGCACTACTATCTTAACACTTCCGATAGATGTTATGTTAAAATATTTAGAGCATTTTTCAAGATCATTATGATATCCGGAAGTATCTAACGGATCATAATACATCCAGTATCCGACATTTACTTGTTGTGTATATTTATTCTCGGTACCCGGAACAAGTTCAAATCCTTTCCAAATAGTATTATCAATATATTGCCAAAAATCATGGCCTGTAGGATCTGTTAAAAGCAGATCCGCATCATATTCCATGGAAAAATCCAATAATTCATGTTCCAAGGCTTCCGCAGCAGAAAAAAGCATTTCTCTGTTAGGCAGATCTGAAGTACTGTTGGCTGTCGATAGGAATAACGAATATGCGATCAAAAGCAAAGAAAGGCACAGCACCATCAAGACCGTGCTAACAACAAGCCCGGTTATCATGGCTGAGCCTTTGTTGTCACTCTTATATGATTTTAATGTTTCATTCATCATATAATTGTCTCTCCCCTTTTTTCTCCTTCTAAATTATTGTGAAGAATAAACTCCTACCACTTTTTCATATAATAAATCATCCGTTAAACCTGATTTTAATGAAAGATTCAGATTATATGAAGTGCTGTATCCCAAAGTAGTTCTGTCACTGTAATATACCGCATATACAGTTCCATCCTCACTGTATTCTATCGCTATATAAGCTTGTAACATTGTTTTGTCATGCAAATAATCCGTTAACAGGTCAAACATAAGCTTTTTATTCTCATCATTCAATTGCTTTTTCTTATATTTTTCATAATCATTCTTATCACATACAAAACAATATATTGTATCGTTTATGAGAGCACCGTCAACTGTATGATATTTATTGGTATATGTGACATTGGTATTATTTGAACTTCCTTTACTGCCCCAGTACTTTAGTTCACCTAATGTGTTATCTGATTTTAGTTGGGCTATCTTGTTTTTAAATGCCATATATATAAGTTCTGCATTATCTACCTGCTTTTTATTGAGTGAGTATTCCTGCCAGCTTATAAGACTTAACGTAGTAATAGCGGCTAAGATAGAAATAAGCAATAAAACAACGCATATCTCTACCAGTGTAAATCCTTTATTCGATTGTCTTATTGATATTTTCTCCATAAGACCACCATTCTTCCTATAGCTGAATATTTATACATTCTAAAAAAGCACATACTACCCCTTATTCTATATATCGTCAATTTTACACCTTTTAATTATACAATTCAATAAAAAACAGGCAAAAAACGAAAAAAACTCCGAAATCATGGGATTTCGGAGTAATATTTGTGTAACATTATTTATATTTATAAAACATTTATATACCTAGGGTCTATATGATCTTAACTTATTCTCAATCTCAAGCACTTCTCCGGCTTTTAATGCACCGGTTTTTAAATACTGCTCAAACATAGCAGGAAATGATCCTGCAAAAAGCTTGTCCAGTAATGTCTTGATCTCGGTTTCCTGGATCTTCTGCTTGGATACTATCGCACGACACATGAATCCGGGTTCCTGACGCTCTATAGCTCCTTTATCAATCAAGCGCTTGATCACAGTATATGTGGTGTTTTTCTCCCACCCTACATATTCCTTTATGATCTTGGCTATATCTTTAGCCGCAAGCACTTTGTTGGACCATAACAGCTCCATTACATTTAATTCACCCTCATGTAAACGTACATCGTTCATATCTATATATACCTTCCGGATAAAATCTTTGTCGAAACACAAGTCATTCTACAATAATAGTCGGCAAATGTCAAGTAAAAATCGCATTTTTCTTACATTTTTATGCTTCCAATAAGGTGACATGCATATACGGGTACAACAGGTCCGGATCCTGTCTCTTTGACATTTTCATCCTGAAGACTTATATATTTCTCTATACCATTCTCATTCATATAGGACTTAACACTTCTTAGGTTACTCTTTCCGGACACTTTAAGCTCTACAGGGGTTTGTTTTCCTCTAATATCCGCTATTATACTTACTGAAGCACCTTTTCCTGATTCCCAGTAATGTACATCTGTACCTGAACTTATGATATTCTGTATGATCAAACTCTCACGTATTACAATAGGAGACTTTTTCTCATAAAGTCCGATATCGCCGGAATACAATCTAAATCCATCCTCACCGGTCTCGGTAACCCTTATAAGTACTCCGAGATCAATAAGATGATCGATCACAGGAGCATATTCACGCCTTGTGGCTCCATCTCTTACCGCCGAATACATAAACTTACGATTATCCTTCAGTAAAACTGCTTCCATGGCATCCCATATGTTTTGTATCCTGTTTCTTACAGCATCTATAGGACAGTCAAGTATAGTACGGTATATTATCGCATCTTTGGTCATCTGCTGACGTCTTCTAATGTTATCTGCAGCACCTGACATTATATATTCATTTATGACTTCAGGCATGCCTCCCAATGACTCATACAGTCCGAACAGATCCATCATTTCTTCATGGATCATATCCGGTATCTTACGTTTACTCTGTATATGTCCCGTGATAACTTCATCATACCATTCCTTATCGAGTGCCGTAAGGAACTCACCAAAGTCCATCGGATACATTCTGAACGTACTGTCTTCTGCTTTCAATACTTTTGTAAATCTCTCAGCCTTTATTCCGGATACGGTTATAATATATAGCTTTAATATGCTATTATATCCGTCAAACATGCATTTTTCAAGCATAAATAAAGGCGGTTCATCCAGTATGATCGGTATATTTACAAGGTATTCGGGATCAAGCTTAAAAAAAGTCGAAAGAAACTCAACGACAGCTACATCGTTATTATCATCCAAATAGCCGTTTAAAGCCATATTAAAAGCATCATCATGTACAGCATCTATGTATAGATATTCCTCATAGTTAGCTTTAACGTAGTCAAGCACGGAATATGTTTTACCCGTGCCCTTCATGCCGTATATAATGATACTTCTTCTGTTTTCCTGTTTATCTGCTTTTTCCAATAAGTTTAGGATTCTTCTTTTCATATCCGCCTTATATTATGCTTCATTCAACAGCTTCTGAAAGTACTCCGGTAACGGTGCTTCAAATTCCATATACTCCCCGGTAGACGGATGAACAAATCCCAAAATACCGGCATGGAGACACTGACCTTCAAAAGTGAGGCCAAGTATCTTCTGACCTTCTTTATATGGTCCGTATACCGCATCACCCAAGAGGGGATGACCTATATATGCCATATGCACTCTTATCTGATGAGTTCTGCCTGTCTCAAGTATACATTCTATATATGAGTATTTTCCTGCTATCTCACCAAGTACCTTGTAATGCGTCACAGCATCCTTGCCGTTTCTGGCATTTGCAGCCATTTTCTTTCTGTCGGTCGCACTTCTGCCTATGGTAGCTTCAATCCTGCCTTCTTTTTCCTTAAAAGTACCTATGGCTATAGCTTTGTAACGTCTTGTTATACTGTGTTCCTTTAACTGCTCTGCAAGGCTTCTGTGTGCTTTATCGTTTTTTGCTGCGATGATAAGCCCTGTAGTATCCTTATCTATCCTGTGTACTATACCGGGACGCAATACTCCGTTTATACCGGAGAGATTATCTTTACAATGGTACATAAGTGCATTTACCATGGTCCCTGTGTAGTTACCGGCAGCAGGATGCACCACCATACCCTTAGGCTTATTGATGACTATAACATCATCATCTTCATATACTATATCGAGCGGTATATCTTCCGCCTCTATATCAGGCGTTATGGTCTCGGGCAGTTCTAAAACTATCTCATCCCCGTATTTAGGTACAAAAGAAGCCTTTACCTGTTTACCGTTAACCTGCACTTTACCGCTGTCTATCAGCTTTTTTATAAAGCTTCTGGATAGTTCCGTGCCGCTTTCAGCTCCTAAGAAAGGAGTCTCAGCCAGCATCCTGTCTATCCTTATATCTTCAAAACTTTCATCTATAACGATCTTAAATACTTTTGCGGAAGTATCACTCATGTTTTATACCTCCGATGTATCATTATCCGTATTGTTATCCTTTTCTTTCTTTCTACCAAAGGAAAAGAAATCCAGGTCCTCCTCCTTATAGTAAAAAATGAAAAGTATAACCACTAACACCATGGAAAAAGTGATATAGATATCTGCCACATTGAATACAGGGAAATCTATAAGCTCTATATACAGAAAATCGGTCACTCCGCCCATCCAGAACCTGTCTATCAGGTTACCTAGTGCTCCTGCACATACAAATATAAATAATACCCTGATTATATGGAACTTTTTATCCTCCGGTATACGTAAAAAGAAATATACCAGTACGGCTACAAGTACAATACTTATAACAGACAAAATGCTCACTCTGCCCTGCAGTATACCCCATGCAGCACCTTTGTTGGATATAAGTTTAAGTTTAAACACCTTATCTATTATGGTAAAAGGTTCATCCGCCAGGTCACGCCTTGCTAAGTATTTAGTTAACTGATCAAAGAATATCAAGACTGCCATAAGAAACGGAGCCAGGATATACCAGTGTTTCTTTTTCAATTTGTCCTCCAAGATCCTTTAACATACTAAGGCAGGCGAGGAGATCCCCGTCTGCCTTTTAGTTTACATATGTTTTGATTATCAGTCGTTCTCACCCAGATCCGAGAGATTCAGGTCATTTTCCTGACTGTCATCATTATCCTCAAAATCGGTGTAATCAAACTCTACTTCTTCGCCTTCCTCGCTGAAACTGTCCTGATACATCGGACTTCCGTTTTCAGCTTTAAGCTCATGTACATCATTTTCTGACTCGTCGTATACCTTTTCCTGATCCTTGGTATCGGTATCCTCAGATATAAATACATCAAGCTTCTGGATATTGATATTGAAAGCGTCGGTCTCAAGCAGATCTATCTGAGCCTGTGCTAAGTTCTTAAACTGTGCCTTATACTTCTCATACTGCTGAAGCAGGGCTATTGTCTTATTGTGAAGGTTTTCAAGCTCGTTCTTTGCATCAGCTAAAAGTATATTGGCTTTTACCTTTGCTTCCTTCTCTATACGCTTAGCGTCTTTGTTTGCTGCTTCTTTTGTTGTCTCAGCAGTCTTTTCGGCAAGTACAAGTGCCTTCTGTAAAGTCTTTTCGATGGACTTATAGTACTGTATACCTTCGTTAAGCACAGCTACTTTATCCTTAAGCTCCATGTTTTCCCTGTAAAGGATCTCATAGCTGCGATTAACCTCGCGCATAAACGATTCTACATCCTTCTTGTCATACCCCAAACCGCCTGACTTAAAGGTTTTTGCTTGTATTTCTACCGGTGTAAGCATACCAAATCTCCATTTTAAAAATATTATTAAGGATTAAGCACAGGAACGTCAAAGCCGGTCTGCTCAGCTATTTCTGCATAATCGCCCGAAATATCTACACTGTCGGGAGCAATGATAAATATGTAATTTGAAATATTGTAAAGCTTTCCGTTAAGAGCATATACTGATCCTGACAGGAAGTCGATGATCCTCTGTGCAAGAGGAAGCTCTGTATCTTCCAAATTAACAACAGCTATCCTTGATGAAAGAAGTACATCACAGATATCCTGAGAATCATTGAATGTCAGAGGCTTCATGATACATACTTCGTTTCCGAGTCTGGTGGTGCTGATCGGAATAAACTTGCTGCCGTAAGGACGATCGATCTTCAGACTCTTCTCATTGGTAGTTCTGTCTATATAAGCTGAAGCATTGTTATTTGACTTAGGCTTGTATCCGCCATAACTCTGACTCTGTGAGCCCTGAACATCATAATTGTTTCTTGAAACGCTGTTATTTCTGAACTGCTCTTTTTTAGCTTCTTCGGCGCGTTTGGTCTCTTCCTCTTCAAAATCCTCAAAAGCCTCATCGTCATCATCAAAGTTAAAAGCTTTTTTAACCTTATCAAACCAACCCATAATGCTAATGTCCTCCTATCCTAAATTGCATAATTTCTTCTGCCGAATATACCGGTGCCGACTCTTACCATCGTTGCACCTTCTTCTATGGCAACACAGTAATCACCCGTCATTCCCATAGATAACTCACACATACTAACATTATCGATGTTTTTGTCCGCTATGTCAACACTTAATTTCTTTATTTTCTTAAAAAATTTTCTATTCTCTTCGGGATCCTCGGTATAAGGAGCTATACACATAAGCCCTTTTACCCTGATATTCTGATACTTGGCTATGCTTTGTACCAGTTCTACCGTCTCAGAAGCATCGATACCGAACTTACTCTCCTCATTACCGATATTGATCTCCACCAGTATATCCGATATAACGCCCTTCTTTTTAGACTCCGAATCTATCACAGCAGCAAGCTTCTCAGAATCCACCGAATGGATAAGTTTTACTTTTCCCACTATGTACTTTACCTTATTAGTCTGCAGATGTCCTATAAGGTGCCACTCCGGCTGCTCGGTAACATGCTCGTTAAAATAGTCTATCTTACCGGTAAGCTCCTGAACCTTATTCTCGCCGAACACCCTGACTCCGAGTTCATAAGCCATTTCAAGTACTTCGTTGGGATTGGTCTTGCTGACGCTGATCAGTTTTACGCTGTCTCTTTCTCTTCCTGCTCGTTTACATGCCTCTTCTATATTCTTTTCAACCGAAGCAAGGTTTTCTTTTAATTCTTCCGTAGTGATCATTAGTATATAATCGCCTGATCCTTGGCCACTGAAGCATCAAGTGCTATATGGTCATACAGGTTTAACCCGTCCTTTGTATTCTTTTTAACTATGGCGTATTCATTGTTCTGTCTTAAACGTTCGATCTTTACAAACTGATAATAACCTTTATTAACGTTATAGACGCCTTCTATGGTATTCTTAAGGCCTACCTTGAATGACTCACCTGTATCGGGATTGTCAAGTACATCGCCTTCGTTTAGCAGATTCATATCTATGTAAGCATAATTGGCATCCGAGAAATACTTGGGCGGATATACGGGTATGTACATCGGATCGCCTGTCTCGGAGCTATAACCCTCTTTAAGGAATACCTGACCTGTATACTGCTCATTTTCAACAAGAAGTGATAAAGGTACCAGATAAAACTCTTTTTTGGCGATAGCTGAAAGCGGGACCTTAAGTCCACCCTCAACACTTGATTCAAACTCTATGCTCAATGTTCTCTCATCAATATACATGGGCATATACTTATCAAGAGAAAGCAGTGCATAATAGCTTGATTCTCTTTGTACGGTGGTAAGACCGCACTCTACAGGAAGGTAATAGTCGTTTATATATACAGACACCTTATCTTCTTCAAGAAGGCTGATATACAGCTTTTCAGGTATCTTAACAGCTATCTGCCAGCTCTCATCCGTTACTATCCTGCATATCGGTTCACCTGCAAGTACAAGACCGTTTGAACGTAAGCTGGTACTCTTAAAGTCATAACCGGATTCAAACATATCATCGGTGACCTTATCAAAATCAATACCGCAAAGACCGTCGTTCTTATATGAGATAACACCTGCCGAGTCAGCACGTCTAACATGGAAAGAAGAAGTTGAACCCTGACTTGCAATTATCTTCATATTCTCGATGCTTGTATCGTTTACAAGCTCGTATATGGTATCACTTATCTCCTGCTTAAACTCAGCCACTTCATCAAATCTGAATCCCGAGTAATCATCCAGATATCCGTATATGACATTCTTTATGGATTTAATGTCATTATCCTGCAGCTGGTCAACACCGGTCTTTCCGATTATCTCGTTATAGAGTGAACTTCCTTCGTCAATACTGTATATAACACCGTTCTTGGCGGAGCGCTTTCCGTTCTGGATATAATAATTGATATATCCGGCATAATCGGAACTGATCACATTCTCTTTTCTAAGGGCAATACCTGTAAACTTACTCTCGGTACTTATATTATCACCCTGTACTTCGTAGATAGATACCTTGGTCTTGCCGGCATATACGAGGAAGTTGATGATAATGTAGATAAAAATGATAATAAAAATAACAGCACAGAAATATTCTGCACGCATGTGGTTAAGCAGGCTTCGTTTATGCAGTTTGGTGATCTTACTGCCGGTTTTGCCTCTCTTTATTCTGTTCTGTCTGTCATTTTTAACCGGACTCATTTTTACCTTTCCTTTTGATTCATTTACGCAAATAAACTGCTGCAGTATATGCAGCAGTTTATAATTACATTTAGAGCTACAATAACTTAAAGAGCTACAATAACTCTTTCAGCCACATACTCAGAAAGCTGGCTCTTGTCTCTTGACATGCTGATCACAAAATCAACATTGAACTTAGCGGATAACATATCTATTTTTTCGATGATCGGAGTAATATCGATATCGGTATTTTCAACACATGCAAGACTTAAGAAACTGTCAAGATAAACGGTCTCAAGATCGTGATCCTGAGATATCATTCCACAAAGAAAACCTATGAATTCACTGTAATTGGTAACACAATAATCATTAACATTAATGAGACGTACTTTTCTGTCAAGCTCGTACATATGCTTGGAATTCTTATCAAGATATACTATAGTACCTGAACTCTCCTTTACTTTAGTATTGACCTTGTCTAAAAGAATTTTGGTCTTTCCCTTACCTTTACTTCCGGCTATAATCTGAACCATATATATCGCCCCTTTCTGTTTTTGAGGATCTCACCCTCTGTCTGATATTATAAAACAATTTGTCATTTTTAGCAAGCAATTTCTGATTATTTACATAACTTTAATAGTTCATTCATATCGGCATAAAGCTGGTCATATGAAGTGCTTTTAAACACGCATGTAATATACTGTTTTCCGGCTTCATCCTCGCTTAAAATGATAAGGCAGTATCCTGCTGCTACGGTCACACCGGTCTTACCCGAAAGAACTGTTATACCTTCCGGAGCTTCCTTTTTACCCGAGAAGTATTGGTTGGTAGCTTCCATCTCAAATACCTTGTCCTGTCCGTAAGCATCTTTAAATGTACAGGTATAGTTTTTTGTGGAAATGATCTCGGTAAGCTGCTTGTTTTTTAAGCACTCGTTGAATATAAGATATATATCGAAAGGTGTGGTATAGTGGTCAAGTGCATGGAGTCCGTTGGGGTTGGACATATGTGTATCCTTTGCTCCGATACTTGCCGCTTCCTCATTCATCTTGGCTACAAAATCCTTGACTGAACCCGATACACATTCTGCAACCGCTACGGCTGCATCATTACCGGAATAGATCATGAGGCAGTATAAAAGCTGCTCTAAGGTAAGCTTATCTCCCATCTTAAACCCGCACAGCTGTGCTCCGGGAGTGGTAACTCCGCAGTTATCCTCGGTTACGGTATATACATCGTCAAGCTTTCCGTACTTAAATGCGGTAAGTGCCGTAAGAAGCTTTGTGGTACTTGCCGGATATACCTTTTTATAGATATTCTTCGAATATAATACGCTTCTGTCGGTAACACAGAATGCCCCCGCAGCTTCACCCACTACATTTGAAGCATCGGGATTATCTACATTATCAACCTCAAAACATATATCTTCATATAAGAACTCTCCGGCAGAAAGCTTAGACAGGTTCTTTAATGCCAGGTCCTCTACTTCTTCGGTAATGGTCTCCTGCGTAATGTCCGGAATAAAAAAAGAAGAGGATATTTTCTGACGCGTTTCGCAGCCGCATAAAAAAATACATATGCAGATAAACAATGTCAAAATCCTCTTCATACTATTGCCCGGCAGTTTTGCTGCCTATCCTTTCATTATTTGTACAGATCACGCCAGTCAAGATCGCCCCGGTCAAGAGCCTTTATAAGCAGCTCCGCCGTAGCCACATTGGTGGCATAAGGGATATTGTGTGTGTCACACAGCTTGGCCAGGTTGAAAAGATTGGGCTCATGGGACTTAGGATTGAGCGGATCCTGTAAAAAGATCAGCATATCCATCTCGTTATGCTCTATAAGCGCTCCCATCTGCTGAACCCCACCAAGATGACCTGCAAGGAACTTATGTATCTGAAGATTGGTTGCCTCTTCAATAAGTCTTCCGGTCGTAGCCGTGGCATAAAGCGTGTGTTTACATATGATCCCCCTGTATGCTATGCAGAAATTCTGCATCAGCATTTTTTTAGCATCATGTGCTACAAACCCAATATTCATACCATCCTCCAACTTTTAAGAATTAATATACCCCAGTTCGTTATCTTCTTCTTTTGATTTATCCGTTTTCTTCTGCTGCATGCTGATATTAAGAAGTATACCTATCATCAGCAGGTTAACCAGAAGTGAGCTTAACCCCGAACTCATAAACGGAAGTGCTATACCCGTATTGGGTAACAACGATGTAACAACCCCGATATTGATGAAAATCTGAAACATAAGCATAGATCCGAATCCGACGGCGATCATTCTCCCCAGATAGTCGCTCGCCTTCCTGGCAATCCTTATTATCAAAAGTATAAGGAAAAAGTACATAAGGACTACCAAAACCGAACCTATAAAGCCAAACTCTTCAGCTGCAGCGGCAAATATAAAATCACTTTCCCTAACAGGTACCGAACGTGAAGCTCTGTCTGCTTCTATACCGTCCATAAATTTACCCGTAAGCTTTCCGAGTTTAATCGCAACCTCGGCATTTTGCTGCTGGTAGGTAAGTTCAGGATAATCCTCAGGATGCAGAGCCGCAAGCACACGTTCCTGTTGCCAGGAAGTAAGCAGCGTCTGATAATCCTGCTGAACATACCAGAAAAGTATAATAGCCGTAGGTACAAATATTACCAAAAACGTGATAATATACTTATACGACACTCCCGATATAAAGACCATCGTAGAAAATACCGCTACAAGCAGAATGGTTGTCGAAAGGTCGGGCTGCATGAAGATGAATAAGACCGGCACTGCTGTAAGAAGTATAGCCAGAATCAATACCCAAAGCTTCTTAATATGCTTATGCAGCTTATAAAAGAACATGGCCAAAGTAACTACTATCGCTACTTTTACGATCTCCGAAGGCTGGAACTCAAATCCGGGGTTATTGATACCCAGGGAAGGATCTCCGCCTATCTTTATCCATCGTCTTGCATCATAATGCTTCCACCCGTATATAGGAGGGTTATTAACAAATGCACATATTAGCAACAGCCCCAATCCGATCAAATACAAGGCCGGAGCCATTTTGGCTATAAAATGGTAATCAATGAGGGCAACAAATGCTATCAGGAATATACCGATTACAAAGGCCTGTATCTGTTTCTCATACAAGCCCTGTTTTATAGCCTGTTTTTCATATATATCAAGTACATATATAAGATATACGCCGACAAATCCTATGATATAAACTATCAGAAAAAGCGGATAACAGCAGCTTTTAAAATCATAGTTATTTACCGGAAAAACTTTATTCTTTAGAAACTTTATCATTATTTGCTGCTCTCTTTACGCCCTTTATGGGAATGTTGGCACAAAGGGCAGGTGTAAGTTCGCCGCCGTCCGAAGGAGCCTTGGTTATATTGAAATCAAGTTCCTTTGTGTCAATATCTACATACTTTGAAAGGACGCTGATGATATCATTTTTTATCTTCTCCAGAGTCTCAGGCGGAAGTCCTGACCTGTCTGACTGAAGGACAAACTTGATCCTGTTTACAGCATTGCTGGCAGAATCAGATTTTTTCTTGAAAAAATTATCCCAAAATGCCATACTCCGGTCACCTACTTTCTGCCAAATATTCTGCTGAAGAATCCCTTCTTGGCATTTAAGTCAAGGAAAGGTACCTCTTCGCCAATGATACGTTTGCAGATGTTCATGTATGCCTGGCCGGCCTTAGTATCGTTACCTACGAGAGGCTCACCGTTATTGGTAGCTACGATGATACCTTCATCATCGGGTACGATACCGATCAGATTGATGGCAAGTATCTCTACAACATCCTCACTTGACATCATGTCTCCGGTCTTGACCATATCCATACGGAGTCTGTTTACTATCAGGTCCGTCTTTTTCATCTCATGAGCCTCAAGAAGGCCTATGATCCTGTCCGCATCTCTTACTGCAGATACCTCGGGAGTGGTTACTACAAGTGCTCTGTCGGCACCTGCCACTGCATTCTCAAATCCCTGCTCGATACCTGCGGGACAGTCAATGATTATATAATCAAATTCGGGCTTAAGCTGTTCGCAGAGCTGCTTCATCTCCTCAGGCTTAACAGCCGACTTATCTCTGGTCTGTGCTGAAGGGAGCAGATAAAGGGTAGGATATCTCTTATCCTTTATAAGAGCCTGCTTGATCTTGCAATTTCCCTCTATAACATCAACAAGGTTGTACACGATCCTGTTTTCAAGACCCATAACAACATCCAGATTTCTAAGGCCTATATCTGTATCGATAAGTACCACCTTTTTGTCAAGCTTGGCAAGTCCGGTACCCACATTGGCTGTAGTCGTGGTCTTACCAACGCCTCCCTTGCCTGATGTTACTACTATTACTTCACCCATTTCAATAATCCTCCGTTACATATTACGTAAAGTATTTTATCATAAAATACCCTAATATATATAATACTAAATTTGATAAAATATTCAAGTAATTTTTTATAATACAAGATTACTTATGATATCCTTTGATAAAGGTGATATTACAATGGAACCTTTTTCCAGATAAGCTATCTTGATATTCTGTACATCCTTTTTATCCTTATGATCGGGAGATCTTGCTATGATGTCTGCTATCCTTATCTGCATAGGCACCATATCCGAGCATATAACGAAACAGTTCTCATTTCCACCGGCACCTGCCCAGGCCGTACCTCTGAGCGATCCAAGTACTATGATATTGCCCTTTGATATAAGACCTGCGCCCGGATTTACATCACCGAGTACTATAAGTCCTGCATCGCTCTCAAGAGACTGCCCGGATCTTAAATTGCCCTTATATATCTTTGCATTTGCGGCCGTCATCTCATTTATCTTCTTTTCAACTGCCTGTGCAAATCTGGCATTACCCTCTTCAGAGTTATCAAGTATGCATACTATCTCCAGTTCGGTGTTTTCGGTGATGATCTTGATCATCTCTTCCTTCTGTTCTTCGGAAAGCTTCTTTCCTTCAAAAGAAATTGCAGTTTTTGCATTTCCTAAGAATTTAGCACTCTCCTTAAACTTCTTTTCCACCTTTTCTTTTAATACATCATATTCTTCGGTCTCAGACAAGACCAGAGTTATTCCGTTTTTAGAACCTTTTATCGTTACTGAAGCGCTCATAATAATACCGTCCTTAAACTTTTTATCAGTCTGATACATTTATGTTTGTAACAGTGGTAGTCTTAAGGTCACCTGAAAGCAGTGCCTCTTTATTTTCATCGTTAAAATACAGTCCGTATACTTCTCTTGCAAGCTTTGCGGCATTTGCGGATGCATATCCGTTGGGAAGTACTACGGTTACGCTGATCTCGGGATCCTCATAAGGAGCAAACGAGATAAACAGACCGTGGCTGGGGTGGGTAAGGCTTACCTGTGCGGTACCTGTTTTACCCGCTACATTGAATCCAAGGTCACCGTACAAAATGTTAAGCGAGTTGGCCGATGTATTTACCACGTTGTACATACCCAGCTGTACTGCATTCCACTGTGATGAAGAATATATATCTATCTTATTGTATACGGATGCCTGATTATCGACGATCATGTTTTTATCTTTGTTGTTAACCCTGTCAACCAGAGTCAGATCGTATACGGTACCTCTGTTTGCTATAGCCGTTACATACTTTGATATCTGTATCGGAGCAAAACTGTGATAATAACCGATTGAAGTACGTACCGCGTCTATATCGGATATGGCAGGCATACTTTCAGGGAGCTCTACGCCCGATTTGCCAGCCAAACCGAACATTGTTGCATATCGCTGTATGGTAGCTAAGCCCTTGTTATCGATGTACTCTCCGTTTTCATCAAGTGACATCTCATAACCGACCTTATAGAAAAAGTAGTTACATGAATGCTGTATTGCCTGGGTAACATTTATCTTACCGTGGTTGTCAGGATATTTCCAACACTTAGGTGAAGGATCTACCTCTTCGAATATACCCTTATCTTCAATCAGAGTCGAAGTCGTGATGATACCTTCTCCGAGGCCGGCCAAAGCCATAAGTGGTTTAAATGTGGAACCGGTGGTGGTCATCTGCTGTGTGGTACGGTTAATAAGAGGAGCTGCCTTGTTGTTAAGTAACTTTTGGTAATAATCCCAGTCGATCTTATTTGCCAGCATGTTGGCATCATATGTGGGATATGTGACAAGTGCCCTGATATCACCCGTATTTACGTCTGTTATAACGATCGATCCGCTGCATGGCTCAAGTGCCAGCATACCGGGTGTTATCTCCAGGTTTCTGATCTTATCTATAACAAAATCATAAGGTGATACATTTCCGTTTGCCAGTCTGTAATAATCATTACTGTTATACTTTAATACCCCCTGATCGTACAGGAGCAGGCAGCAATCTCTTCCCGATATCTTATGGTTAAATATGAGCTGTCTGTATACCAGTTTTTCAAATTCCGTGTTATCTTTAAGTCCTTCTATGGCAAAGTTGTATATTCTGGTATATATCTCTTTATTGGTATTGTAATCATCATGGATACCGAGCAGATCAAGGTTGATCCATCCCATATCTATTGCATATCTGAGATATTCTGCCAACGAGATCTTTCCGTCAGCAAATTTCTTATAGGTCTCATCGTTGCTGTCTACTTTGTTTTTAAGTACAACTTCTTCACGTTTCAGATACTGATATATATAATCAAGATATCCCTGCATTTCTTCAGAAAGACTGTTGTTGCTGTCTTTAGATTCAAATGCCATAACCGTTTCAAGTCGGCTGTATATGAGATCCATTCTGTCACAGAAAGTCTTATATATCTTCTGCTCCAGTTCTGTAGCACTGTCACTTGCAAGATGAGCTATATTAATAATGGCATTGTCAAAGAATGCATTATATACCTCATAGATAGGTATCGTAATCTTGCTCGCCGAAGTACCCTTTCCGCCGTAATCATCCGAATTGACTATCTTTGATATAAGTATGGCCGCTATATTGTTTTCCAATATATGATAGCAGGCAATCTGCATTTCTCTGTCTATGGTAAGGTATACATCGTTTCCTGCTTTAGGGTCTTTCTTAACAAGTGTATCAAGAACTTTTCCGCTCGAATTGACCGTAAGCTGTACTTCACCCTTTGTTCCGCGAAGTATACTGTCATATTCCTTTTCAAGTCCTGTCTTTCCTATAACATCCGATGTGGAATAGATGGGAGTCTCGTACCCTGCATTCATCTCTTCCACTTCATCTTCGTTCATCATACCCGTATAACCGAGTATATGAGCAAAGTAAGTACTGTCATTATATACACGTGAAGTCTGCTGTTTTATCTCCACACCGGGCAGATCGGCAGCATTTTCAAGTATGATGGCGATAAGTCTTTCGTCAACATTATTGCATACCGTAAATTGCGTATACTGCGGGTAAAGATTAAACAATGTATACCTGAACATCATTATCTTTAAAGTAAGATCCATAGGTAATCCGTCAGGTATTGCAAACATCGTTACATTTTTAGCACCATTCTTTAAAAAGTCAAATACTTCCTCTGCCGTAGCATTTTTCTGTTCTTCGGAAAGGTCAGAGATACGCTGCAGACCGTAAGCATTCTTTTTAAATCTCAGTTCAGCGTTACCCGATACATTAAACCTTAACTTTCCGTTTTCGTCCTGCTCGATGGCAAATGTCATCTCAGGTTCATATCCGTACTCTTCAAGTATCCCCAGTAGCTTTATGATCATATCATTTTTCTGGGTGTTTGTGGTAAGAAGCGCGCTGTTGGTCATGACTACTGAATAACTCTGCACATTATATGCCAGTATGTTACCGTTTCTGTCATATATCTCACCTCTGACACTTTCCTGATATCTCGACTGTATGGTCTTAACCTGCGATCCTGCAGCTACATAATCCTCCTGTGCTTTAAGCACTTGAAGATTATAAAGCCTAATAAGTAGGACGGCAAAAAGTATTACAGCCAAGATATTAAGGAAGATCAGACGTATCTTAAGCGTTTCCTTGATCTTGCCGGGTATTTTTTTTATCCTGCTAAGTATATACTTATAAATGTTCATATATCCTGCCTGTCGTCATCGACATTAAATCCATTGAATACAGTAACTCTCTTTTCTTTTTTTATACTTTTTGAGAGCCTGTAAAACAAAGAGTTGTTCATGTTTATCAAACGGTACAGTATGATCGATATAAGTACCGTATATATTACTCTCGGGAAAAGGTATCTGACTAAGAAATGTCCTAAGTCAAGATCTCCTTTTAAGAAGTAAAACAATATATAATACATCAGATTAATGAGAAACTCCGAGCCGCCAACTATAAAAAATGACAGCGTATAGTCATTCTCATCGTATACCTTATGTGCATAACCTGCTACATAACCGACCACGGTGTACATCAGTGCATACAGACCGATCAGAGAACCGTACGTACAGTCTATAAGCATACCGGATACAAATCCTGTAAGTATACCGGTCTTTTTACCGAATATGTAAGCTAAAGAAGCGGTAAGTATCATAAGTATATCCGGTACAACATCCGCCAGTCTTAATTCGGTAAATACACTTGTCTGCAGAAGGTATGCGATAATTATCTCTATTAATATAATGATCGCCTTTATTATTATCATCATTCAAAGCCTTCCAGATCTTCTCTCAAGGTCTTAACTATAAGTACTGCCTCTAAATGTTCAAAGTCAACAACAGGTGTCAGGTATGCCCTTTTGTTTAACTCCGAAGGATCCTTTTGTATATTGGTGACATATCCTATAAGGATACCGGGCAGATACTTATCACTTATGTATGAGGTAAGTACCTCGTAATTGTCATAGACTTCGGCATTTAAATTGATCATCTCTACATCTATATACCCGTCATCCATACGTCTAAGGTTGCCTTTTACTATACAGGTATCCGATGTAGGCTGAAATCTGCCGCTGACACTTGAATCATCAGCTATGATCGTTCTCACCTTAGCCCAGTTTTTACCCACATCGGTGATGATACCTACCAGTCCGCCTCCGGCAAGTACGTTCATATCTCTTTTGATACCGTCTTCTTCACCTTTATCTATGACAAACATATCACAAGAACCGTTAGGATTTCTGCTTATGATCCTGGCAGCTACCTTTTCTGCATTTTGATATACGGAATCATTTTCATAGAGGTCTCTGTACCATGTAAGCTCGTATTCCTGATGTATCAGTATCTGCATTTCGGTCTTCAGTTCATTTATTTCTTCGGTAAGTCTGTCATTCTCTTCTATCAGGTCCTGTTTATCAGAGAATATCCTGAGTTTATCGGATATTCCGCTGCTTACTGTGGCTATACCCTTCTGCATGGGCACGAAGAAATTGCCCACCGCGGTTTTCACCGGAGAAAGCAGATCCGCAAAGAGATATGAAACTATGATCAGTGCAACACATAATATCACCAGTACGGTAAATATCATTTTGGAACTGATCGTAAAGTTCTTTTTTACCCTTCCCATATACTTGTCCTTTAGTCCTCTATCTTTAACATACTGTATTGTTCAGCCAGAAAATCATAATCCGGATCTTCTGCTATTTTTCCAAGACCTAACGCAACGGTTTCAGACCCGTTATCGCATTTATGTACCTTTAGTCCCGTAAGGTCCGATATAACTTTATCCAGTCCCTTTATACCTGCCACACCGCCTGTAAGTATTATGCCGGATTCCATTATATCGGCAGACATCTCCGGAGGGATATGTAATAACAGGTTAAGTATCACTTCCGTTATTTTTTCTATATGATCCTTGATAGCAAGATATACAAAAAGAGAATCAACGGCTATACTGCCCGGAAGCCCGCTTACCACATCTCTTCCGAATACTTTTTTAGTAATCACTTCACCCTCTTCGGGATGAATGGCAGTACCCAATGCTATCTTTATCTGCTCGGCGGTCTTTCTGCCTATAGCAAAATTATAGTACAGTCTAACTGAGTTAATGATACTCTCATCGAGTCTGTATCCGCCGAAATTAAGCATCCTGCTGGCCACAGTGCCTCCTAAAGAAAGCACCGCTATTTCTGTAGTATCCGCACCTATATCCACTACCATAGCTCCGTAGCACTCTCTAAGCAGCACTCCGGCACCGAGGGCTGCAGCTATAGGACTATCAACCACTCTTATACGTCTGGGCTTTATATCACAGGCATTAATCAGATCGACCAAAGCCTTTTTCTCAACTTCTGTAGCATATGAAGGTGATGCTACCAGGAAGTCCTGGCCATTTAATCTTTCATGTTCTTCGCCTATTTTATCAAAAACTATATTCAACTGGGCCAGCATGTTTTTAACCTGTGCAAGTACACCCGAACGTACAGGATAAAGCACTTCGATGTTTGCGGGAGTTCTGCCTTCCATCTCCCATGCGGCATCACCGGTAGCTATGATCCTTTCACCGTCTATCATGGCCAAAGCATTTTTCTGGTTATATATGATACCTGTTCCCTTTTGATATATTTTTAATGTACAAGTGCCAGGATCGATCCCGTAAACCCTTGCCATTTTATACCTCCTAAAAAAGACCGCGGTCCTTTAGGCTGACATATTTATTGTCGCCTATAATTATATGGTCTTTTAGTCTTATACCGACATTATTGCCGGCTTCCTTTATCCTTAGTGTCGTACTTATATCCGCATCACTCGGTGTCGGATCACCCGACGGATGATTATGCAGCAGGATAAAGAATACTGCATCAGCAAGTAATGCCTCGCGTAGTATCTCTCTCGGTTCCATGGGAGCCATCCCTACAGTACCGGTAAATACTACTTTTTCCGATATCATCTTTAATCTTGAGTCAAGGAATACTGCCCTAGTCTCTTCTCTTTCAAGATGTCTCAGTCTTTCCATAAAGAATCCGGCTACCGAATCGGAGTTTTCAAAACATATACCT
The DNA here is from genome assembly GCA_017620375.1 of Lachnospiraceae bacterium. GTDB lineage: Bacteria > Bacillota > Clostridia > Lachnospirales > Lachnospiraceae > RUG11977. The sequence goes on from JAFZQN010000092.1 coordinate 54,990, forward strand.
TCTTTTTTGATATCTTCCGACATCCTTTTTGAAAGTTCTGCCAATGCCAAAAGCTGTATAGCCTTTACACGTCCGACACCTTTTATAGCTGTAAGCTCATTAAATGAAACATGATTAAGCACGCTTACACCATATCTGCCTTCCTTCATCTGCAATATCCTGTAAGCGAGCTCTGTCGATCTTTCGTTTTTGTTTCCTGTCTTGATTATGATGGCCAGAAGTTCACTGTCCGACAGAACCTGCGGCCCGTATTTTTCACACTTCTCATAAGGTCTCTCATTTTCGGGTAGTTCCTTTATAGTCAGATATTTCATATCCGTCCTTCCTACTCATGATAACACCACACACACTGTTATATTTTACCACAATTGTCAGTCTCTGTAAATAACCGACTGTCAAACGCTGTTTGGCAGCTTTAGCTGAGGAATCAAACCTTAAGAACCCTGTCTAGTGCCGAAAGTATTCCGAGTTTTGCATGATACCAGGTAAGTCCGCCCTGGAAGTATACGGCATAAGGCTCTGTGATCGGTCCGTCAGCTGATAGTTCTATGGATGAGCCCTGTATGAAATTACCTGCAGCCATGATAACATCACTGGTATATCCGGGCATCGCCCAACCTTCGGGTACAACAAAACTGTCAACAGGAGAAGCTGCCTGTATTCCACCGCAGAAAGCTATTAGTTTTTCTGCAGAACCCAGAGTCACTGCCTGTATAATGTCGTATCTTTCCTCAGTACCGTTCGGTATACAGGGATATCCCAGGTTTTCAAATATCCTGGCTGCAAATATTGCGCCTTTAAGTGCTGAAGCTACAACTGTAGGTGCAAGAAAAAGTCCCTGGAACATACTCTGATTGATACCAAGTGTGGCTCCTACCTCCTTACCGAGACCGGGAGCAGTCAGTCTATATGCACACTTTTCAATATACTCTTTCTTACCTGCTATATATCCGCCCGAAGCTACCAGTCCTCCTCCGGGGTTTTTGATCAGAGAACCGACACACATATCAGCTCCGACATCTGTAGGTTCTATCTTTTCCACAAACTCACCGTAGCAATTGTCTACTATGACTGCAAGATCGGGCTTGATACCTTTGATAAAAGATATAAGTTCTCCTATTTTTTCCACGGATAACGTAGGTCTTGTCTGGTAACCCTTTGAACGCTGTATGGTGACAAGCTTTGTTTTCTCATTAATGGCAGCTTTTATACCCTCATAGTCAAAGCCTCCGTCCGGTAACAGATCAACCTGACGGTATGTGATACCGAATTCAGCTAAAGATCCTGTAGCAGGATGTATACCGATAACACCTTCCAAAGTATCATAGGGTTTTCCCACGGGTGAAAGCAGTTCATCACCCGGTCTTAAATTGGCAGAAAGGGCTATGGTAAGGGCATGTGTACCACATGTTATCTGAGGTCTTACCAGTGCATCCTCTGTATTAAATATGGATGCGTAGACACTCTCCAAAGTCTCTCTTCCGATATCGTTATATCCGTAGCCCGTGGAAGATGCAAAATGTATATCGCTCAAGCGGTTATCCTGCATAGCCTTGATAACTTTAAGCTGATTGTATTCTGCTGTCTCATCTATGCTCTTAAATCTGTCCTCAAGCTCTTTTTCATATTTTTCTCCAAGTTCTATAGCCTTATCGGACAATCCGAATTTTTTTAAAAAATCACGTGTTTCGTTCATTACTTTTCCTCTCTTATATGACTCCCCTTAAGCTTGCTGCTGATAATACAAAGTCAAGTATTTTATCTTCAGATCCGAGTGTTTCCCTGTTAACTTCAACAGTCACTCTTTCTCTCTTAAACCATGTAAGCTGTTTTTTAGCGAAATGTCTTGTATCTCTTTTTATGATCTCTACAGCTTCATCATACGGACATTCTCCGTACAGATAATCCGCCATCTCTTTATATCCGAGTCCCTGCATGGACTGAAGATCTCTGGAATATCCTGCATCAAGCAGACCGCGTACTTCATCCGCAAGTCCTTCACGCAGCATTTCATCAACTCTTTTGTTTATACGTCCGTATACTTTGGCTCTGTCATCATTTAATACACAGTAAAGGAAATTATAGGGACTTGTTCTCTCACGCTGTTCCTCATTATGCTCCGAAAGCTTGTTTCCTGTCATAATATTGTATTCAAGTCCGTGAAGTACACGCCGTATATTGTTCTTATGGATCACTGCCGCATATCCAGGATCAACCTCACAAAGTCTTTCATACATAAAGTCGATACCTTTTTCTTCCAGGGTGTCTTCCAAAAGCATTCTGACTTCACTTCTTTTATCCTCATCATAATCCGTAAAATCCACATCATATAATACAGACTGAATATAAAACCCGGTTCCCCCTGCTATGATCGGTATCTTTCCTCTGGAAGCAATATCATCTATGCTTTTTTTTGCGAGATCTTTAAATATAGTGACATTAAACTCCTCATCGGGATTTATTATATCAATCAGATGATGAGGTACACCTTTTTTCTCTTCTTCTTTGATCTTGGCAGTACCTATATCCATACCTCTGTATACCTGCATAGAATCAGCGGATATGATCTCACCGTTCACTTTCAGGGCAACATCCACCGACAATGCAGTCTTACCCACTGCAGTAGGTCCGGTTATTATGATTAGAGGCTGTTTATCATTCATATATACCTCACACGATACGTTTAAATTTCTTTTCTACTTCTCTTTTGGTCATATCTATTATGACAGGTCTTCCATGAGGGCAGTTGAAAGGATTTTCAGCAGCCAGGAGATTCTTTATCAGCTCTTTTGCTTCTTCCTCTGTCATTACGGTATTCCCTTTAACAGCTGCCTTGCAGGCACATGTGGCTATCTTTTCTTTGATACTCTTTATTACATTACCTTTTATATCCTTTAAAAGCTCATCAAGAAGTTCTAAAAGCATATTTTTAGGATCAATACCGTATAAGTTAAGCGGTATCTCAGATAATGCATACTCATGTCCGCCGAAATGTTCTAACACAAATCCGTTTTCTGCTAAAACATCCTTGTATTTTTCAGCTGCATCTTCCTCTGTTGAAGAAAGTGATATGATCATGGGCGGTGAAAGAAGTTGTGTAGCTTCATCCTTACCTACATTCTCCATAAATCTTTCATACAGGATCTTCTCATGAGCAGCATGCTGATCGATCATATATACACATCCGTCACACTCTATGATCCAGTATGTACCGAATATCTGACCTACTATACGATATCCTTTGCTAAATACATTATTAAACTCATTCCTGGTCTCAAGGTGGCGGTCCTGATCTCCATCAAATAATGTCGGCTGAGTATACGTACCTTTTGTCTCAGCTATCGACTCAGTTTTTGATTCCGTTTTTAACTCATCTGCAGCTAAATTATCTACAGGTTCATCATTTTTAACTTCTATTTTTTCAGTAACTACTTTTTCGTTAAGAGTATCTAAAGGTTTAATATCTTTTTTGATCTCGTTACCGGATTCTTTAGTACAATATTTTACCTCAGGTTCGGCTGCAAACGAAATATTATTTTCATTTACTTTTTCTTCATACTTAACAGCTTTTACCGGTATCTTTTCTTCTATCTTTTTCTTTACTTCAAAAGGCTCCGGTATATATTTAGCGTTTTCTTTTTTCTCTTCTTTCTTGTTACTTGCCTCAGGTTCCGCCCTATGTATTAGTGCTTTGCCTGACAGAGCATCCGACACTGCGGTAAATACGGAATTATATATAGCCTCAGGGTTTTCAAATCTTACTTCCTGTTTTGACGGATGTACGTTCACATCCATGACAGCCGGATCGATATCGATAAAAATATCAGTAAAAGGATATTTATGCTGCATAAGGAACGGCTGATAAGCATCCTCTATAGCTTTATATATTATCTGGCTCCTTATATAACGTCCGTTTACAAAATAATTCTCTGTGTTTCTGTTACTTCTCACTACCGAAGGTCTGCAAATACAGCCGGATATCTTTATATTTTTATCACTTGTATAGTTAAGTTCTATTATCTCAGCGGCGATATCTCTGCCGTATATACCGAACAGAACATCCTTCATCTTACCGCTTCCGTTGGTAAAAAGTACATTTCTGCCGTTATTTACATACTTGATGCTTACTTCGGGATGTGAAAGGGCTATCCTTTCAACCGCTTCATTACAGTAAGAACCTTCTGTCGCCGAGCTCTTTAAGAACTTTCTTCTTACCGGTACCTGAAGAAATACATCTCTGATGATAAATGTGGTTCCGTCCGGAGCACCGATCTCTTCAAAGAGGACTTCTTCACCGTCTTTTATACGGTAATGCACTGCAGAAAAAGCTTCTTTTGTTTTTGTGATCAGCTCAACATCCGCTACAGCGGCAATACTTGCCAATGCCTCACCTCTGAATCCTAAAGAAGTGATATAGGACAGATCTGCGGCATTCTTTATCTTACTGGTTGTATGCCTGACAAATGCTACCTTTACATCATCTTTCTCTATACCGGATCCGTTATCGGTGATCCTGATGAGGTCTATACCACCGCCTCTAATCTCTATGGATATGGCAGTGGCACCGGCATCTATGGAGTTTTCCACTAGTTCTTTTATTATGGAGGCCGGTCTGTCTATTACTTCACCGGCTGCTATCTGGTTGATCGTATTCTTATCAAGTATGTTAATTCTGCTCATGATTGATTCTTTAACTCCTCCTGGAGTTCGGAAAGCTTATTTAATGCCTGTATAGGTGTTATGGATGAAATATCCAGTTCCCTTATATCATCCAATATATTGTCATATTTTCTCTCAGCAAAAAGTGAAAGCTGATCGGGATCCTGTTTTTTTCTTTTCTGTACAGGCTGTCGGTATTTCTCGCTGACAGAACTTGATTTTATCATCTCACTTCTGTCATGTGCGTTGATATCATTAAGGCTTAAGACCTCAACTATCTCTCCGGCTCTCTTAAGTATCTCTTCCGGAAGTCCTGCAAGTCTCGCAACCTGTATACCGTAGCTCTTATCTGCTCCACCTTTTACTATCTTTCTTAAAAAGATGATGCTGTCTCCCTGTTCCTTTACAGCTATACTGAAGTTCTTAACACAGTTAAGCTTTTCTTCCAGTTCTGTCAGTTCATGGTAATGGGTGGCAAATAAAGTTTTTGCTCCAAGCCTTGTCTCATCGCTTATATATTCTACAACTGCCCAAGCTATAGCCAGTCCGTCAAAGGTACTGGTACCTCTGCCTATCTCATCCAGAATGAGCAGGCTCTTTCCGGTTGCATTTCTCATTATCTGGGAAACTTCATTCATTTCCACCATAAAGGTACTCTGTCCGCTGGCCAGATCATCCGAAGCACCTACTCTTGTAAATACTCTGTCTACTATACCTATGTCAGCATATGATGCAGGTACAAAGCTTCCCATTTGTGCCATAAGCACTATCAGTGCAGTCTGACGCATATACGTTGATTTACCGGCCATATTCGGTCCGGTGATGATCGATATCCTTTGTGCACCGTTATCCAGATATGTATCGTTTGCGATAAATCCGGATTCACCCAGCACCTTTTCTACTACAGGATGTCGGCCGTCCTTAATATCTATCACACCGTCCTCATTGAGATGAGGTCTTACATATCCGTTTCTTTCTGCTATAAAGCTAAGTGAACAAAGACTGTCGATATATGCTATTCTCTTTGCCGTTTTCTGGATCCTTACGATATTGGAAGCTATCTTTTCCCTAAGTTCTGTAAATATATCATACTCGAGGGAAACGAGTCTGTCCTCGGCATGAAGTATCTTATCTTCCAGTTCCTTTAACTCAGGGGTTGTATATCGTTCAGCCTGTACCAAAGTCTGTTTTCTGATCCAGTTTTCCGGTACCAGGTTCTTATAAGAGTTTGTTACTTCGAGATAATATCCGAATACCTTATTGTACTTTACTCTTAAATTCTTAATACCGGTATTTTCTTTTTCTCTGGCCTCAAGCTCAGCAAGCCAGTTTTTACCTTCAGATCTGGCTGACCTTAACTCATCTATAACAGGACTGTATCCGTCCTTTATGATTCCGCCTTCCCTGATACTTATGGGAGGGTCGTCATTTACCGTAGTATCTATCAGTTCTTTCAGATCATCCAGTACATCAGTCCCCTCATAAAGCTCTTTTAATAAAGCAGAGTTAAAATCCGACATAAGATGCTTGATGGGAGCTATCATACCGATCGATGACGAAAAAGCAATCATATCCCTCGGATTGGCATTTCTGTAACTGATCCTTCCGGCAAGCCTTTCAAGATCATAGATGGAGTTAAGATATTCCCTTATCTCTTCACGTACCAGTACATTCTGCCCCAGTTCTTCTACCGCATCAAGCCTTTTTTCTATCTCTGATTTTTCAAGTAACGGCTGCTCTACAAATGATCTTAGCATTCTGGCACCCATGGCCGTACCGGTTTTATCAAGTACATTAAGCAGAGACCCTTTTTTGTTCTTGTCACGCATGGTCTCGGTAAGCTCTAAGTTACGTCTGGTCTGTGAATCTATAAGCATGTATTTCCCTGATACGTAAGGTATTATCTCCGTTACGTGATCAAGGGATATCATCTGTGTCTCAAGCGCATACCTGAGCACTGCTCCGGCAGCTGCTTTTGCAGCAGGATATATATCTATGCCGAGTTCCGCACAGCTTTTGCATTTAAAGTGACCTGATAGTACATTTTCGCATTTTCTCTGGTCAAAATAATCTGTTCCTACAGTGCCTATGGATATACCAAGCTTTTCCTTAAGTACATTTATATCCATTCCGCACATAAGGAATGCTTCGTTGCATATGATCTCGGCCGGATTAAGCTTATATACTTCATCCGATATCTTCTGAAGTCCTTCAAATTCCTGTATAAAGAAATCACCTGTCGAAACGTCGAGACTGGCCATACCGAACGTATCGTCACAGTAATATATGCTCATCAGGTAGTTATTTTTAGTCTCATCAAGTGCCTGAGGATTGATATTGGTACCCGGAGTTACTACTCTTATGACCTCTCTTTTTACTAGACCTTTAGCCAGTGCAGGGTCCTCCATCTGCTCACATATAGCAACCTTGTATCCTTTTTCAACCAGCTTTGAAATATAACCTTCCGACGAATGGAAAGGTACTCCGCACATCGGAGCTCTTTCTTCCAGACCGCAGTTTTTACCTGTAAGCGTCAGTTCAAGTTCTTTTGATGCAGTTTTTGCATCCTCGAAAAACATCTCATAAAAATCGCCCAGACGGTAAAACAGGATACAGTCCTTATATTCGTTTTTTATCCCCATATACTGCTGCATCTGCGGTGTCAGCTCATACTTTTGTTCTTTCACTTTACTACTCCAATAAAACTATTATGATTCCGGCTTCCACTCTCCGGTATTTACAAATTCATCTGCAGCCTTCTCTGCCGCATCTGTTATGCTTTCTTCAAATCCCATCATCTTTAGAAGAAGTATCGCATTTCTCGTCACGGCTCTTCCGTCTCTTAACGTATAATCAAAGAATACGCCGTCATCTTCAACCTTTTCTTCAAAATGATATAGCTTAAAGCTTTTCTCCAGGATATATGTAAGTTCAATATCATGTGTAGCTGCGAACAGCATACAGTTTTTGCTTCCGACATACGAAAGTATCCTTGATGATGCTGCGATACGCTCCAAAGTATTTGTACCACGGAGCACTTCATCCACAAATATAAGTAAAGGTACATCATCATTCAAGCTGTCGCATATCCTCTTTAATGACTTTATCTCAACGATATAATAGCTCTCTCCGCCCGAAAGATTATCGGTAAGAGCCATAGAAGTCATGCATTTAAAGAATGAAGCCTTGAAACTGTCCGCCATACAAGTATGTATGGACTGGGCCAAGATCGAATTGATGGCTACAGTCTTTATAAATGTTGATTTACCTGAAGCATTTGAACCTGTGAGCAGTACGTTGCCTGACTCTTTAAAATTATTCTTTACCGGCTCGGCTATCATAGGATGATAGATATTTTCGGTCTCTATACCACAATGCTTTCCACCTTCTTTAACTGAAGCATTTTCACATTTATAGAGTATAGGCTCACACCATTCACCCATTAATGCTCTGTAGGATGTTACGGCAGTCATCGCATCTAAGAGACCTATGATCTCATATATCTTATCAAAATCATCCTTTTTATCCTTAAGTCTGGCAAGCATAATGTTAAATCTGATCAGATCTATATGTGTTGCCATCCTTAAGTAATCAAGAGCCACTTCCAGGATATCGCCGTTACTTTTTTTAGATACAATAAGTCTTGCACCCTTTGTGACATTCTTATATCTTTTAAGTTCCTCAGAAAGTATATCTGTGTACGGCTTAAGTTCATTATTCTTCATACCGCATATTTTTTGCGAAAGATCCAGAGTACGAAGTATATATGCCACTACCTGATAGTAGTTTTCTATCTCACTCTTACGTTTAAAATAAGTGATGACATTATAGAAAAATACTCCCAGCGTACCCATGATACCGACCGCAGGATATATAAATATCAAGCCTATGGCGGCAACCATCAATAAAATGCATAGAAAATGCTTAAAATTATTCTCCGTTTTAAGACTGTCCAGACGGCTGACATATTCATATACCGATACTCCTGATATCTTTCCTGCTTTTGCCATCTCAACCTGAAGTTTTACCCTGGTCTCAAGATCGCTGTCAAAGTATCTGATGAGCTTTTCTCTTTTTGATAAAACTTCTTCGTTTAATGACGGAGTTCTGAGTATATAATATAAATACTCTTCACCTATAGCACTCTGTGCATTACACATGGTAAGGAAAACATCATCCATGGCCAGATCGTTCCAGGTGATATCATCTACTATACAATGATCCTGATCATCAGGATGCTTCTTAGCCATTTCTCTAAAATAATAACCTATCGAGTCATACTTTTCCTGTGTATATTCTAACTTGGGTACATTACCGAAACTGTCTCTTATCTGCTTTTCAAGTTTTTTCTCGCCTTGTTTCTGCAAAAAATAACCGCCGGCAAATATACATATTATTATTACAACAGCACCTATTATATATTCCATATTGAGTAATCCTTTTTAACATCAGATCAGATTATTTCTATATTTTCTTAAGGGTTATATTTTCAAGACCCTTAAGAATATTATTTTACCTTATTTCAGGTAATAAGTCAAAATTTTTTGTATTAAAATATCATAAAAAATCCGCTGTAATTATACAGCGGATCATATACTATTCTTCTTTTGTTTTTTCCTTTTCGTCATTTCCGATGACAAGTCCTTCAAGTCTGGCTTTTACAGCCAGTTGAACTCTGTTTTTATATCCTGTTTTTACCAGAAGATCATTGATATAGTAATTAACTGTCGCAGGACTTATATAGAGTTTTTCCGATATTTCCTTATTGGTTGCTCCGGTTGTTACTTCGCGGAGTATATCAAGCTCCATCTCTGAAAACTCGGAGCTTTTCGCATTTCCTATCAACAGTTCCGGTGTAGTATCGGGATATATATGTTCACCCTTCATGGTCCTTTCCATTACAGACATGATAGGTACTTCCTCCAACTCTTTATACCAGAAACTGTCCACTCCGATCGCTTTGGCTTTTTCTATATACGAAACCTCCGGCATTGATGTTATGATAATGATCTTTATATTGGGTTTTATTGCCTTGATCTCCTTTGCGGCATCAAGTCCGTTCATTCCTCCTACCATAACTATGTCCATAAGTATCAGGTCCGGATCATAAGTCTTGCAGTAATTTATCGCTTCTTCACCATCCCTTAAAGCTGCAACGAGTTCAAATTCCTCAGATTCCTTTATGAAATAAGAGAAAAACTGTCTTGTGATATTCTGATCGTCCACTATTGCAACCTTCGTCATTTTACCACCTCTCTTGTGTCTCCGTCTGTTTAGGGAGCTTAAGTACTACTTTAAACCTGTCTGTGATCTCGATATTCATCAGTCCGTTAATTCTTTCAACAGATCTTCTCAAATTAGTAAGACCTCCGCCTTCGGTAAACTCTCCTTCAGGTACCTTACCGTTATTACTTATCTCAACTTTTACGTAATCCTTTTCTTTCAGGGATCTTATAGTTTTAACTTTTACTTTCGAAATGTTAACATACATTTCTGTGCCGTTGCCGTGTCTTAATGTATTTGTAGCACAGGTCCTCAGTGCTGCTATTACAACTTCCTTCGAATTCTTATCAGTCGGAAGTGTACCTTCTATACTAACCTCCAACCCCGATTTTCTGATATCATGTACAACACCCGAATACTGGAATGTATCTGTTTCACTTTCTTCTCCCTTTAAAAGCATGGTATTAAGCTTCCAAAGTTTTATTATTTCTTTTCCTAACTCTTCATCCTTTGTTTCCAGATATCTTCTTGTCATTATCAGGGTTTTTCCGAGATCGTCATGCACTTTTCTCTTTGTATCGAGCATTTCTTTTTCTGAAGTTAATTGTTCGATATCGTCATTAAGCTGTCTTAGTCTGTTTTTGATCTCGTCCGCTTTAACTCTTTTTATCTTAAGTTCTTCATTTAAGAGCTGCTCACGCGATACGTCATATGCGGTTACTTCATAGAGTTCATGATCTTCAAAATAGCATATGCTTCTTTTAAAGCTGTATACTTTCCCGTCATTTAAGCGGATCATATATACATCTTTATCCTTTTGCAGACTACGGTCCAGAGCTCTTTCTTTAATCTTATCCCAGAATATATTGCCGTTATATATACCTTCCCTAAACAATACATGTGAGATCTCATCCATTTTGGAATTAACCATTTTTACCACACCGCCGGACCAGTAAAACAATAATCCTCCGGGTAATGTATCAAGACCGTTCTTTAATGAATTCTTGGTAAGACTCTTTTTTTCGGCCTTATGTACAAATGCCGTTACCTGCAGCACTATTATCGTTAAAAAGGTCTGTAAGACCATCATGAACTCACAGCCATATCCGTGCAGAGCCTGTTCAAGCCAGTAATGCTGTCTGAGCAGCCATAGGAAATTCTGTAATGACAGATACTCAAAAATAAACTGTAACCCAATGAGTATCCTGTGCTGTATTTTACCTCTGAACAGTAATATCCTAAAATAGTTAAAGGTAACTACGGTAAGCATTATGACAGTCTCAATACCGAAGGTACCAAGCAGGATAATATAAAAATCAAGATTCATACGCTCACCTCACTTATCTTTAGGGGGCTTAAGCGTACATAGATTCCCTCATCTTCCTTGAGTACTTCGATCTTCATTCCGTATTTTTCCGGATTAAAGCTGGCAAAGTCAGGCAGTTCAAAAGGTGTATCCATCAGAATTTCAAGTTTTATACCGTCATCACCCAGCAATATGCATGATATGGTCTCCACATTTGGAAGAGCTGCTTCCAGTGTGGCTTCAAACACCTCATATGCATATATCAGTAATTCTCCGTCAAATTCGGTATCCGCCTTTATACCGCTTACATTTGCATCAATCCCTAAGAGCTTTACATTTTCCAGAGATTCTCTTATGGCATAACGTAACTCCTCAAGCTTTAATTTCTTAAACTGTTCGGATAATATCGAAAGGTTTGCCTGTCTTTTGGCATAAGCACCGTACAGTGAACAGAGCATAAGTCCTTCATAAGTATTTCTTCCGGTAAGCTCTATCTTTTCCAGTATCTCTTCTATTTTTTCCAGCTGGCCCTTTGTCCTTAATGTTATACCGTCATACAGTTTGCTTCTGGTCTCAAGTGCAGCTTTTTGTGCCTTGATATCATTTTCCATCTCTAAAAGGTTATTTTCCTCAGAGATACGGTCAAGTGCTTCTTTAAGCTCATCATTCAGCTCATTTATCGTAGTATGGTCTTCTATCCATATAACTTTACCTGTAGGTGCGATATGCTGGGTACGGAGCAGACTGTTTTC
>JAFZQN010000093.1 GCA_017620375.1 Lachnospiraceae bacterium
CTCGGCAGCCAAGGGCGAGAGCGTAGCGGATACCTGCAGGACGGTAGGATGTTATGTGGATATCATTGCAATGCGTCATCCTAAGGAGGGTGCTCCTTTAGTTGCATCAATGCATGCAGATGTACCGATCATCAACGCAGGTGACGGCGGACATAACCATCCTACACAGACACTGACAGATCTTCTTACCATAAAGTGTGAAAAGGGAAGACTGACCAATATGACCATCGGCCTTTGCGGCGACCTTAAGTTCGGCCGTACTGTACATTCGCTCATCGAGGCTATGTCCAGATATGAAGGTATCAAGTTTGTACTGATATCTCCCGAAGAACTGAAGCTTCCAAATTACGTAAAACAGGAAACCTTAGATAAAAATAAAATAGAATACAAGGAGACCACAGATCTTATCAGCGCCATGCCCGAACTTGACATTTTATACATGACAAGAGTACAGCGTGAGCGTTTCTTCAACGAGGAAGATTACATAAGACTGAAGGACAGCTATATACTTACTCCCGAAAAGCTTGCCACAGCCAAGGAAGACCTCTCCATCATGCATCCGCTTCCCAGAGTAAACGAGATCTCCGTAGCGGTGGATGACGATCCCAGAGCTGCATATTTTAAGCAGGTAAAGAACGGAAAATTCATAAGGATGGCACTTATACTTAAACTTCTTGACATAGCATAAGGAGAACAACATGAATATAGATGGAATCACAAACGGTCTCGTAATAGACCACATTGAAGCCGGAAAAGGTATGGATCTGTACAATGCACTCCACTTAGGAGAGCTTGAGAGTTCTGTAGCACTCATCAAAAACGTAACCAGCCATAAAATGGGCAAAAAGGACATCATAAAGGTAGACGAAGTACTTGACGTAGACCTTGATATCCTCGGTTTCATCGACCCCAACATCACGGTCAATATCATCATGAACAATGAGAGAGTAGCCAAAAAGCACATCGAGCTGCCCAAGATGGTAAAGAATATCATAAAATGTAAAAATCCCAGATGTATAACCTCCACCGAGCAGGAACTTCCCCACATCTTTAAGCTTACCGATCCCGTAAAAAGGACCTATAGATGCCTGTACTGCGAAACAGAAGCAGAAAAAAGATAAATTTAAGGAAAAGTTTATTGTGCAAAATACATTTATAGGGTATAATTGCATTTAATTCGGGGTTGCAAGGAGGCGGTATTATGGTAAAAGTATTATCGGACAGTACATGTGATCTGTCTAAAGAGCTCACAGAAAGGTACAACATAGATATTATACCTTTACATGTTTATCTTGGTTCGGAGGAACGCAGGGACAGTGTGGACGTTACACCGGAGGAAATTTTCGCATGGTCTGACACAAACCATACTACGCCCAAGACCTCAGCTCCTTCATCGGAAGATGTTATCGAGCTGTATAAGAAAAATCTTGATGAATATGAGCAGCTGGTAGTATTTACCATATCATCTTCTATGTCTGCATCATATAACGTGTGCAGACTGGCAGCGGAAGAAATAGGTGAAGAAGACCGTATTACCGTCATAGATTCGGCCAACCTTTCCACAGGTGTCGGGCACCTCGTAATAGAGGCGGCTGTCATGGCATCGGAAGGAAAGAACATGAAGGAGATAGAAGAAGCTATACTTGAGCTTCGCGGACGTGTAAGATCGTCATTTACGATCGATACGCTTACTTTCCTTCACAGAGGCGGCAGATGTTCGAGTATAGCTGCGTTTTTTGGTTCGGCATTAAAGCTTCATCCAAGGATCGTGGTAGAAAACGGAGCGATGCGTTCCGATAAAAAATACCGTGGAACAATAGAGCGCGTGATCTTAAAATATACGGAAGACTTAAGGGAACTGCTTAAAAAAGCAAAGCCTGACAGAGTATTTATCACACATTCATGCGGTCCCGAGATAGCAAATAAGGTTAAGGATTTCCTTAAAAGCTTAAATCTGTTTAAAGAGATACTGGTCACAAAAGCCGGTGCGGTAATATCGGCACATTGCGGTCCGGGTACACTCGGAGTACTCTATATTGAAAATCCTTGAAAGTGTAACAGGAGGAATTATGTTAGAACTTCAGAATATCAGCTATATTGTAGACGATGAAGGTAAGGATAAAGATATCTTAAAAAACGTCTCTTTAAAGCTTGATGATGATAAATTTTTCGTAATAACAGGTCCCAATGGTGGCGGAAAATCATCCTTAGCTAAGATAATAGCCGGAATATATAAGCCTACATCGGGAAAGATCATATATAACGGTACCGATATCACAAATATGTCCATTACCGACAGGGCTAAGATGGGTATAGGTTTCGCTTTCCAGCAGCCGGTGCGTTTCAAGGGCCTTACGGTAAAGGATCTTTTGGAACTTGCGGCAGGTAAGGAAATGAAGGCTTCGGCATGTGATTACCTTTCGGAAGTGGGTTTATGTGCACACGATTACATCAATCGTGAGATCAACGCAAGTCTTTCCGGCGGTGAATTAAAGCGTATAGAGATAGCTGTTACCATAGCCAGAGGTACTAAGCTCACCATCTTTGATGAACCTGAGGCAGGTATCGATCTTTGGAGCTTCTCCAACCTGATCAAGGTATTTGAGGACCTTAAGAAAAAGACCATGGGTTCCATCATGATCATCTCTCATCAGGAAAGGATCATCAACATAGCTGACGAACTGATACTGATAGCTAACGGAGAAGTGGTAAAGCAGGGCAGCAAGGAAGATATAATGCCGCTGTTTACCGGTACATCCTTCAAATGCAAATTCAAATAATACCTGTTTAAATAGGTTAAGGAGTACAAATGGATAAGATACAGGAAAATTTACTGGCTGAGATCGCAGGACTGCACGAGATCCCCACTGGCGCTTATAACATAAGAGCCAACGGCGAAGGCGCAGGAAGGCGTTCCACAGAGCATATAGAGATAACCACCAAGCAGGATAAGCCCGGCATAGATATCCGTATAGCGGATAACACTGTAAGAGAGAGCGTGCATATTCCTGTTATCATCAGCAAAACAGGACTTACCGAGTCCGTATACAATGACTTCTTTATCGGAAACAACTGTGACGTAACCATCATAGCAGGCTGCGGCATCCATAACTGCGGTACCCAGAAGTCACAGCATGACGGTATACATACATTTTTCGTAGGTGAGAATTCCAAGGTAAGATATGTGGAAAAGCACTACGGCGAGGGAGACGGAAACGGCGAGATCGTGCTCAATCCCCAGACTATCGTACATCTTGGTGCAGGCAGCTACTTAGAGATGGATACGGTCCAGATAAAGGGTGTAGATTCCACCATTCGTACCACCGTGGCAGATGTAGCTGATAATGCTACTCTCGTTATATCGGAAAAGATCATGACTCACGGAAAGCAGCATGCAGAGACCGATTTTACGGTAGATCTGAACGGCGAGGGTTCAAGCACCAACGTTATATCACGTTCTGTAGCAAGAGATGACTCCACACAGCTGTTTAAGTCAAACATCCGCGGAAATAATAAGTGTGCAGGCCACTCTGAGTGCGATGCCATCATTATGGATAACGGAAAGGTCGGAGCGGTACCCAAGGTAGAGGCAAACTGCGTGGATGCATCGCTTATCCATGAAGCAGCCATAGGAAAGATAGCCGGCGAACAGATCATAAAGCTTATGTCTTTGGGACTTACCGAAGAGGAAGCTGAAGAGATGATCGTAAATGGGTTCTTAAAATAATTGACAATTTAGACAATTAATGATATATTGGATAAGGTCTGAATGCGACAGGCGTCGCGCAGACGGTTTATGTACAAACTATAGAAGTCAAGTCCCTTCGGGACTCGACCTACGTCATCACACTTCGTATGATGACCTTTGCCGCAATGGCGGAATGGCAGACGCAATGGACTCAAAATCCATCGCCCTCAAAAGCGTGCGGGTTCAAGTCCCGCTTGCGGCATTAAAAAGGAGTCGAAAACGGCTCCTTTTTTTCTTTGTTTTGTTTCGACATATTTTCGTAATATAGTTGCATATCGTGAGTATTTATGGTAAGATAACCATATATATGGTATTATATCGATAAAACATTAAAATCATTTAGGAAATGGGGATTATTATGACAAAGTGGATTGCTGTAGCAGATGATGACATTACCACACTTAAAGTAGCAGGACGTATCCTTAACAACAACAACCTGCGTATAAGTGCCATGAATTCAGGTATGGCTCTTTTAAGTTTCTTAAAGGAAAACAAGCCCGATCTTATCCTTATCGATGCTGATATGATCGGTATGAACGGCGTGGATACCTTGAAGCTGATGAGAGAGCAGGAGAAGAAAAAGGGAACAAAGGCTACACCTGTTATCATGCTTAAATCTCAGGACGATACCGAGTCGGAAGGACTTACTTCCGAGTTAAACGTAGCTGCTTATATACAGAAGCCTATCACACCTGATGCATTGCTTGAAGTTATCGGAAAGGTCATCAATATTTCCGGCTGTACGGCAGAAAACAAGTGTGAAGATCAGAAGGCGGACCAGCCAATCGATCATACCGGTGTTGAGGTTGATGATGCAGATGATCTTGAGCATTTTAACAGAAAGCTTAGGGAGAAAGAAGATCCCAATACAGCACTTTGGGTTGACAGTAAAGCATTTTCATATATTTACCGTTTCTTTGCAAGATATATTGCATCATATAAAGCTCATGCATGCAAGGTATTGTTCACGTTTTCCGAGCTGAAGGAAATAGACGGTCTTGAGAAGGATTTCTCAGGTATGATGGAAGACTTCGGAGATATTCTGAAGAACATCTTAAGAAAGAGCGATGTAGTAGTAAAGAGTAAGTCAAATCAGTTCCTTATCCTTCTTCCCGAGGTTGACGAGGAGCACCTTGACAATGTCCTCGACAGGATCGAGCAGGGCTGGAACGAGTACAGATATTCCGATTACGTTGCCATCATCTACGAGAGAGAGATGGTATCGGGAGAAGAAAGCGGTCTGGACGAAAGAAAAGCAAATTAAAAAACTGCTTGCATTATTATTTCGTATGTGTTATAATGCCATTTCGTGAGGCTGTATGAACCTTGGCCTTGACAATCGATAGTATCAAGTCGTATTTCAGCTTGTTTTATATAGGAGGAAAAAATGGGCTTAAAGACAGTATTAACAATTTTATATCTTATCATATGCATAGCAATCGTAATTATCGTTATGGTTCAGGACTCAAAGGGACAGGGACTTGCAGCTGCTCTTTCAGGTAACGCCGGAAACGGAACATACTGGAGCAAGAACAAGGGCCGTTCAAAGGAAGGCATGCTCAATAAGATCACGATCTTACTTGCGATCCTCTTCATTGTTCTTTCCGTAGTGCTGAGTCTTGACGCACTTCAATAAGATTTCATAAGCATGTGGTAAAAGCCGCATGCTTTTTTATTTGCTTGAATTTAAGGCGGATAAATAGTATAATTGTTTTATCAAGGTTTACAACGAAAATACGGGGTGGGGTATATGGATATACAGGAATTAGAGGAGAAGAAAGAACGGATATATTCTTTTATAAGCAGTGAAGAGTATGTTCCTATGAAGCTTAAGGAGCTGGCAAGTCTTCTGCAGGTTCCGAGAGCTGAAAAGGAAGAGTTTAAGGAAGTTATAGATAAGCTTATATCGGAAGGTAAAGTACTCTATGATGGAAAGAGCCGTATAAGAGCTGCCGGAGCTGATATGGCTTCGGGCTATTTTATGGGGACGGCCAAGGGCTTCGGCTTTGTGCGTATAGACGGAGAAGAAGAGGATATTTTCATACCTCCGGACAAAACAGGCAGCGCTCATGATAAGGATAAGGTCCTTATCAGTATTGTCAATGAGCCTTCAAGAGGCAGAAGCCGTGAAGGTGAAGTGGTAAGCATTTTGGAGAGGGCGAGCGACAAGATCACAGGTACTTTCCAAAGGACTAAGACATACGGATTTGTGATACCCGATAACAGAAAATTCGGATCGGACATATTTATACCTCATGGATTTACCAAGGGAGCGGTAACCGGTCATAAGGTAGTGGTCGAAATGACGGATTTCGGCGGACCGGACAAGAATCCCGAAGGGCATGTTACAGAGATCATAGGACATATAGATGATCCCGGGACCGATATCGTTTCGGTCATAAGAGCATTCGGGATACCGTTGGAATTCCCTGACGGTGTGATTGAACAGCTAAAGACCGTTCCGTCTGAGGTGGCTGAAGAGGATAAGATCGGAAGACTTGATCTGCGTGATGAAAAGACCATCACCATAGACAGCGAATCGGCCAAGGATCTCGATGACGCGATCACTATTTCCAAAAAAGACGGAATGTATACATTGGGAGTACACATAGCGGATGTATCCGAGTATGTACGTGAGAACTCACCTTTAGATAAAGAAGCATTAAAGCGCGGTACAAGTAATTATCTTATAGACAGCGTTATACCTATGCTGCCTCATGAGCTTTCGAACGGTATCTGTTCACTTAATCAGGGAACGGACCGCCTGGCTATGAGCTGTATAATGGATATCACACCCAAGGGTGAAGTTAAAGGTCATAGGATTGCAGAGACTCTGATAAATGTTGACAGACGTATGACCTATACCAATGTTCAAAGGGTAAATGATGCCATAGCACAGTATGACGGTACAAAAGAGGAACTGTTCCGTAAGCTTACCGTGGAAAAGGCTGATATTAAGAGTCTTAAGTTTAAAGAGGAACTCTCTGCAGAGATACTTGATACTCTTGATGAATACAGGGATTTTGCCGAGATGTTCGATCTGTGTCTGGAACTGAGCGATATCTTAAGAGAACGCAGGCATAAGAGAGGTTCTATCGACTTTGATATCCCCGAGTGTGAGATACTGGTGGATGAAAAGGGTAGACCGACAGAGATCAAGCCTTATGACAGAAACAGAGCTACCAAGATCATAGAAGATTTCATGCTTGCTGCTAATGAGACAGTGGCTGAGGACTATTTCTGGCAGGAGTTACCGTTTGTGTATCGTACACATGATACACCCGATCCCGAAAAGATCACTAAGCTCGGAGTATTTATCAATAATTTCGGATATACCATCAAGATGGGCACCGAGGATATACATCCTAAGGAGCTTCAGAAGTTATTGGAAAAGATAGAAGGGACCGATGAAGAAGCACTTATAAGCAGACTGACATTAAGATCCATGAAACAGGCTAAGTATACCACTACCTGTGACGGACACTTTGGTCTGGCTTCGAAGTATTATTGCCACTTTACTTCTCCCATCAGACGTTATCCCGACTTACAGATACACAGGATCATAAAGGAAAACCTGCGCGGAAAACTTAATGATAAGCGTATTGCTCATTACTCGAAGATACTGAATGATGTGGCATTTATGTCGAGTAAATGTGAGAGAAGGGCCGATGAAGCCGAACGTGAGGTTCAGAAGCTTAAAAAGATCGAGTTTATGGAGCCTCATATAGGAGAACTGTTTGACGGTGTTATCTCAGGCATTTCTTCCATGGGTATCTATATCGAACTTCCCAATACCGTAGAAGGTATGGTAAAGATCGACGAGTTTAAGGATGATTATTACTACTTTGATGAAGAGCATTATCAGCTTATAGGGAAAAATCAAAGTAAATGCTACAAACTCGGACAAAGGGTTAAAGTAAAACTGGAAGAAGCCGATAAATTAATGCGGAGCATCATATTTACCATAGTTGATGAAACAGAAGAATAAGATCCGCAGTTAAATTACATGATATATTGGAAAGGAGGGGAAAAAGTTGGCAAAAGAAAAGCCGAGAAAGCTGATCGCGAACAATAAAAAGGCTTATTTTGACTATTTTATAGAAGAAAAATATGAAGCCGGCATTTCCCTCCATGGTACTGAAGTAAAATCCATGCGTATGGGTAAATGCAGTATCAAAGAATCCTATATCAAGATAGATAACGGAGAGGTATATATATACGGAATGCACGTAAGCCCTTATGAAAAGGGTAACATCTTTAACAAGGATCCTCTTCGTACGAGAAAACTTCTTTTACACCGCGCTGAGATACGAAAGCTTGATGCAGGTGTAAAGATAAAGGGATATACGATCGTTCCTCTTGAAGTATATCTCGATCACGGTCTGGTAAAAGTCCTTATAGGTCTTGCACGTGGTAAGAAACTGTACGATAAGAGAGAGACCATCGCCGAAAAGGACAGGAAACGGGAAGAGGAAAAAGATTTTAAGGCTAAAAATGCGTACTAACGCGTTTTTACATATACCTTTACGGGCCAGTACTGGTTTCGACGGGGGTTTTGAAGCTTTGGAAGCCATCGGTGAGAGTCTGGACTCACCTAAATAAACGGATAACTAAATATAAACGCTGATAATAACGAATTAGCATTTGCTGCCTAACGTGCAGCACGTCGGACCTGCGTAGCCCACTGCGCAGGAGGAGAAGCCGCGAGGTCCCGCAGAGGTTTTCCTCTGTAACCGGCGTCATCCAGGTGGGGAACTCTTTCGGCAAAGCTTTGAGCCGGAAGTAGAAATATGAAGCTACCGAAACGATGAGCCTGTCTGTGGGCGCGTCGCAGAGGGAATAACAAATCACAGACTGTGATGGAAGAAACCGGGGTGAATAGGCTTTCGGACAGGGGTTCGACTCCCCTCTGGTCCATAATTAAGAGATATGTATCGGATGATCCGGTAAATATCTCTTTTTTTTATGAATTTTGTGTGTATTGTTCATATAAACGTTGACATATGAAGGTATTTTAAATAAAATTATATACGGAAGAATATTTTTAATTCTGAGGCGAAAAATGTTTATAAATAATAGAAAAACCATCCGGATGCTGGGTTGTATCATGATCTTTATCATGTGCCTTGCCTTTTCCGGTTGTTCGGATAGTGACGGAACGACTCCGATACAGTTTACCGGAGGACAGCAATGCCGACTGGTAAGGATCAATTTCAGGGATTACGGATCCGTTACCTTCAGGCTGTATAAGGATGAAGAGCCGGAGCTTGTCGAAAAATTCATCGAAGCATGCAAGGCCGGTATTTACGACGGAATGCCGCTCGGAAATGTAATAGAGGATTATATACTGACAGCCGGATGCGACCCTGTAGATCCTGCATATGAAGCGGAGTATGAGCATAAAGGAAAGCTTTATCCTTATCAGGGAGCGTTATGTGCATACGGTTCCGGAAAGGATAAAAGAAATGTTTCGGCATTTCAGATAATCGGAATCGGAAAAGAGGCTCTGGAAAATCTCGAAGAGCTTATAGAGCACGAGGGATATACTTTTTCCGATTACATAAAGTTCGGGTATGAGACCGAGCTTACCCGAGAAGAATTGGACTCTTTTATGGAATACGGAGGTGCTCCGTGGCTGACGGGACATGTTGCCGTATTCGGGCAGGCATATGAAGGCCTTGACGTACTCGAAAAGGTTATGGCTTCATACAACGAAAACGAAGATACAGAAATAATAATTGACTCTATTGAAACAGATTAACAGTGTTTAAGGGGTGACAGAAATGTGGGAAGGACTGAA
>JAFZQN010000094.1 GCA_017620375.1 Lachnospiraceae bacterium
ACTGTAAGTGTATCGGTAACGGGAAGTCTGATAGAGGAAGCCAGAAATGCAGCAAGTTCGGTAGAGGCACTAAAAGCACAGGTAAGTAAGCTTGGTAATACCGATTACTCAGCAGATAAATTGACTGTTAAAGCAGATGATAACATATTTGTTCAGGTAGGGGAACTCAACAGGCTAAGACGTGAGGCTGTTGAGGCGTTGTCTTCAAAGATTAATTCTCTTTATGAAAGAAGTAGCAATGATTTAGAGAATGTGAATAATACGTTTAAAGAAAAAAAGCTTTCCAAAGAGTGTATGTTGTCTGATGATGAAGCAGAGATTACATATTCAGTCTATGTAAGAAATTTTGAACAGCTGAAAGCACTACTTAGAGCTGACAGTACCGGTATCATAAACGATATTTATATCGATATTGATGAAGAAAAAGCCGGTGAGATAACAAATTTATGTAAGAAAAACAGTAAAAAGCTTTATTTTGTACTGCCGAGGATCATAAGAGCAGGATATTATAAAAAGGTATATGAGTTTTGTAAGGAATATATGGATATATGCAGCTTTGTAGCATCTAATTATGAGGCTGTAAATATCTTAAGAGAGCTTGGAACTGAATACAGGACTGATTATAATATCTACGCCATGAACTCTTTGGCAGCCGGTGCTATCGGGACAGGGCATACTATACCATTTGAACTTAACGCAAAGGAACTTAGAGACTTAGCAGAGTATGATAGGTCCGGTGAAATGGTGATATACGGGCATTTACCCGCTATGGTATCCGCACAGTGTGTAGGTAAAACCGTTACAGGAGAATGTAAATACCGTGGTCCGATGCATTTGACGGATGAAAAGGGATATACCTTTACGGCTCATCAGGAGTGCAGATACTGCTATAACGTGATATACAACTCGGCCGTACTGAATCTTCTGCACAGATACGAGGATATTTTACAGACCGGCTGTAAGAGATTTGGTCTCAGATTTACATTTGAGAGTGATAGTGAGATAGCGCTTGTCATAAAATGCCTGGAGAATGCGATAAACTGCGAAAAATATGTATTCCCGGACGAAATAATGGGATATAAACTCACTAACGGTCATTATATGCGGGGAGTTGAATAAAAATACTCATTAAATATACGAAAATATAAGCATAATGTTACGCAAATATTAAGTAATAAATGGCTTGCACTTATTATAAAAAGGGTTTATAATATTACCCAGTATAAGATTTTTAACACACCTATAGCAGGAGGCAGGCAGATGGTCGAAGCTACAAGCTGTGGCGGTGTTGTTATTTTCAGAGGGAAGATACTTCTGCTTTATAAGAATTATAAGAATAAGTATGAAGGTTGGGTTCTTCCGAAGGGAACTGTAGAACAGGGCGAAGAGCATAATGAAACTGCGCTCAGAGAAGTAAAGGAAGAAACAGGTGTTTCTGCCCAGATCATTAAGTATGTGGGTAAAAGCCAGTATTCTTTTAATACTCCTCAAAATGTTGTATCCAAAGACGTTCACTGGTTTCTTATGATGTCTGACAGCTATTACAGCAAGCCACAGAGAGAAGAGTACTTTTGTGACTCGGGTTATTACAAGTACCATGAAGCGTATCATCTTCTAAAGTTTGCGAATGAAAAACAGATTTTAGAGCAGGCGTATAATGAGTATCTTGACTTAAAGAGAAGTAACCTTTGGGGTAGTAAGAAGTACTATTGAAAAACGGGCTGTCACACATTAGTGTGGCAGTCTTATTTTTTGTTTTAAGGATGGTTTTCCAAATGGATGAAGATATAAATGTTTCCGATAAGCAGGAGAAAAAGAGCTTAAAGGAAAAACTGCTCAGCCGTGAGGTTGTGACTTACCTCATAGCGGGCCTTATGACCACGGTAGTAAATATGATCGCAAAGTTCATATTTAAAAACCTGATCGGATTTGATGAAAATGTTACCACAGCTCTTTCATGGTGTGTGGCTGTTACTTTTGCTTACCTGGTTAATAATTACTGGGTATTTTTGAAGGGAAATGAAGGTGCGGGAAAGGAAACGGCGAAGATATTTAAGTTTGTACTGGCACGTATAGGTACTTATTTTATCGAGGCCGGAAGTATATATTTCCTTATCACGTTAAAGCATGTGGACGGGATACTCGGTATCATACCGTCACTGCTTGATAAGATCAATGCTTCACCGAGTGCTGACAATATCAAGTTCTGGCTTGTCCAGCTTCCGGTTCAGTTTGTGGTAGTGGTATTGAACTATGTATTCAGCAAGCTGTTTATTTTCTCGGATAAAAAAGATAAGGAAAAAGAAACAGATACAGAAACAAAGTAATAGACGGATTGGAACTAAAGTATGGACAGCAGGGTAATACTTAAAAAAGGCGAAGGCAGACTCTTAAAAAGAGGCGGTCTTTGGATATATGACAACGAAATAGCGGAAGAAGACCTTAAAGGTGAAAACGGCTCAATAGTTGATGTCCTTGACTTTGACGGGTATTTCCTTGGGAACGGATTTATAAATGTAAATTCTAAGATCAGAGTCAGGATGCTCACCAGAAGGACGAAGATTGGTGAGGATATTGCTCTTGATGAGCTTATAGAACAGAGAGTAAGGGATGCCTGGGAGTACAGAAAGACCGTATGTGATATTTCAAGCTGCAGGATCATATTCGGCGAGGCAGATTTCCTGCCCGGTATCGTGATAGATAAGTTTGAGGATGTACTGGTAGTTGAATCTTTGGCTCTCGGTATCGACAGGTTAAAAGAGAAAATCTTAAATGAAGTTAAGAAATGCCTCAAAAATGACGATATAACGATAAGAGGTATCTATGAGAGGAGTGACTCTAAGGTAAGATTGGAGGAAGGCCTTGAAAGGTACAAAGGTTTTATAGGTGAGGAGTTTGATACGAAGGTCCTCATCACCGAAAATGATGTAAAGTATTATGTTGACGTGTGTGACGGACAGAAGACCGGATTTTTCCTTGATCAGAAGTATAACAGAAAGGCCGTAGCAGGAATATGCAAGGGAAAAGAGGTACTTGACTGCTTTACTCACACAGGATCATTTGCACTAAATGCTGCAAAAGGCGGAGCAAAGCATGTAACGGCTGTGGATATATCCGATCTGGGTATTGCTCAGGCTCGTGAAAATGCTGAGCTTAACGGCTTACAGTCCAAAATGGATTTTGTAGTAAGCGATGTATTTGATTATCTGCCGAAGGTACTTAATGAGGGCAAAAAGTATGATGTGGTCATCCTTGACCCACCTGCCTTCACCAAGTCCAGAGATTCGGTTAAAAATGCCACTAAGGGGTATAAGGAAATTAACCTTAGGGCGATGAAGATACTTAAGGACGGAGGATATCTGGCTACTTGTTCATGTTCACATTTTATGACACAGGAGCTTTTCCTTCAGGCAGTTGCTTCTGCCGCTAAGGATGCACACAAAAGGATCCGTCAGGTAGAATACCGTACGCAGGGTCCCGACCATCCGGTATTATGGAATTCCGATACTTCGTTCTATCTTAAGTTTTTGATACTGCAGGTTTGCGATGAAAGATGAGATAAACATTTCATCCATGGAGGGATATTGTGGTCACTTTTAACGTAAGATCTAAAAACAAATCGATAAAACTGCTCATATGCTTTATTCTAACATTGGGCTTTGTTATCTTTTCAAAATATGTGGAAGCCCATAAAGACATGGAATTCGGTTTCGGCAATATGAAGCTCCAGGCTGTTTCTTTCCTTGGAATACTTCAGGCTGTTAACGGATTGTTATGTATAGTAATGGTATGCCTGGATTATAAGATCGGACGCATTTTGGCGTATATATTTACGCTTGGGTCTATTTTTTTCATGTTCATGGGTATAGTTAGAAGTGGAGAGATGTCATCACTGCCCGGTATTTATAACTCTATTATCTCGCTGGTATCTGTAGTTATTATCTCAAGCGGATTGAGTAAAGCCGACAGGAGAGCAGTTACGGATTATCTTACGGGACTTAGGAACAGACGTGGTTTTGTGACCTTGCTTGAAAACTCAATCAAGGAGAAAAAGTGTTTCCATGTTATTTATTTTGAGATCGATAATTTTAGGACTATTAACGATAACTTAGGACATAAGTACGGTGATATTGCATTAAAGACAGTCGCTGACAAATTAAGAGAAGTTGAAAATGAAGATAACGTATATGTAAGCCGTATCGGAGGTGCTGAGTTTGCGGCTGTCGTATTCGGTGGTGTCGACGCGGAAAATTTTGCTGCAAAAGTCATCGAAAAGATGAGCACCAGCATTACAAATGTTGATGAAGATTTTGATATCCGGTTTTCACTTTCAATTTATTCCGGTATTTCAACTTATCCGGATGATTCGACAAATTCCGACGATCTGTTAAAGTATGCGGATATCGCTGTATTTAATGCCAGACATGAGAATATGAAGAAGAGGATATGCTTCTTCAATAATGAGATGAAGGAAAGATTCTTCAGACAGATCGAGATAGAAAGAATAGTGAAGGAAAGTCTTACAAGGGATTATTTCTATCTGGTATACCAGCCTCAGTATGAGATTAAGGAAAAGAAGCTCAGAGGTTTTGAGACACTTATAAGACTTAAGCAGCCTGACGGCTCCATGATAAGTCCGGCAGAGTTTATCCCGGTTGTCGAAAAAACGGAGCTTATAAACCGGATTGACAACTATGTAATAAAAAGAGCTCTTAAAGAAGCAAAAGCAATGGTTGAAGCAAAGAATAAAGAGATCATCATCTCGGTCAATGTTTCAGCCAAGAATATATCATCTCCCGGATTTGTTGAAGAGGTTACAAATGTACTTAATGAATCCGGATTCCCTCCCGAGTGTCTTGAGATAGAGATCACAGAGTATTCATTCGCTGAGGACAGAGAAATAACCATAGATAATGTTACCAGACTCAGAAAACTTGGTATACAGATCGCTCTCGATGATTTCGGTACAGGATATACATCGCTTTCGCAGGTTATGCATCTGCCTATCAGCCTGCTTAAGATCGATAAGAGCCTGATCGATGATATCGAGAATAACCAGGTCAACAGGGAATTTGTGGATGCCATTATTTATATGGGACATCTGATGAACTGTGAAGTTATATCGGAGGGTGTTGAATCCGATGAACAGTTGGGACTTTTGAAAGACCATGAATGCGATTTCATACAGGGATTTGTATGGGGCAAGCCTTTAGAGTATGATGTCGCAGTTGATCTATGTAATAAATAATAATTTATTATATCGAGGACACCATGAAAAAAGAGTACACACCTATTCTTCCTTTTGATGCAACACAGACTGACAATTTTGAGATATATGAAAAGGCTGAATATAAATTCAGCCTTGACATGTACCGTGAGGAGAAGCCGGTAAAGCTTCACCATAACTCTATGATTAAGTATTACAGTTGCAATTTTGATGCAAAACCTGTCAAACTCGGCGGTGACAGATAGAAGAAACTTATCAGAACATCTTCTCGGGCTCGCCGTATTCATCACCGAAGGTATCGACGGTAACTTTGCTTATTACCTGAGGGTTAAGAGGTCTGTCCTGGAAATTAACCCTGGTACCTGCGATCCTGTCTACAGCTTCCATGCCTTCGGTAACTTTTCCGAATGCTGCATAAGCTCCGTCAAGATGAGGAGCATTCTGATGCATGATAAAGAACTGAGATCCTGCGGAATCGGGATCCATGGCTCTTGCCATAGAGAGAACACCGCGGGTATGCTTTAAATCATTTTTAAATCCGTTCTGAGCGAACTCACCGGGGATAGAATACCCGGGACCGCCCATACCGGTACCATCGGGGCATCCGCCCTGGATCATGAAGCCTTCTATGACACGGTGAAAGATAAGACCGTCATAGAAGCCTTTTTTTATGAGTGAAATAAAGTTTTTAACGGAGTTGGGAGCTATCTCGGGATAAAGCTCAGCTTTGATGATGTCTCCGTTTTCCATTTCGAATGTAACAACAGGATAAGACATTTTATTAACCTCTCTTTTGTTTATTGGCGATCTCATTAGCAAACTTGGTGATATCGCTTAAGTTCTTTGTGATCTCTGCAGTGGTGACTGCCTGCTTTTCAGCTGCGGAGGTAGCTTCGCGTACCGCATCGGTTACCTTATCAACGGATTTCATTATCTCATCAAAGGCACGAAGTATCTCGGTAGCGGAAGAAGAGTTCATCTGTGCCAACTTACCCATCTCACTTGCTACGACAGCAAATCCTCTGCCGGCCTCACCGCTTCTGGCTGCTTCTATAGAAGCATTAAGTGCTAAGATGTTGGAACGAGATGCATTGGACTGGACGGTGTTGACCATCTTAAGACCCTGCTTAACCTTGGCTTTTACCACTTCGCCGGTATTCTGTATATCGGAGATCTGACTTGCCAAATGATCTGCTTCCTGAGATATGGAATCGATCTTTTCTGCAGCCTGTGTCAGGTTCTCATCAAGTTTATTCAGTGACTGCTCGTTTTCAAGCTCTTTCTGCATTGAATATGCGCAGGTAACTACACCTACAACCTTTCCGTCTTCGGTGATAGGAGTAACTATACCTTTTATCGGAACGCCGAATACTTTGGCGGGCAGGATGCTTATCTTTTGCTCGTTGTTCTGCATGGCGTTGAGCATATCTACCTGACCGGGATTATCCCATGAGAGCTTAAGACCCGGAATGGCTCCCGGAAGAGAAAATGTACGTGCTTCCCACGTAGCGAGAGCGGTCTCTCTGTCACATAACGAAAGCTGAAAATCTTCACCGGTTATCTGCTGAATGAGCGGTAATACAAGCTTTAATGCTTCTATCATTTTACTTTCCATATCTGTCTACACTCCTTCCTTTCTAAATGATATTATATTATAACAAAAAAAGCAATATTTTTTTCGTTTAAATATATGTATTTGAGCCCTAAATACATTGACTATGAACCTAAAATATAGTAAGATATATTATGTAAAATGGGGTACTTTCGGAGGGGTTTATGAACAATATTTTTAAGCTTGACGATCCGGGAAAAATGACGGTTTTCGGAAGGTCGGCCGTAACGGGGGAAGGTACGGCTCTTTTCTGGACAGGAAGCGCGGTCGAGTTCAATATCAAAGCGTCTGAACTGCATATTGAGATCGAATGCGGATATGATGAAAGAGAACTGATGGCAGATATTCTGCTGGATGGAGAGAGGTCTCAAAAGCTGATCCTAGAAAACGGCACAAGGAAGTATACGATATTTAAGGGTATGGATCCTGCAAAAACCATAAATGTCAGAGTGCTAAGGGATACTCAGTGTATGCCCGATGACAGGCAAAGTTATATTTTATTAAAAAGCATTGAGACAGACGGCAGTTTACTGGAACCTAACAGGTATGATCTGAATATCGAGTTTATAGGTGACAGTATTACATCGGGTGAAGGATGCGGACTTTTAAAACGTGTGGAATGGGCTCCCGTAGTATTTGATGCAGTGGAGAGTTATTCTTATAAGACTGCAGATCTGTTAAATGCACGTTATGATGTTATGTCCCAGAGTGGATGGGGACTGTATGCGGCTTGGGACGGAGATCTGACACATGTACTTCCCGATCTTTATGAGCAGGTATGCGGTATTACAAAAGGTGAAAAGAGTAAAAGTTTAGGAGCTCTTGATAAGTATGATTTTACCCGCAATGAGATGGATGTTGTACTTATCAATCTCGGGACCAATGACAGTAATGCTTTGAAGACGGGTAAATTTGACAAAGATGAGTTTGTTAAAGCGTTTAAGAAAAAAGGGATCGAGTTTTTAAAGACGGTCAGAAAGAATAACGGGGCGTGTAATATCATATGGGCATACGGAATGCTCGGTGATGAAATGGAGCCCTATATAAAGGAGATTATAAAAGAGTATATTAAGGAAACCGGGGACAGGCGCATAGAGTATCTGAAACTTAGTGATTGTAAGGGTAAAGATCTCGGTGCAAGATCCCATCCGACTCCTGCGGCACACAGTAAGGCTGCAGAGAGTATAGCGGACTTTATAAGGTCCTTGCAGGTGTATATGTTAAGGTAATATTTACGAAATATTTTTGTAACAAGTACTTGTAAACTAATCTTGAATATAGTAAAATATTTTTACTGTCGAATTCTAATGGGCCGATGTTCCCAAGAAAGGACTATAAGATATGAAAATAAGTGATTTTATAAGAATGAAGATTACACCTGAAAACAGGCAGTTTGACATGATAAAAAACATCAGATTTCTTGATGATAAAAATATAATCCTTGCCGGCAGGAATACCAGTACCGTCGGTGCATTCTGCGAAGCCTTTTTTGATTATGTAAACAGAAATTACAGGTCTTCAAGAGGTGCAGAAAAGATCATTAAATCAAACAGGAAAAAGCTTAACCGCATGAGCGGCAGCGAGAGCATGATAGTGGTACAGCGTATCTTGGCAGAGATAAGCAATGATTACGCTATTAATCATTATCATATTACCTGTGAGATGATCGCTCCCGCAGTAAAGAAAGCACCCGAAGCAGCAAAAACCGTAACTGCGGCACCTGCACAGGTTAATACAGTTGCTGTTGCTCCTGTAGCCGCTGCATCAGCAGTTGTTAATACTGCTCAGAATGTATCTACTGAGTCAAACAGGATCAAGGCATTGGAATCAGAGCTTGGAAGACTCCAGCCAGAAGTTAAAGAACCTTTAAAGGCATTTCCTAACTACGCAGAGAATAATGTGGCTGCAGCACAGCAGGCAGTTGTAACACAACCTGTTGTGGAACCTGTGGTTGAGCAGATAGTTCAGCCGGTTGCAGAAGCGGTTACAGAACAGGTTACCGAACCTGTAGTTGAGACTGTGGCAGATTCAGTTACAGAACCTGTAGCGGAGACAGCCGCTGAAGTTACCAATGTACCTGATGGTAATTTGACAGCTGATGCTGTAGAGGCTGTTGAAAACGCTGCTGAGATGACGGCTGAGACGGTGAATGAAGTAGTAGCTGAACCTGTAGCCGAGATGGTAGCTGAGGCGGTAGCTGAAGTCACTAACGAGATTGCAACTGAGGCAGTTGCTGAAACTGTAGTACAAGCAGAGGCAGTAGAAGAAGCGGTTGCAGACACAGAACAGAATACAGCCGAGACCGTAGCTGACGCGGCTCCCGTACAGGGACAGGCTCAAAGCCAGGCGCAGGGACAGTATGTAAATAACCAGAATAATAAACAGCAGTATAATAATAACAAGAAGAATAAAAAGGATAAGAAGCAGAAACGTATCGCCGGAGATCTTTCCGATGCCAGGATGAAGCCCGGAAAAGAGATCAAGCCTTTAACCAATCTTAAAGAGGCTACAAGGTTTATGGATGCCGGCTTGCAGAAGAGTAAACTTAACCTTAATGAGATCCCCTGCATAGCTGTAATAGAAGAAAATAAGGTGCCTACTATGGAAGAAGTTCCCTGCATAGCAGTTATCGAGGATAATTCGGTACCTACTATGGAGGAAGTACCTTATATAGCTGTAGAGGATAAGCCTGAGTATCTGAATGTAATAATAGGACATGATGAGGAAAATACAGAGCCTGAGACTGCTCCTAAAGTTGAAGAGACTCCTATAATTGAGTCAACTCCGATCATAGAAGAGACTCCGGTTATCGAGACAGAACCAGTAGCAGAAACAATCACTGAGCCTGAGATACCGGTAACACAGGAAGCACCCGCAGATACTGAAATCCCCGTAGTAGAGGAAACACCTGCTGAGCCTGTGATCCCCGTAGCAGAGAAGGCACCTGTAGAGCCCGAGATGCCGGCTGTTCAGGAATTACCTATAGAGCTTGAGCCCCTGGTAATAAAGATGCCTTCTGCAGAGCCTGAGACTCCTAAAGCACAGGCAGAACCTGTGGTACCTGAAAATCTTAAGCCTGCAGTAACGCCTGTTATGCCACTTAGGCCCAATGTACCTTTAACAC
>JAFZQN010000095.1 GCA_017620375.1 Lachnospiraceae bacterium
ATTTCGGCATACAGGAAGGAAAATGCCGATTCATGTGTTACATGGCTTAATAATCTGTCAAAGATAAAGTACGCAATAAATAAGGGATTTGTGGCAAACTAAAAAGGAGGTATTGGCATGACAGAAATTGAAAAACTCGAAGCGGGACTTGAGTACTGTTATGATGATCCGGAGGTTGAAGCAAGGAAAGAAAAATAAAAGATATAGAAAATGACATAGAGGAGGGCGAATGATATGGAAACGATGAAGCTTAGTAATGGTGTGATGATTCCGAAAATGATGTGTTTGATTTTGAACTAAAGCATGAAGACATGGTCACCATAGATTCGCTTGAATATTTTGGCGGTTCGGGACTTGATCCTGATAAAATCGACTTTTGATTAATAAACGGAAATCTTATAACTATACTCCGTTTATATAAGATCCCGTTTTTGAACTAAATATTGTATGGTGGTAGCGCGATACGGACTATTTGGACTGTATGGACACTATATACAGGTGACCCAATTGTCCGCGAGCGGGTGATTGATTAATGTATTGGTTTTTTACTCTCTTGAAAACAATTTAATAATATAGTATTATTTAAGTAGGAAAATCCTACTTTCCTACTTTTCGACGGGAGGTGAAATTTATGGAAGCTACAGCATTTGTAAATGACGCACGTGTGATGTCCAAAGGCCAGGTAACTATACCTAAAAATGTACGTGCAGCATTAGGTATTGAAACCGGTGATCGAGTTACTTTTATTGTAGATGGCAATAATGTTAGAGTAGTAAATTCAGCCGTATACGCTCTTATGCGTTTTCAGGAACAGATGGGTGGAGAAGCAGAAAAAGCCGGTCTGTTGAGTGAAGAAGATGTTGCTGAATGGATAACATCATCACGCCGTAAGGAGAATGCTTAATGCGAGTGATGATAGATACCAATATCTTTATCTCTGCAGTTCTTTTTCCTGACGGAAAAGCATCAGCGTCACTTAAAAAGGCCCTCTCATCGCCTTATCAGCCTGTGACATGTGATTATGTTATAGATGAGTTGCGGAGGAAATTCGTTGAGAAATTTCCTGACAGGGTATCTGAACTGGATTCGTTTTTAGATGCTTCTCTATCAGTGATAAATGTCGTAAAGACTCCGGAAACTATTGTTGATGCTGAAAAACTTATTCGTGATGCGAAAGACAGGCCGATATTAAGAGCGGCTCTTGATGCAGGGGCAGATCTTTTCCTTACAGGGGATAAGGATTTCCTTGAATCATCGGTTAAGGATCCAAGGATAATAAGTGTGGCTCAGTTCCTTGATATGTAGTTAATGGGGATTTATAATATTTGTTCATTTATTAGTTTTTACAGTTAATGTACCGCAAAGCGCAAACGTGATAAGTCAAAAAATTACGGTCAAAAAATTACCGGTCAAATACAATTTGGCGTGGGATTGTTGATATCGAACCATTGAAGATAAAGGATAAAAAGAAGCCGGAATCGGAGTATAAGGAAACACTTCGAAAATATGATTGTACTTAGCTGATCAGGCTTATCAAATACTTATATTTAAGAAAACAGCAAAGGCTGGAAGAAGGTATGAAGGTAACAACAGCTGATGAAAAATATATGAAATTAGCTGAAGAAGTTCTTTATCAGGAACTGGGCATTGTCCTGGATATACCTAAAGATCAGGTTCTTGATTATCTTTTTGAAAAGATAGAAAAGAGGGCATGATTCATGATAAAGATTCGGAAGGAATGTGGTAAATGGTTATCTGTTTATACTCCAATCTCAAGAGGCTGGAGGACGTGTCCAGCCTCTTGAGGAAGAGTGGTTTTTGTTATCTAATTGCATCTTCCTGTATCATCTTATTCATTGTTCATTGATTCATCTTTATTCTGTATTTCGCCACGTCCACGGCCCTTCATTTTACCCCGACCATTGAAATTGCCTGAATTATTTATGTTGCTGTTGCCGTTCATTTCATTGTTTTTCTCCATAATATTGCCGTTATTCATACCGTTTTTGTTGCCCATTTTGCCACGGTTACCCATGCCGCCCATCATCTGGTTGGTGATGGTATTGGTCTCTTTGCCGTTTTCAATAATGGTTCCGCCGTTATATGTAGCTTTACCGTCACAATCAAATGTTGACCGGCCAGTAATGCTGAGAGTACCGCCATTTATTGTAATATCTCCGTTAGAATCAACTCCGTCCGTGTCTCCGGCCCCCATATTGATCGTGATCTCTCCGCCGTTCATTTCAAATAACGGGGTCGATACGCTTGACTTACGGGCAGCGTTGATACCGTCATCCGAAGCGGTGATATTGATCGTTCCGTTGTTTACGTGAATAACGGTTCCTTCAATACCTTCGGCACAATTCATGGTAAGGTTTCCGTTATCTATTCTGACAAAGGTGGTGGCATGAATGGCATCATCAGCCGCGGTTATATTAAATGTACCTCCGCCTATATAAACATATCCCTTGGTATTATCATCGCTGTCCTTGGCGTGAAGGCCATCGTTACATGAGATTATATCTACATTGCCGTCGGCTATTTCAATTGCATCATGTGCTTCAAATGCGTTCCCTGTACAATCGATCGATATATTTCCGCCTGTGATCTTAAGCGTATCCTTGCTTGCCACGGCGTTATCGGTGGAAGCAACCGTCAGCGTGCCTGTTCCGTTAAGAACAAGATCGTCTTTAGAGAAAATGACAGCGTCGGTGTTGGTATCGCCGTCTGACTTAAATTCTCCGGTTACCGCAAGAGAGTTTTTACTGTCGGTTGTAGTGATAAATACTTTATCCGCGCTCTTAACATATATAACCGGTGTATCATTGTTGGTTATGCTCACATTATCAAGTACCAGCTGTATCTTGTCCTCATCACCTGCTTCTATATAGATCGTGGTTTCCTTCGACTGTCCCGATATCACATATGTACCTGCGGAATCTATTGTTACGTTCTTATTGTCGCTCACTTTGATCTTCTCTGTTCCGGTCAGATCAGGTGACTGTTCCATATCCCTTTCGGAAAACATATCTTCTGTATTAAGTTCACTTATTGACACATATGACGCCCCGTTTTTTTCGGACGTGTTTTTCTTAGATGCACTTTCTCCTGATTTTTCGGAAGCCTTATCGGATACCTGCTCAACCGTAGAGGCTTTCGCACCAGATGTGTTTTTTGATCTTGCTCCTGCCTCTTCTGTAAGGTTGGTTGTTACCGAGCTTGTTGTACCGCACGCCGTAAGCATTGTTAACATAGCTGTCATGATAATTGCCGTTGCTTTTTTGTTCTTCATATAGATACCTCCTTTTTGTTGGATTGAAATAGTTACATGCATCATAATTACAATGAATCAATGTTATCGATCATTCTTCCAAGACTTATATCAAGATTACCGTTGCCGGTTCTTAACTCATCAATAAATTCCCTGGAAGAAGAATTCTCTTTCATTACCACACTTAATGTCAGCTTATAAAGGCTTCCCATATTGGTGGTCCTTACCTCATCATAGGTATAACTCTTTAAGTACTTTTCGAAGACATTCTCAAATTTACCTTCATAATCCAGATTCTCAGGGACAGTGATCCTTAAGATTTTTATTCCTTTGTTCTCATCACCAATGCCTATGGAATTCAGCAGCATATTGACAGCGGACACTATAATTGTAAACAGAATTGCTATTCCAATGTATCCCATTCCTGTCGCCAGTCCCACAGTCATTGCAAGAAAAATCCCGGTTATTTCCTGTCCCCTTCCGGGAACCGATCGAAACCTTACAAGAGAGAACGCACCTGCCACCGCAACTCCGGCTCCGATATTTCCGTTCACCAGGATAATTACCAGCTCCACGATCGGCGGGAGCAGTACCAGTGTTATAAGGAAGCTCTTGGAGTAACGGTTGTTCTTCATGTGGGTTACCGCGATGATAAGACCGCATAAAAAGGCTGCCAGAGTGGAAACAGCAAATCCGCTTCCTGTAAAAGTCCCATTTGTCATTATTGATGAAAAGATATCGTTAAACATAAGCCGCACCTCCTTTTATTCTTAATGGTATCCGTGTGCTTTCCCGTTCAGGAGCCGCCTGCC
Organism: Lachnospiraceae bacterium; assembly: GCA_017620375.1. Lineage (GTDB taxonomy): Bacteria > Bacillota > Clostridia > Lachnospirales > Lachnospiraceae > RUG11977. Next base: position 4,084 of record JAFZQN010000095.1, read on the forward strand.
TGACGGATACGGAATTTCTTTGTAAACCGATCATTTCTGCATAACCTGAACCATATTTGGAGAAGGATACCGGAAAAATCGATAACTCGCTTAGCTTTCTTGCCAGCTGCATTGGCATCGTGTTGCATACCTTTATCTCCATCAGTCGCTGCCCGGACTTTAGCAAGGGCCTTCCGCCATTTACCTTCCTAAGATCAGTACATTTGTCATTCCATGTAATATCGCTGTCAAAGGTTACCCTGAATTCCACATCTTCTTTACCGGCCATTGCTATCCTGTCATAGCATATGCTCATTACAGGCTTAAGCTTTCCGTAAAACATGAGGAATTCTTTGATCTCTTTAGATATCTGAGAAGCCTCCATTATTTCGGAGATTCCTGTCAGATAATCATATGTATCTATATACCGGCCGGATATTCTTCTCTTATAAACAATACCGGCGTATTTTTTCTTTATCTCAATAAATGAGTCGGTGTCGTTCCCGGTTTCGCCGTATGTTCTTAATCTGAGCTTTTCCTTATATAGGGGCTTCTCAATAGATGTTCTTGCCAGGATATAATCAGGAGTGTCAAAATATATGTTGTTGATCCTTGAAAGCCCGTATTCATCCACATAAGCTATTGTTTTAAGGTACGGCATCAACTCATTGTACTGTGCCTCGTTTAGGAGGTACTTTATTTCGGTTCTTTTAAATACCTCTCTGTACTCCTTCATAGTCATCATTCCCTTCTTCTTGATATGTATGTTGCCTTTGTTTTCATATCTTATGGACACATAATAATCAGCCAATCTTAAACGAACATTAAAAAGACACCGCAAATAAAAAACTGCGATGTCTTAAAATCCTGTTATGGAAAATGTCTTTTTTAATCAACGTTTCAATACTATCTCGAAGGTTGTGTCTCCTCCGTCAGACCGGGCGGTTATCGTGCCGTTATGGTTTAGAGCGATCTGCCTTGCTATGGCAAGTCCCAGACCATAGCGGTTATCACTCCGGTTCCTTGACTCATCTGCCCTGTAGAAGCGTTCAAAGATCTTATCCTTATCCTCGGCTTTGATAGGTTCGCCGGAGTTAACTATCTTTATCGTGATATCATGGCGTGTCTGCCTGGCGCTTACCCTTACATCCGTATCCCTGAAGCTGTGCTTTACCGCGTTGTCAAGTATGGTTGATATCATTTTTTCAATCTCGTCTTTACTGCATTTGAGCCTTAGATTTTCTTCAATATCTTCTTTTATTCCAACGCCCTGTTCAAAAGCCACTCCTTCATAAGCAAGGCAACTTTTTTCTATTATCCTTGACAGATCTTCATCTTTATAACCTTCCCTTGCATTACCGTCTTCAAGCCTTGAAAGATTAAGGAGTGAGAGGATAAGCCGGTTCATCCGGTCTGCTTCATATTTTATATTATTGATATATTTGCGTTTGGGATCGGATTCTTCGGTTGCGGCATCCAGTTCATCAGAGGAAGCCATGATGACTGCGAGGGGTGTCTTCAGTTCATGTGAGGCGTCTGCTATAAACTCTTTCTGTCCGGAAAACGCCTTTTCAGCCGGTGTGACAAGCCATCCTGTGATCAGCCGGGACAAAAAATACAGTATTGTTTCCGATAGGATAAATATAATAACGGATTCAAACAGCAGGTTTCGAAGCTTCTCGGAGGTTTCGGCATTGTTAAGGAGTACGATCGATTCACCACACTGATATTTATAGGAAAACCCGCCAAGATAAAGATTCCCTATATAAATACGATCTCCCGGAACGTCGCTTAAGATAGTCTTTGCAATGCTTTCGGCGTCGAAATCTTCTGATTCGTACCCATGACCGGTAATTTTAGCTATTTCCGAATCATCAAGCTCCACAGTATAGATCTCATAATCCATGATCATGGTATTTTCAAGCTCGCGTACCTTTAGCTTGCGGTTTTCTTTTCCGCCTTTGTTTTTGCCATTTGGACCTTCTTTCAGACCGCTCCTGTTTTCAAGTATATTCAGGTTTTTTTCTATGCTTTCGCGCTCTCTGTTGTAATTCCGGATATTGAGCATCAAAAGGCTCACGATTAGAATAGCTGAAAAGATCACAAAGATGGTTATTGTCGTTTTCTTCCTTAATTCTTTCATCCGTTACCTTTATTGCTTTCCATTTTATAACCCATGTTCCGTATTGTCTTTATGGTTACATCAGTCCCTATAAGCTTAAGCTTCTTTCGTACAAAAGACATATACGCTTCCATATTGTTTGACAATGCTTCGCTGTCCATCCCCCATATCCTGTCATAGATCATATCTCTTGACAGGATACGGTTCGGGTTATGCATAAAGTATTCAAGCAACTGGAACTCCTTGTTGTTGATGTTTACGTCTTCACCTGTTTTAGTGCTCTTTATTGCAGAAGAACTGTAATCCAGTACAAGATCTTCAAATACAAGATTATCGGTTACTGCCTTGCCTATATTAAGCTGCGCATTCACACGGGCGGCAAGCTCTTCTATATGAAAAGGTTTGGGAACATAGTCATTGGCACCGCATCCGAATCCGAGAAGCCTGTCTTCAAGCTCCGCCCTGGCAGTCAGCATTATGACCTTAACATCGATGCTTTCTTTCCTTATCTGCTTAAGTATTTCTATCCCGTTGATACTGGGAAGCATAATGTCCAGTATGATAAGGTCATATATTCCTGATAATGCATTATCAAGCCCGTCCTCACCATCATAGGAAATATCAACTGTGTATCTGTCCCTTTTCAACCTGTCCGCAACAAGCTCTGCCAGAGAGTGTTCGTCCTCTACTACCAGTATGCGCATATATTGCTCCTTCTATAGCCAGATCCGATACAATTGCCGATTTACATCAGAACCATTCCTGCGTTTGTCCGTTATAGATATCGGCATTGATTTTGTTATTGGGTATAAATTATTATAAAATCACTCATACGCCTTTTGCAATCCTTTTCAAACGGTCATAGCTTCTGCCCATTATTACCCGGATTACGCTGCAGTTGTTCTTTTCCTGCGCCATTCCTGCGTTTCTGTTTATGATCCTTTCTTACGAAATTATCACCTTTGCCATCACCGGAATCCTCGCCGGTTCCCGATCTCTTCCCGCGGTTCCCGTTCTTTGATCCGTCAGGTGTCCCCTCTGTCGGAGAATTATCGTTGTTATTTCGGTTGTTCTTATTTCCCCGTTCGGTCATACCGTTACCGGTTCCGCCCGTAGCTTCTTTAAGCTCGACTTCTTCACCCAGTGCATCCGCTATAGCCGAGAGTATCCCTTTGCTGGAAAATGTAGCACCGCTTACAGTATCTACATTTATTGACTGTGTTGAGAGGATCCTTGAAATAATGGATGATTTTGCCTTATTGAAAAATTGTGCGTCATCCTCATAATCCTTAACAGTTATATCGGTGATCTCTCCGTTGCTTACAGTAACGCTAACCTCGACCGGTCCCCTGAAGCCCTGTCCGGTTCCTGTGTATGTACCGTCCTTATATTTCTTTTCGGAATTTGTTGTTTCCTCTGATTTCTGTCCGGATTCCTGTTTGGATGCATTGTCTGATTTCGCGGATGCATCTTTTGATGAAGAGGATTTCCCTGCTTTTGATTTTTCCGTCCTTGCGCTTTGTGTAATGCCGGGATTTATCTGTGCGCTTACCACAGAGGGCTGTATGGTCTGGCCTGTAACAGCCATTCCTGCTATAACAGCTGCCGCTGCGGTACCGGCTAAAGCAGGAGAGGGATTGGCTGTCATGCATTCACCCGGGCATACGCTTATGCAGTTCATACAGTCGATGCATTCACCTGAGCTTACTGCAGGCTTATTGTGGAGCACGATGCCCATACTGCATTCACCCGTACATACCGCACAGGAGCTGCACTGACCTTCCTTTCTCTTTATTTCATACAGGCGCTTCGCGGATAAAGGAGTAAATATCGCACCGAGAGGACAGAGGTAGCGGCAGAAGAACCTTTCCACCAACGCTGATCCCGCCAGTATGACCAGCAAAATCACAAAGCCGGCAGTCGATATAACAGATGCAGCTGTTTCAAGGCTGCCGGAGGTAAGTCCTCCGAAGGCATTCCATGGACTGAGCGATGATGATAGCGGCAGTACCAATATCCATATGCCTGTGACAATTACAGCAAGCACGGCGTATTTAACCCATTTGAGCTTACTGTCTATGCTTGCAGGCATCAGGTTCTTCTTGATCAGGTGCTTATTGAACACTGAGTATATCAGCTCGCTTACAGCACCGAAAGCGCATAAGTACCCGCAGAAGAAACGTCCCCATAGTGTAGTCACAAGGAATACTCCCGCAGTGAGTATGAGAGAAGGAGCATTACCCGCAAGAGAGAAGGTTCCGGATATTATTGAAGTAACTATGTCCTTTATTGAACCGTAAACCGTAATAAAGAGTCCGGGAAATGCAATAAACGCTATCACCTGTATTATGTGTCTTGTTATCTGAATATGTCTGTTTTTTGTTTTCTTATCTGTATTCTTCATAACTGTCAACCTCCTATATTTTGAATTTTCAGGTTTGGTGTGTACCGGTCTTTAAGCCCAGGTGTTATCAGGACACTTCCTTCATTTGTTATCATTACCGCATCCATTTCCTTATTTAACAGGAAAGGCAATCCCTGTTCTGCTCCCAGAATAAGGACTGCAGTTGCATACGCATCGAGAGCGGTCGGATCGTTTCCTATAAGGGTTGCCGAAACTAATCCTGAATCAGCAGGCAGGCCTGTTCTTGGGTCGATTACATGGTGGAAGCAGTTTCCGTTTTGTATGAAGTATTGTTCATAAGTTCCGCTTGTTACCATAGACCGGTCGCTTAATTGAATATGACCGATGATACCGGTGTCGGGACTAAATGGATTCCGGATTCCGACATTGTGGCCATTTCCAATAACAGTGACCGAACCCCCAAGATTTATCATTGCATGATTGATGCCTGCGTCGATGAACATATTTCTCACTGCATTGGCTGCATAGCCTTTGGCTATCCCTCCAAGATCCAGAGCCGCTCCCTTTCTCAGTCTGACTGCCGATCTCCCGGCATCAAGTTCTATTGTACGGCTGTCTTTTACTGTATCCGCGTGTTTTTGGGCGATCCCGCGGATATTATCTAAATCCGGCAGTTTCTGTTCGCTCAATGCTTTCTTCCATATTTCATACAACAAACCTGCCGTGATATCATAGGTTCCGAAGGTATCCCTGTGGTATTGCTGCGCCAGTTCTATGATCCTGAAAGTATCGTCTGATACTGTAACAGCCTTTTCTCCTGCATGCCGGTTTATAAGGCTTATTTCGCTGCCCTGGTCAAATACAGACCAAAGACTGTGAAACATAAGGAGCATATCTCTTGCCTTATCAAGTATCCCCTCATAAATATCTCCGTATACGGTAAAACTGTTAAGCGTTCCGAACGCCCGAAATATCTTCTGTATCCGTTTAGACACTCGCACCACCTCCTCTTGGAAATACAATAGGTCTTTTAGCTTAAACGAACATTAAAAAAATACAGCCGTCCTTGGTGGGATGACTGTTGATGTATTTTCGTATCCTACTACGTTCACAACTCGACACCACAATATCTTGTGGCTTAATTCTCATTTTTGAACTAAATATTGTATGGTGGTAGCGCGATAAGGACTATTTGGACTGTATGGACAGTATATACAGGTGACCCAATTGTCCGCGAGAGGGTGATCCATTTATTAGTTTTTGCAGTTAATGTACCGTAAAGCGCAAGCAATTGCGCTTTATGATTGAATTTAAAGCGCAAACGTGATGCGTCAAAAAAATTACCGGCCAAATATACGTCAAATAGGTCAAATGGCTCGTTATCTCGCAAGATAATTGCAATAAGGGGCTTCAGCACTTTGGACTGAAGCCCTATTCTTTTTTGTTCAGGAAGCATGCCTGCGTACATGATATGAAGTTCACCATAGACCTTATCCCAGTTTTGGATCGACATGTATGATTATCTATTATACCGCGCGTTTTTGGGAGAACGGAATTATCCTATCATCAGCTGAATCATTAACGGTGATTTTATGTTATAATTTGGGTAACTATTCAGAACAGCACATTTATATTTAAAAATTATATTCATAGTAAAACAAGGAGATCTGCATGGACGATAAGGCAATGCTGTTTGGCAAGGAATTATATGACTATTTGGAAA
>JAFZQN010000096.1 GCA_017620375.1 Lachnospiraceae bacterium
CAAACCGTTCTCATCAACACTTGCTATCGAATCATCCTTACTGATCCAGTATATCTCACCCTGATAAGGGTTGGGAGCCGTAAGTGAAAGCTGAAGCTCGGAACCGAGTGTCATGGTGGCTGATGATGTATTTATCGCTATGCCGTCATAGACCGTCACATCTACAGATCTGGACTTGTCGGCAGTTTTGTCAAATTTGATCCTGGGATCGTTTGCATAGCTTCCGAAAAGCTTATCGAATCCCTCTTCATCGCTTAAGTTGATCTTAACCTTTGTATTTCCTTCGCTCTTCGCTTCGATCACACCGTCTGCGGGCTTTACCGATGCCACCTCTGGATTATCGGAAATGAAGCGGAACTTGCCTGCAGGCAGATTGGAATTGGCCAGCAGATCAAACGAATCATATATATCCTGATTGTAATAGCTTAATGTCAGACTGTCCGGAGGAAATCTCACCGGAACGATCACGATATATGCAAGAGCCTTGATATTAGGGGTAGTAACATCATATGTGGGTGTTGTTGTCGCAGTTTCCTTACCCTTTACCGGTATCGCGGTTATGTAGTATACGCCGGCCTTCAGGTTATCGAGTACCATCCTGCCGTTGGCGTCACTTATCTCCATATCCTTCTTTACATCATCGGTGATCTCTGTAGCATTGGAGATAACGTCTCCCTGGAATACACGCCACTCAAGGGAACTTGCAAAAGCTGCATTTGTCTGGAATACAACTGAATCATAATCCCATACTATCTCACCGGTACTCTTCGAATCTGCCGAAGTATTATATCCGCTGACATAAGCCTCGGGTACAACTACTACATCAAAGCTTAACGAGTCTGTCTTTCCGAGCAGCTCGTTCTCTGTACTGGTCTCGACCGTAATAGTGGCAAAGCCTGCCGATTTGGCGGTGATAAGACCTGTCAGTGTATCTACATCAGCTACCGAAGCATCGGATGTCGACCACTTTAAGGCAGCAGTAAAAGGCCCAAGGTTATTGGGATCCACGTCACTTTCAACGCTCAAAAGGGTGGTCTCGTCTACAGTAGTAGAAGGGTCATCTTTAGCGTATCCGTACTTAACATATCTGAGTTTTCTTAAATAATGGGAAGCTTCGGGATGGTCGGCTGAGTTGGAAGTGTACAGTTGAAGTGTATAAACGGTATCTGTACTGTCGCCCGCCTGTCCGTAAAGAAGGCCGTAATTTCCGTTGGCATTTGAAGCCATAATGTTGTTAAATATGGGCTCATCTGTGGATACGTTATCCGACCACTGAAGAGGTACATATATGGAACAATATGCTACGGCCGTATATGTGGTTCCTTTGGGGTCCTTCATAGTGACGGAAAGACCTGAATATCCGGGTGATATGATATCAAGGGTAACACTGCAGGTAGCATCGTCCTGGCTCTTAACCTTGATGATATTGCTGTTGCTCACCACCCATTCGAAATCGGTACCGCTTGCGATACCTTCGGTATTTCTTAAGATAATGGTAAGAGTGCTGTCTTTATTGTTATAAAGGGAATAGTCGATGGTATCTCCGTCTTTGATCTCCTTGTTTCCGATGAGGAAGCTGAATGTACCAGCAGGAGACTCACCTGCCGCTCCCGCGTTCGTGTACTTCCCGCAGAGTGTCAAGGCCAGAACAAGTAAAACCGCCGTTATCAGATACTTTCTCTTCATAAGCAATACCCTCTTCTAAGGCACGATAAAACTAATCCTTTTCCTTCTTTGAAGAGGACTCGGACTTAGATTTTTTGCCTTCTTCTTCCGTTTTTGTTTTCTTTTCGGAAGATATGGAAAAATTGTCATCAATTATTTTTTCGATCATCATTTTTTTCATATACACATCAAAACAGAGCATAGCGATAAATGTAAATGCCTGAAGAAAATCCTTCTCCTTCTGGTCCTTTACATCCTCGAAGCTCTCCTGTGATTTATAGTACTTTCTTACCACATCTCTCGTAAGGGAATAAGACTGCTCATGAGCGATATCAAATATCTCCGCATAGATATGCTCCATATCTATAGAGCCGTTCTCCCCGAAAAACATATCGGTAAGAGGCTTAAGAATGCTGCGGGTGTCATCCATCGGCATAACATTCTTAAGATAGTATATGAAAAGCAAAGTATACATGTGGTCTTTTGTATACTTCTTCTTTTTAGGGGACGGAAGCAGGTCGTTCTTGGTATAGTTATTTATCATGGTCTTGGTGAGGAGCTTGTCATCACCGCGGCGCTTCATGGTCTCTAAACGTTCGTCCATGAATTTTGTCACCTGATCCATATAAAGGTCTATACCCGGAACCTCGCCGGGCTGTATATATGTGGTAGACTTAAGCTTGTTAAGGATCGATACCATATATACATTGTTTTCTTCCGTAAGCATCTGCTTAAGGCTCTTTAAAACCGCAGCGGTTATGCCCTTTGTGTTAGAATTCGAACCTGCCATTGTCCCATCCTCTTATAGCCGAAAAAGAATTACTCCTCTTCAGCCTCTTCCTTCTTATCATCGTCTGCATCAACATCTTCAAGATCATCAAGATCGTCGATATCTTCGAAATCATCGAAATCATCGTCATCCTCGTAATCCTTAAGATAATCGGGCTTTACGAGCTTGTAGATGAAATATCCGATAGCTGCAAGCGCAAGAACTGCGGAAATGATACAGATAACGATAACAACCGTATTCTTCTTGTGCTCCTCGTCCTTCTCAGCAAGGATCTCGCCAAGCTTTGACTCGGTGATCACTTCATCATCAGCACTGTTCTTGAATTTTCTGCACTTAAAACACATAAACTCCACATCCTTTCATTTATTGTTTTTGATAATACCACAACATACAGTTTACCATACTACAAGTTATTTTTCCAGTGTTTTTTAAAATAAATTGACATAAAATGGGGTTGATAGTAGAATATTTAAAGGTTTTCTTCATTAATCACCAGAAAGGAACACATATGAACGATATTTTAGACGGACTGAATGAAATGCAGCAGGAAGCCGTAAGGACCACGGAAGGCCCTCTTCTCATCCTGGCAGGTGCCGGATCGGGAAAGACCAGAGTGCTTACCCACCGTGTAGCTTACCTCATATCCGAATGCGGCGTAAGTCCTTATAATATAATGGCTGTCACCTTTACAAATAAGGCAGCGGGCGAGCTTAAAGAAAGAATAGCACAGATAGTGGGCCCCGGCTCCGAAGCTGTATGGGCCAGCACCTTCCACTCCTCCTGCGTCAGATTCTTAAGACGTTTCATCGACAGGATCGGTTTTGACACCAACTTTGTCATATACGACCGTGACGATCAGCGTGCTCTGATGAAGGACATCATCAAAAGCATGAACCTGGATCCAAAAAGATATACGGACAAGACATTCTTAAACATCATTTCGGGTGCCAAGGACGAGCTGATAGACCCCGAACGCTTCGCAAAAGATGCCGAAGGCGATCCCGATTATATACTTTACGCTAAAGTATATGCCGAGTACCAGAAAAGGCTTCAGGCCAACAATGCTCTCGACTTCGACGACCTGATATTTAAGACTGTGGAACTGTTCCGCAAGTCACCCGAGACCCTCGAGTACTATCGTAATCGGTTCCATTATATAATGGTGGACGAATATCAGGATACAAATACAGCCCAGTTTGAACTCATCCGGCTCTTAAGCGACCGTACCAATGCCTTCGGAGACCCCGAGCACAATCTGTGCGTGGTAGGTGATGACGACCAGTCCATATATAAATTCCGCGGGGCAAATATCAGGAACATCCTTGATTTTGAAGAGAATTACCCCGATGCGACCGTGATCCGCTTGGAGCAGAATTACCGTTCGACCAAAAATATCTTAGAGGCCGCCAACGAAGTCATAAGAAACAACACAAGCCGTAAATCAAAGACCCTGTGGACAGCCAACGAGTCCGGTACTCCCGCCGTATACACCACATATCCCGATGACAAGGCAGAAGCTGCCGACGTCGTTAACACCATATACTCAGAGGTAAGGGAGGGCAATGCCGAATATAAGGATTTTGCCATACTTTACCGTACAAATGCGCAGTCACGTCTGTTTGAAGAGAGACTTATACTCCGTAACATCCCTTATAAGATCATCGGAAGCATAAACTTCTACCAGCGCCGTGAAATAAAGGATATCCTAGCTTACTTAAGAGTCATAGCTGATAATGCAGACGATATCTCGGTAAAAAGAGTCATCAACATACCGAAACGCGGTATAGGTCAGACCAGTCTCGAAAAAATATCGGCATATGCGGAAGAAAACGAGATCTCCGTATATAAGGCATTGCTCCGAGTCAGCGGTGATCCCGGACTTTCAAAAAGCTTAGGCGTCGGACGTTCGCTTTCAGGTATAACTTCCTTTACCGCTCTAATAGAGTCATTAAAGAGCAGGCTTAATAAGTTCTCATCATTAAAAGATATAGTGGATGAGCTTATAGATGCAATAGATTACTATGACTACCTTGAAGACGAAGATGATGACGATAAGCTCGACGAGAGAAAAGAAAACGTCGGCGAACTCTTAAACAAGCTCGTTGATTATGAGGAAAATGCCGAGGAAGAGAACGAACCGGCTACACTCTCCGGCTTTTTGGAAGAGGTAGCACTGGTCGGCGATATCGACTCTTACAGCGAGGACAACGATATAGTGGTCCTCATGACCATACACAGTGCAAAGGGACTCGAATTTAACAACGTATTCCTTGCCGGCATGGAGGAAGGTATCTTCCCCAGTTCTCTCTCGCTTGATGCTGATAACCCCGAGGAAGAGATAGCCGAGGAGCGCCGTCTGTGCTACGTAGCCATAACAAGAGCCAAAAAGCATCTGTACATGAGCTCGGCCATCACAAGGATGATGCACGGAAATCTGGCCTTTAACGCTCCTTCCAGATTTATAAAAGAGATCCCCAGACACCTGATGAGTGTAAAGGGTGCCATCGGAAGGCAGAATACATTAAGCGGCAATTCGGCTTTTGCAGGAAATGCAAGATTCCGCGGACAGGATACCTCATTTAATACGGGCAGTACTTCCGGTGGACACAGCCGTGCATTCCGTGAAAAGGATGCCGGGCATTACAACCCGAAGGTAACATTAAACGATAATCCTTACTTAACCCTGCCTCAAAAGGGCATAAGCGCTCCCGTAAAGGATATGGCTTCTCTCGGATACGTGATCGGAGACCGTGTAAAGCATATCAAATTCGGTATCGGTACCGTCACCGATATAACAAAAGGTGAACGTGATTACGAAGTGACCGTCGACTTCCCCGCAGGGACAAAAAAGATGCTTGCTTCATTTGCGAAATTAATAAAAGCAGAGGACTGAAACAGTTCTCTGCTTTTTTCTTAATCGCATTCCGTTTTTGTAGGCTCCTGTATCTCAGGTTCTTCGGCGGTTTTCCGTTTTTTCGCCAGTTTATTAAAGTAAAGATGAGCCACTAGTGTAAATATACCTGTAACGAGTGCAAACAGGTAATAGGTAATACCTCTGTTAAGTAACAGTCCGGCTGATACCATGGTACCGAATATCATGGTCTGAAGTCTTACGAATACTATCTCGTTTACTCCCGAAGCACCCGGTATCGGCAGTATATCTACAGCCAATGAAAGTACTATCTGAAGCGCAATGACATCAACTATGTTGCAGTCATTAACATGAAGTGCTCTTGCCACACAGAAGGTAACCGAAAAATAAGCTATTCTCTGTACTATCGTGATAAGCGCCATCTTCACCATGACATGCTTGTTCTTCTTTAAGAAATCCGAAGCCGCTTCATACTGCTTGATGGAATTCTCTGCTTTCTCGCTTAACTTATCGGGATGCTTCACTATCTTAAGCTTAGCACCTATCTTAATGGCTGTCTCCACTATCCATGAAGCAAACGAGGGCTTAAGCACGCATATGAGCAGGAATGAGCCGAATGCCAGCTGGCACACTATACCGATCACGAAGAAAACTATAACATCGCTTATCGCACCGCCGACCAGGGCAGGTCTGAGTAGCAAAGCCGTAAAAAACATGATTACAAGTACAAGCTTATATACCAGAGTGATAAGCATACATACAAGCGTTGAAACAAAAGCATTTACACCCAGCTTGGTCATGTATATGATCTGGAGAGGCTGTCCACCGGATGCACCCGGTGTGATCTGGCTGAAGAAGAATCCTATGTTCGAGAGAAGGATGCACTTTATCATGCTCACCTTCTGTTTCATGCCCTTAAAGAGCATCCTGAACTGTACGGACTCCCCGCATAAAAATACTACCATGAGCAGTCCGGCTATTCCCAGCCAGCTGCAGTCAGCTTCCTTTATCTGAGCGAAAATCTTTTTCGGTTCATTATCTTTAAACAATAAATGTAAAGTAAGTGCAGTAATACCCAGTATAAGTAAGATGTTCAGGGCATACTTCAAAAACTTTTTAAGTGTCTGGTTCACCGAAAACCTCCTAATTACAAACCCAAAAATCGCAAACCTAGACTAGTATATCCGTTTTGTGTTTTCTTGTCAATA
>JAFZQN010000097.1 GCA_017620375.1 Lachnospiraceae bacterium
AAAAGTCTTCTGCATACATGCGGGACATATGTACATATTGTCCGTCATCTTTATCATCTTGCCTGTGGATGATTCGGGCTGTCTGCACATGTAGCATATTTTTTCATATTTGTCGTCATCATCATCTTTTATGATGTCGTCAGTATTTTCAGCCATTATATTCTCCTAGTAAGCATTCTTATTTATAAATCCCTTAAATATGGTCAGGAACAAAATCTTGATATCCAGTCCCACGGACCAATTCTCTATATAATAAAGATCGTATTCGATACGTTTTTTGATGGAGGTATCGCCTCTGTAGCCCTTGATCTGGGCCCAGCCGGTCATACCGGGACGTACCTGGTGCTTAACCATGTAACGGGGTACCTCTTCTCTGAACTTCTCAACAAACTGAGGTCTCTCGGGACGGGGACCTACCAGGCTCATACTGCCGCCCAGTACGTTAAACAGCTGGGGCAGCTCGTCAAGACTTGTTTTCCTTATAAACTTTCCGATAGGGGTAACACGCTTATCGCCACGTGTAGTCCACTCCTCTTTTTCCTGCTCGGGATCCTCAAGATACATCGAGCGGAACTTGAACATCTTAAACTCCCTGCCGTGTTTACCCACACGTACCTGTGAAAAGATAACAGGCCCTTTGGAAGTACACTTTATTATGATCGCAATGATTAGCATGGGTATGAAGCCAAGCACTAAAGCTATAAAGCCCAGTATCAGGTCCATGGCACGCTTTATAACAAGGTTGATCGTATTGGTCAGCGGAACGTTTCTTATATTAATAACGGGAAGTCCGTACAGATCCTCTATATAAGGAACGGTCGATACCATATTGTTGTAATCGGGCACGAACTTCGTGTGCACGCCCGTTTTCTCGCATACGTTTACTATATCTTCGAGCTTCTCGTACTCGGACAGTCCCAGGGTGATAACTATCTCGTCGTAGTCATTTTCTTCGATGATCTGACCAAGATCTAAGATGGAGCCCACTACCTTTATACCCTTGTACTCGGTATCAAGTACCGCATTGTCGTCGAGTATACCATGTATCCAGTATCCCCACTCAGGATTCTGCTTGATCCTGTCTATAAAGCCCTCCGTAGCACGGCTGTAGCCGACTAAGAGCACATGCTTTAAGTTCTTTCCTCTTTTTCTGATGGTACGCAGCACCTTTGATATCGCATATCTGAGTGCCAGGCCGAATGTAAGGTTCAATGCACCGAATATAAGGTAGAACCATCTGGATATATCATTTTCCTTCTGTATAAATATAAGGAATGCAAAATAGAAGATACCGAGCAGGTTAGCTTCTATCAGATTTCCTATGACCCTTATGCGGCTGTGTCCGCGGCGTGGCTTGTACAGTCCGCTGATACCGTATATAATAAGATATCCCGGAAGCAGGAATATTATCTTACGTGCATATATGGTAAAGGCCAGGAAACGTTCTCCATCCTGAATAGCGAATGGTCTGAATGCCGTAAGTACACGGAAACGTAACGGATATGCCAAAAAATACGCTCCCACTATCAGCATCGCATCAAGCACTATATACAGGCGGTTAAAAGTTTTCTGATTATCTTTTATCATCTGTCATATCTTGCGGCAGGCATACATACACATCGGTGACGTGCCTGCTGCGGCACCGATGCAAGTTTGATAGTCCTCTTTCAAACTTGATCCAGTAAATGTACATTATCCATGCATACAAACTGTGTTTATCCAAATATCACTCCATATCATACAATATTTACGAAATTATTACAAGTTAAAAAAATGTTATATAGTTACTATTCACAGCTAATCCGCAGTAAATGCAAATCGCAAGCTTGCTTGCAGCTTTGCATTTTTGCGGATTAAGCTGTGGAGGCTGGACAAAACTCACGAGTAAACAGATGGCGCGATAGCGGCTATTTACGGCGAAGCCGGAAAGTTTATGAGTGTGTTTTGGTCAGCTGTGAATAGTAACATTACATTTTACACACTTTTTTCTTTCATTTTTCACAATATCATCACAAATTGAAACTAAAATCTAGACATGAAGTTCGGAACAAGGCCGGTTCCGGACAGTATAAAAAGAGTAAGAAAATACGCATGAAACATAACAAATGCGATGCAGGAGGTAAGAAACATGAGTGACAATTTCGACATGACTGAGATAACAAATGATGAGGAAGTTAAAAAGATAAACGAGGTAACTGAGACAGCTTCACCCATACAGGATACCCCGTCAACTGCAACTGCAGAGGAAACACCTGCAACACCCGTTCAAGGTACTCCGGCAGCTCCGGAATCAGATCCGTACAGCAAGTACGCAAGACCCGATGCAGCTCCTTACGCAGGCGGCAATCCTTATTTCGTATATATGCCTCAGGGACCTCAGGGTAATACAGAAGGCGCAGCAGATAACAACCGTGCACCTCAGCCCGTATACCAGCAGCCTTACGGCTGGGTACCTTACCCTTACGGATATATCCCCGGACAGCAGAATATGCCGGGCGGACCTCAGGACGCCGGAAATACCAAGAAAGCCAAGAAAGAAAAGAAGGGTTCCGGCAAAGTAGGAAAATTCTTCTTCGGAGCAGCCATGGCAGCTGTATTCGGAGTGATAGCAGCCGCAGTATTCATCGGCATCACATATTTTTATAAAGAAAAGAACCCCGAGTTATTTACAGAACAGACAAATAACAAAGGACGTGTAACTGTTTCAGATAATAAAAACGACCGTCTTAACCTGACACCTTCATCGGATGCCATCAAGATCCCTTCAACAGAAGTCATCGACAATACAGAGAATACTTATACCGGCACCGATGTATCGAGCGTAGTTGAAAAGGCAATGCCTTCCATCGTATCGATAGACTGCGTAACACGTATCAACAACTCTTTCTACGGCTCATATGACACTCCTACCGCAGGTTCGGGTATCATAATCCAGCAGAGTGACAAGGAGCTCATGGTAGCCACCAATAACCACGTAGTAGAAGGTGCAAAAGAGATTTCTGTAACATTTAACGACGGGACCTCAGCTAAAGCTACCGTAAAAGGTAAGGATGACGTATCTGACCTTGCAGTTATAGCAGTAAAGCTTGAAGACCTTTCCGAAACCACATTAAACAGCATCGCTATAGCAAAGCTCGGTAACTCCGATGAAGTAAAGATAGGTGAGATAGCCATCGCCATCGGTAACTCACTTGGTTATGGTCAGTCCGTAACAGTAGGTTACATCAGTGCGAAGGATAGAGAACTCACTATCGACGGACAGACCTACAGCGATCTTCTCCAGACAGATGCAGCCATCAACCCCGGTAACAGCGGCGGCGCACTCATGAATATAAAAGGTGAAGTCATCGGCATCAATAATGCCAAGGTAGGCGGAACCAATGTAGAAGGTATGGGATATGCGATCCCCATCTCCCGTGCGCAGGATATCTTAACAGATTTTGCAGCCAGAGAAACACTTTCTTCCGAAGAACAGGGCTTCCTCGGAGTAAGCATCACCACTGTATCCGCTGAGGCTGCTAAAACATACAACTGGCCCGTAGGTGCATTCGTATCCGCTCTTGTAGAAGGCGGAGCTGCAGAAAAAGCAGGCATCATGAAGGGCGACATCATTACAGCTATCGACGACACCGTGATAAAGACTGACGAAGCTTTAGTAGAAAAGATTCAAAGCATACGTTACGGCAAAGAAATAAAAGTAACCCTGCAGCGTCTTGTAAACGGTGAATATACAGAAATAACTGTAAACGTAGTGCTCGGACAGCGTCCGGCAGAATCATCAAATTGACAGTTTTACTTTTTTCAGATTCTCTCCTATAATCACAAAAGCAGACGACCGGTAATGCCCTCAGGCTTGCCGGTCGTGCTGTTTTCCAGACCGTAAATTTAAAATCCCCCTTCGGGCTGCCACGTGTATGCGGAACAGACACATCAAAGAGTCTGTTCCCGCATTACACGGGCGCGCCCTCAGGGGGAGAACAATCTTAGAAGCTCTTTATCCTATCATTAGAGTCGTCATTCGTATTAATAAG
>JAFZQN010000098.1 GCA_017620375.1 Lachnospiraceae bacterium
GTTACCCTCGATAGAGGTCATAAGTGCTGTTTCCTCACCACATACGAATGCACCTGCACCAAGTCTTAACTCTATATCAAAATCAAATCCTGTTCCAAAGATATCTTTTCCAAGTAAGCCGTACTCTCTTGCCTGTCCGATAGCGATGTTCAGACGCTGTACAGCGATAGGGTACTCAGCACGTACGTAGATATAACCCTGTGAAGCGCCGATAGCATATCCTGCGATAGCCATAGCCTCAAGTACTGCATGAGGATCGCCTTCAAGAACCGAACGGTCCATGAATGCACCGGGGTCACCCTCGTCTGCGTTACAACAAACATACTTCTGTCCGCCGTCCTGAACAAGGTTGCGGGCAAGCTGCCACTTTCTTCCGGTAGGGAAGCCGGCGCCGCCACGTCCGCGAAGACCGGAATCAAGGATAACCTGGATAACTTCCTCGGGAGTCATGCTGGTAAGAACTTTTCCAAGTGCCTCATATCCGCGGGTACCGATGTACTCATCGATGTTCTCGGGATTGATAACACCACAGTTACGAAGAGCGATACGATGCTGCTTCTTGTAGAAGTTGGTGTCTGCAAGGGACTTAATGCCCTCATCGGTAACTGTCTCCTCATATACGAGACGCTTAACTACTCTACCCTTTACTAAGTGCTCTGAAACGATCTCAGGGATATCCTCATCCTTAACCATCGAATAGAAAACAGCCTCAGGGTAAACGATCATGATAGGACCTAATGCGCAAAGTCCGTGACAGCCGGTCTGAACTACGGATACTTCCTTATCAAGACCTGCTTTTGCAATCTCAGTGCGCAGTGTTTCCATAATCTTCTGACTTCCAGAAGAAGTACAGCCGGTTCCACCGCATACTAATACATGTGAACGATACATTTTATACCTCCTCTGAAATTATAAAGTAGTAGAATTTAAAGTATATTCCTTAATAGGCTGGCCGCCGTTTAAGTGACGGTTAACAACCTCTAAAGCCTTATCAGGTGTCATCTTAACATATGTAACCTTTTCCTTGCCGGGCTCGTATACTTCTACGATGGGCTCATATTGGCAAAGACCGATGCAGCCTGTCTGGGTAACTGCTACCTTGTCAAGCTTCTTCTCTGCTACAGCTTCTGCCAAAGTATTAAGTACCGGACGAGCGCCGCTTGCGATACCGCAGGTAGCCATACCGACAACTACTCTTGTCTGATCGCTGTCTTCACTACGAAGAGCTACGCTTCCCTGCATTTTTTCTCTTATTGCCTTTAATTCTTCAAGAGACTTCATTTTGTTCCTCCTATATAATTATATTGGTACAATTTTTATAAATCAGAATTCCTGTCCCGCATTTACCTCTGCGGTATTTTCCTTTAAAAAATCCCTGATATACTCAGATACCTCCGGTTCGTTAAAAGAAACATCACCGCCGAGTATCTCCTTAAACTCCCTCGTATCAAGCGTGAACTCTGCATCATCCACCTTATATCGGTAGACCAGATCCATATCCCCGCTCTGGGTGACCAGCATGTGTACCGTTGAGACCATATCTCCGAGCGGCATGCGGTCAATACTCGAAAGCACAAACACACAGGTGACCGTAGTCCCCACATTCTTTTCGGAAACTATATCAAAACTTCCTCCGGTGCTCTCAGCAGCCATCTTAAAGAACGGAACTCCGAGGCCCACCTTTCTGGTGGTCCTGGTGGTGTAAAACGGATCAGTTACCGCTTCCACCTGCTCTTTAGTCATTCCGCAGCCGTCATCTTCTATGATGACCGTCAAAGTATCCGCTTTCGTATCGATGAGACATGAAAGCTTTGTAAGCTTCGCACCGGCTTTTACGGAATTCTGTGCTACATCGAGGATATTAAGTGAGATTTCAGGCATCATAAGGAATCACCTAATTCGAATTTACTCATACTTAGCAAGAATCTCATCAATCTTGTCAACTGTCATCTTGCCGTATACATCTTCATTGATCGTCATTACAGGAGCAAGTCCGCAAGCACCTACGCAACGGCAAGCCTCAAGTGAATACTTTCCGTCGGGAGTGCACTCTCCACCCTGGATTCCAAGCTTCTCGATAAGCTTGTCATAGATGTCGCCCGAACCTTTAACATAGCAGGCAGTACCTAAACATACTGAAATCTTGTACTTTCCCTTGGGATAAAGTGAGAACTGAGCATAGAATGTAACGATACCGTAGATTTTCTCGATCGGAACGTTCATTACATCTGAAATGATCTTTTGTACCTCATAAGGAAGGTACCCATAAATATCCTGAGCCTTCTGTAAGATGGGCATAAGGCAGCCCTTCTCATCCTTTAACTCAGCGATAACCGCACGAAGCTTAGCCTCTTGCTCCGGCGTGCCATTGAAAGGGATGTTCTTTTTAGAACCCATTTTCAAACCTCCTTGAAAATATGATTGGCGAAGCCTTTCTCCCTCTTTGGCGCAAAAGGGCGCACGTAAAGAAGGCGAGTCTCCGCAGTTAAACTCATTTTATCATAGTTTTGCAATAAAATCAATAAACTTTTTCCACAAAAAAAGAAAGTTAAAAAAACAGAATTGTCAATAATTGTTTGATATTTTTTTCTTTTTATGATATATTGTTACTATAATTCAAGAGCAGGTAGCGCAGCGGATTGTGAATACATTTTAGCGCTTCATCACAAGAAAGGGACACTATATGACAATTAACGACGTACAAACAATATTACACGGCAGATTTATATGCGGAGAAGAACATGCAGACCGCGAGATCCACTCCGCCTGCGGCTCAGATATGATGAGTGACGTGCTTGCATTCGTAAAGGATCAGGCAGTGCTCCTTACCGGACTGTGCAATCCACAGGTCATCCGTACAGCAGAGATGATCGATATTTACTGCATAGTATTCATACGTGGTAAAAAGCCCACCGAGGAAATGATCGAAATGGCGAAGGAAAGGGATATCGCCATCATCTGTACCGACCACAGGATGTTCAATGCCTGCGGTATGCTTTACGATAACGGCCTTCGAGGAGGTAAACCGTATTGAGCGATTCTTTAAAACTTCAATATATTATCTCCGACGAAGATTTCACCAGGGCAGGGGAAGCCTCGGGTGATGTTAAGTCAAAATTAAAGATGATGGGCGTAAACCCTGATGTTATCCGTAAGGTTTCCATCGCCATGTACGAGGGCGAGATAAACATGGTCATCCATGCAAACGGCGGCGTGATAGACGTTATCATCACTCCAAAGGATATCACCATGATCCTTAAGGATAAAGGCCCCGGCATAAAGGACGTGGACCTTGCCATGCAGGCAGGCTACTCCACCGCTTCCGAGAATGTAAGAGCTCTGGGCTTTGGAGCCGGTATGGGCCTTCCCAACATGAAAAAGTATTCCGACGAAATGAACATCGAGACCGAGCTCGGAGTCGGGACCACAGTAACTATGAAAGTTAACTTCTAAGATAACTGTTTTATTCTGTTATCCCAAACAGCGTGAAAGGACAGGAAATGTCTTCCTGAGCGCAGCGAAGGATCTTAAAAGGTAAAAGGAAAAGGTAATACTATCATGAGCGAATTCTACACATCGGTCCACTTAGACAAGGACTTATGTAAGGGGTGTATAAATTGTATAAAGCGATGTCCGACCGAAGCCATCCGTGTACGAAACGGCAAAGCGGTCATCACAAAAGAATACTGCATTGACTGCGGTGAATGCATAAGGATCTGTAAAAACCATGCAAAGCTGGCTACCACCGACTCCATGGAGAACATCCGCAACTACAAATATGTTGTGGCTCTTCCCGCACCGTCTCTTTATGCCCAGGCAAACAACCTGGATGACGTTAATATCGTACTCTCCGCCTTAAAGGAAATGGGCTTTGACGATGTATTCGAGGTAAGTGCTGCTGCAGAGGTGGTAAGTCTTCTTTCCAGAAAATATATCGATGAACATAAGGACAAGTGGCCTATCATCAGTACTGCATGTCCTTCGATAGTACGTCTTATACGTGTACGTTTCCCTAACCTTTTGGAACATCTGATGCCCATTAAGCCTCCCATGGAGATAGCTGCCGAGATGGCCAGAAAACGCGCCATGGAGAAAACAGGGCTTCCTTCGGAGGATATCGGTATCTTCTTCCTTTCTCCGTGTCCCGCAAAGGTTACTTCGGTCAAGTCTCCCATCGGCTATGAAAAGAGCAATGTTGACCAGGTTGTCGCTATAAAAGATATTTATCCCAAGCTTATCTCAGCCATGACTCACGTGGTAGAGGAAAACAAAGTTGAGGAGCTTTCGGAATCAGGCCGTATCGGTATCGGCTGGGGCAGAATAGGCGGCGAAGCTGCCGGACTGCTCACAGACTCTTACCTTGCTGCCGACGGTATAGAGAATGTTATCAAGGTCTTAGAGGACTTAGAGGACAGCAAGTTCTCAAGCGAACTCTCATTTATAGAGCTTAATGCCTGCACGGGCGGCTGCGTAGGCGGTGTTCTTCAGGTGGAGAATCCTTTCCTAGCTATCGTTAAGCTTAAGGGCTTACGTAAGTATCTGCCGGTAGCAAAGGTTCATGATGCTCCCAAGGATATCAGTTCCGAGTGGACCAAGAATGTGGAATATCTGCCCGTATTTAAGCTAGCTGACAGCTTACTCGAGTCCCTCAACAAGATGGCTCAGGTTGATGAGCTGTGCAAGAAGTTCCCCGGACTTGACTGCGGTTCCTGCGGTGCTCCTACCTGCAGGGCTTTGGCAAGGGATATCGTCCGCGGCGTAGCAAACGAGAAGGACTGTATCCACATCCTAAGAGAGTACATCCATAAGATTTCTGATGAGTTTTCTCATCTTTAATTACTAGGTCGTCAGAGTCCCGGCACAGATAAAACCCATCACCGCTTAGTCGGGATATGCTAGACGACCGCTTCATCATCTTCTCTGCGGACACTCGCAATCGTACGTCCGCCTGATGCCGGACGTACTTGTGCTTCGTTCAAAAATCGGTTTGGATAACCGATTTTTGCCTTGCTCCGATGATTCATCGGCCGAAGCATATCCGCGACACGCTTAAAGGTTTTATCTTGTGTCCGAGACTCTTTCCGACCATGATACTTTAAGTTGAGAATGAAAGGAAAACATATGACAGTTAATGAATTAAAAAAGATACCGGAATTCACTCTACTTAATGAGGGTGATATGAATAAAGAGATCACACGTCCCTTCTGCTGTGACCTGCTGAGCGTAGCGATGAGCAAAGCTCCGTCAGGGGCAGCCTGGGTTACGATCATGGGTAATACTAATGCACTGGCAGTCTCCTCTCTTACCGATTGTGCATGCATCATTCTTGCAGAGGGAACTTCACTCGATCCGAATGTTGTGCATAAAGCTCAGGTTCAGGAGATCACCTTGTTTGAGACCGAGCTTCCGATATTTGAAGCATCACTTAAGGTATACGAGTTACTGCAGGGTTAACAGCATCTAAAGAAAGCATATATCATGATCAACCTTAGTTACGATTTTCACATACATACATGTCTTTCTCCCTGCGGTGATAATGACATGACTCCGGCTAACATAGTCGGTATGGCGGCTCTGAAAGGGCTTGATGCTATAGCCATCACCGACCATAACAGTTCTCTCAACTGCCCGGCTGCCATGAAACTGGGGGAAGCATACGGAGTACTTGTTATCCCGGGCATGGAGCTTACCACCGAAGAGGAAGCTCATGTGGTCTGCCTTTTCCCGGCACTCGAAAATGCACTGGCTTTCAGTGAGTATGTTTACGAACGTTTACTTCCCATAAAAAATAAGCCCGAGATCTTCGGGCATCAATACATTATGGATGAGGACGAGAATATAACCGGTGAGATAGAGCACCTGCTGATCAATGCCACATCCATAGGTTTTTCGGACGTTTCACGGGAGCTCAAGCCATTCGGCGGTGTCATGATACCGGCTCATGTGGATAAATCCACCACCAGTATCATCTCCAACTTAGGTTTTATACCGCCCGACAGTGATTTTAGAACATTTGAATGTAAGAATATGGCAAACCTGCATCAATTACGGCGTGACCATCCGTACCTGCAGAACTGCAAGGTTATAACCGATTCAGATGCACATTATCTGGAACACATAAATGAGCCTGTCAATACCATTAATATCAAGGATAAAAGTATTAATTCTATTTTAAATTACATAAACACTTAAAAAACACTCTATGACTCAAATAGCATAGAGTGTTTTTCTTATCAAAGCATTATCGGTTAATCGGGCTGCCGCAGTGTACGCAGAACTTTCCGCTTCCGCCCTGGTTACCGCATGTAGGGCAGATGCCGTTATCCGAAGGTGCGGGAGGTACAACCTTCTTTTGAAGGGGAGCACTCTTCTCCTGGATCTTCTTGTCCTTAGGCCATGAGATGCTGTAGCCAAGTTCAAGCTCTGTGGTGCTGCCTGATTCAAGTGAGATCTCCCACTTGATCTCTCCCTTATCGATATCAAGTGAACCATCGGACAGTTTGTTTACATCCACTGTGATGGACTTGTCGGTAGATACGGGTATCTGATCCTTTACAAGTACCTTGACGGTCTCTTTTGACTTATTGGTCAGGTTGATCTTATATGTTCTGATCTGCTTCTTCTGATTCTTGATGAGTGCTTCCGATGTCTTTCTGGGAAGTTCGGTCCTTACTACGTTCAGTCTCTCATCCTGTCCGAGTGACAGTGAGAACTTCTCCGAAGGATCAGAATCAGGATCAACATATATTTCACCTGCATATATATCCTTAACGTATACCGAAGCGTATGCCGGAGGCAGAGGCCAGTCGGCATCAACTATTTCAGCTGTAAGGAAACACTTGTTATCCACTCTGGGAATGCTTAAGAGATGATAATCCGCCTTTACATCAAAGTTATGGAGCACAACGATATTGCCGTTGGTAGCATTTAAGATATCCTTTAATCCGGGAAGTATATGTGCTGTCATAGTCTCTTCTTCGGATATCTCGGCTTCTTCCATCTGCATGTTTGCCATCTTCATCATAGGTGCCATGCCCATACCCAGCATGCCGTTAGCAGGTGCTGACATCGCCTGTGCCGAAGCCATGGCCATACCGGCAAAGGCCATGCCGTCCATAGCAACCGAACGTCTCTCGGGCTCTTCGTATATGGATACCTGTACGGGATCAAGTACGGGAAGTCCCTGGAATTTAGCGGGGTTACCGGTATACAGTGTGGTCTTTACCTGCTTCCAGTCTTCGCCCGAATTCTGGAATATCCTTGCCTTCATGCTTACTTCAAGAGGCTGTTCGTTTCCTTTGAATCTTACTTCATACTTAGGCTTCCAGCTGCCGGTCTTTTCCTGGTATCTGAGTATGAACGGGATGGTCCCTTCCTCCTCAGCTATAAGTTCAGCCATGATAATGGGCTTTTCTTCTTCCTTTACTGCCTTCTCATAATCCTTTAAGAGCTTGTCCTTTTCCTCGTTCAGGTCGGTCAGCTGCTTATGAAGGTCCATGAGCTGCCTGGGAAGTGCTACCATGTACTGCTCCTGAGCCTCAACAGATACATCCATTCTTCCGGAGAAATCACCGTTGGTCTTTCTGAGCTCTTTAAGAAGTGTACATGTCTCTATCTGATAATCTACTTCTGCGATCTTCTTCTGTATTTCTTCCGATTCTTTAACTTCATCAGTGTCCATATCGTTCCATGATATGATCTGGACATTTACAGCCTTTATGTTCTCAGGAAACTGGAGCACAAAATCTTCCGTCTTGGCTGTAGTGGTCATACCGCCGATATATACGATATTGCGTCCTTCCTTTAATGTGATCTCACCGTTTCTTATAACTGATGCGCTGTTCCTGTAGATCTGGACTTCACTGACTGTACTTTTTGCTATCATACCTTCTTTTATTCCCCATTAGATAAATGAGGAACCCCCTTTCCACATTTTTCTATTTTGCTTTATGCAGGTCTTCCCAGGTAATACCCCTGGTAAAGATCGACTCCGATACTCTTTAAGTATTCAAATTCTTCTTTACGCTCTATACCTTCTGCGACCACAAGCATCTTTCTTCTATGGAATTCAGCTACATGCTGTGCCACATAATACTGCTTAAACTTGTTCTGGTCTATATCCATGATCAGTTCCCTGTCAAGCTTAACGATATTCGGAGCATAAAGGTCTACGACCTCCATGGTATTGATACCCGATCCGAAATCGTCTATGGCTATCTTTAGATTATGACGGGCTGCGGCTATCTTTTTCCCTCTTACCGCCGACATATCGGTGTAAGGATACTCAAGTATCTCAATAATGGTAAGCCCGTTTATATCCCCGTAATACTCTATAAATGCCTTTCCCTCTTCATCCGTGAAGCTTTCCGAAGGGAATGAGTTCATGCTTAAGTTCTCGGTATATCCGCGCAGCTGATACTCCTGCATGGCACCAAAGAAGGTGGCAACCTCCAATACATGCAGCTTATTTTCTTTCTGATATATGTCTATGAGTTCCGTAACCGTCATCTCTGTAGGACGCATCAATGCTTCATAAGCATATACTGTCTTTTTATCAGAATAAAAGATCGGCTGGAATACATAATTTATGGACAATTCCCCTAAAGCCTTTAAAATCTCCTTGTCTAGCGGAAGGTGATCAAAGTATATCATGGCATATCTCCCCTATATATATTGCCTTACCGTAAAACGCCTTCTATAACCATTTCTGTAATTACTCATTCTTAAAATATAATTATATCACAATACTCCTGCTATTCAAATTAAATTTTTATTTAGCGGGAGTCACATTAAATATCCCTTTATGGTTGGTTTTCGGAAGTGCCATAAAGAAATCGTCTTTCTTTTCAAAGCCAAACTTTGCGTAGAATCCCGATGCCTTGGTAGTGCCAAGGAAGCCCCAGAGATCCTTAAGTTCTTCGGCAGATTTGATAAATTCCACAAACCTGCTGCCAAGTCCCATTTTCTGGTGATCCTTATCTATTACGACATCCGATACGTAGAACATGGTAGCATAGTCAGTGACCGTACGTCCGAATGCGATCTGTTTTCCATTTTCATCTATAATACCGAAGCAAAGGGAGTTTTCTATCGCCTTAGCTACAGTATCCCTGCTTCTCTTACATGCCCAGTGGGTCTGTGACAAAAGATACATTATATCATCAAGGATCATGTTCTCGCGGCCCTTGACAAATCTAAACTTCGTACCTTTTTCTACAAGCTTATCCACTATCTCGGCAAATCCCATTCCGTGGGATGCCTTAACCAGGATAGTATCGCCTTCTCTGATGCCGCAGGTATTTAAATTATTGTAAAACTCTTCCTTTGTCTCGTAATATACAGCCTTATTCCAGTTCTGGGGGCTGATACGCTTTTTATCCGTATACCCGTCAAACATGTTTTTGGCAAGCTTGCCGATAAATACGGTAAGGTCGATGTTCCTGCCGGCTACATATGCGCCTGTCTCATAATGAAGTTTTTCCTCATCATTTCCCAGCTCAAACATATCGCCGAGTACCATTACCTTACGTCCTTCACTCTCACCCATAAGATCGGCTGCCGCCATCATGGATTTGGGATTGGCATTGTATGAGTCATCAACTACAAGGAACCTGTCGGTATAGTTGGGACAGCATCTTCCTTTAACAGGTCTTGCTGCCTCTATTCCCTTGGTAACAGCAAATACATCCATACCTGCTTCAAGTCCCGCTATGCATGCTGCTAAAGAATTCATGACCATGTGAGTACCCTGTATATGTACTCTGGCGGGCACGGTCTTTTCTGCGGTGCTTAACGCACCCTTTTTAACGGTAAAATGGAAATTGCTGCCTTCCACACCACGGCTTTCGATATCGGAATATGATACTTCTCCGTCCTTACCGTATGATGCGACTCTGATATTCTTAAGGGCTTCCTTTGCTCCTTCGGCAAGTGAAGGTTCATCCGAAGTAAAGTCTGATTTTTTATATGTGTATACCGACTTAAGCTTCTCATCATCGGTATTTAATACCAAAAGTCCGCCGGGCTTTATGAAGTTTAATACCTCGGTCTTTGCCTTAAGTACACCGTCGAGGTCTCCGAGCTTTTCCAGATGGCAGGGACCGATATTTGTCATGATGACCGCATCGGGCTTTACCATGGATCCCAGTCTTTCCATTTCACCGAAATCACTGATACCCATTTCTACTACG
The DNA here is from genome assembly GCA_017620375.1 of Lachnospiraceae bacterium. Classification (GTDB taxonomy): domain Bacteria; phylum Bacillota; class Clostridia; order Lachnospirales; family Lachnospiraceae; genus RUG11977. Next base: position 10,191 of record JAFZQN010000098.1, read on the forward strand.
GCCATTTCATGCTCGGGATTGATCCTGAACAATGTAAGCGGCACACCTATCTCGTTATTGAAGTTACCCTCTGTCTTTAATGTCCTGTAACTTTCGGAAAGTACGGATGCTACCAGCTCCTTTGTGCTGGTCTTACCTACACTTCCAACTATGCCGAATATCTTTACGTTATATATCTGCTGCCTGTAATACGCAGCCAGATCCTTTAACGCCTTAAGCGTGTTTTCCACAAGGATATACGCACCATGTATGCAAAGTGCTTCGGGTCCGCGGTCTATATCCGTCTCGTCTTCTGCCTCTTTTGCATCAAAATACCCCTCGGGCAGCTTCTCGCATATACATCCGAGTGCTCCCTTTGCCAGTACGGACTGCATGTAGTTATGACCATCCGTACGCTCTCCCTTGACAGCTGCAAATATATAGTTTTCCCTGCAAAGACGTGAGTCAATGACTATACCCTCTGCTTCGGTTGAAAGTCTTGCATCCGAAGAATCCTGTCCTTTTGCAGAACCGGTTACATACTCCTTTCCGTCTATATACAGTTTTCCGTTTACAGCCTTTGCAACCTGCGGCAGGGTCATGTTTTTCATGTGCTTCTCCTCTAACCTTGATTAAAATGCGCCAATTGTTAAGCGTATTTCTTTAAAGATACTTCTATTATCTGTTCACAAAGCTCAGGGAACTCAACACCTATAGCTTTTGCTTCCTGAGGGATAAGGCTGGTAGGTGTCATACCTGGCAGGGTATTTGCCTCTAAGCAGTAAAACTTACCAGTATTTTCATCCATCATGAAATCCATACGTGCATACGTCTTGATGCCAAGTGCATTATATGCCCTAAGTGCAATATCCTGTATGGTCCTGGTCTGTTCATCGGTGATATTGGCCGGACATGTCTCTATGGTAGAGCCTTCCTGATACTTGTTCTTATAATCGTAGAAGCCCTCCTTGGGAGCTATTTCGACTACAGGCAGGGGCTTGCCGTCAAACACTCCGTCGGTGAACTCTCTTCCCTTTATAAATTGCTCTACCAGCACCTTTCCTTCATAACGGAAGGCTTCATCAAGAGCATTCTTATACTCCTCGTCATTGTTTACCATGTAAACGCCTATGGATGAACCGCCCGAACAAACCTTTACCACACAAGGGTATTCAGGTTTGTACTCATCTCCCTTTCTTATGGTTACGGAAGCAGGTGTAGGGATGCCGTCTGCTTCAAAAAGCTTCTTGGTCACCGACTTATCCATAGCCATGGCTGAGCTGGCATAATCCGTACCTGTGTATTTTATATTGTAAAGATCGAATGCAGCCTGAACTCTTCCGTTCTCACCGCAGTCACCGTGCAGTCCCATAAATACTATATCAGCTTTGCGGCAGATCTCTATTACGTTCTCACCGAAGAAAACCTCCGGATCGCCCTTTCTAATACGCTTTACAGCTTCTATATCGGGAGCGTCGGCAGTAATACCTTTTGTCATCTCATCCCAGTCAACATTTTTCTCAAATATATCGTCGATACTTCCGCTGTATCCGAGATAAACATCAAGCATGATCGCCTGATGGCCCTTTCCTTTTAATGCCTTATATACCTTCATGCCTGACACAAGCGATACATCACGTTCAGTACTGATACCGCCGCATAAAACTACTACTTTCATACTTACCTCCAAAAAACAATCTTACAACCTCTAATTTTAACACATTAGCGTATTTTGTTCAATAAAATACTCAAATTTTTATTATTCTTGCAATTTTGCGCTCAAGTATATATAATGATGGCTGGGTCTTTTTTATTCCGGCCCGGGAAGGAATATTGATATGAAGAAAAGAACATTTAGGATCTTAGCTGTTTTGCTGGCTTTTTCTCTTTTGCTTTCAGGATGTGATATAGAAAAGGGAACACCGAAAAATCAGACAAACAACACTAATAATGTAAATACAACCGCTACCCCCGAGGTCACGGATGCTGCCACACCCACTCCCATCCCCAAGACTGCATTAACCTTTGAGGAGATCGAACAGCTGGCAGCAGAGTGTTCATTCCATGTACACTGGTATACAAAGGATTATGACTTCTCAGCAGGTACGGCATTTATCCTCGATTCAAAGACACACGGACAAAAAATCTTAGTTACTGCATTCCATTTCTTAGTACCGGACGATGATGACGGTTCCTTTAAAGGTACCGATCTTCCCGCAGAAATACTGGGCGGTGAGGTATCCTATGCCAAATCAGGTATCGACACAGGTGCCAGACTTAAGAACTGTCTGGTGATCGAGGATGCGGCAGCAGTACCCGCACTTGATAAAGACGTAGCTGCTTTTACACTTTACAACGGACAGGATCTTAAGGCCCTTCCTCTTTCAGAGGATACGGTTACCACCGGCGACAAGCTCTACCTGCTCGCAAACCTCTGGGATACCGAGGATGTGCATGAAAACTGCGTATACGAATGTACGGCATTCCTTGATCAGGATTATACCGTAACCTACAAATTAGACCCCAAGTACGGAACAACAGGTGCGAGCGGCGGCCCTGTTATCAACAAGTACGGTGAGGTAGTCGGAATACATATGGCGAGCGGCGGAGATCTTCTCTACTCCCATTCATCCCGCAGCTTTGTAAAGCAGATTGATGCAGCCACCATTTCCGATATCACATATCCCGAGGATCTTTCGGAGTTTAAGAGTACCTCCGCGGACGGACCTCAGCAGATCTACCACCAGACCAGTAAGACCGCAGAGACACTGTTCTTCGATATGCTGATCAACAGTGCCGAGATTTCGGATACATGCGGTGATGAAATAGCACCCGAAGGCAAGAAATTCCTTACTCTTGACATCACTTGCGACAGCACTGATATCTACGAAGAGGACCTTGACCTCTACTATTATGATTTCTCCATAGTCTGGTCAGGCGGATATGATGCGGCATATAAATTCATAGCCGGGGATATTGCGGATAACTTCTTTACCGTAAAGGGTAGCGCGGTAACAAATGCCAAGGTGGTCTTCCAGATACCCGAAGACCCCAAGTCGCTCACTCTTTTCTATGTTGATTACTACATAGACGACGATAATGAGATGCACGAAGTTGCCGATCATTTCTTTGAGATACCGTTGGAAGGGTTTTAAATTTTAGTTGATTTTTAAGCAAAAATCATGTATACTTTTCCTTGTCAAAAATTTACCCCGCTTGAAAAAGCGGGGCAATATGCGGATATAGTACATCGGTAGTACATGAGCTTCCCAAGCTTAGGAGGCGGGTCCGACTCCCGTTATCCGCTCTTCATAATAAGCTGACGCATCATAAAGTGCGTTGGCTTTTTTGTATAAAAAAAGCATCATTACAATGTAATGACGCTCTTTGTGCGGATAACAGGACTTGAACCTGCACGCTCGCGCACCAGAACCTAAATCTGGCGTGTCTGCCAATTCCACCATATCCGCAAAAATATAGGATGCGTGCCTATAAAAAGGCGATTTTCGCACCACGCGTTACATAATAGCATCTTTCCGTCAAAAAGTCAAATCGATTGACAAAACTATTTTTTTAATCTATTATGAGTGTCGGAGGCATGTTACGAAATATGGAAAATATATTTTATGAAGGTATAAGGACAAAAAGACGGCGCAGGAAAAAAGGTCCCGTCATACTCCTTCTTCTTCTGGCCGCCGTACTCATAGGATTCGGCGGATATAAGATATCGCAAAAGCTTCTCACAGATGAAGAAGACGAAAAGGATCCCGGATCCGAAGTGCTGGTCGTAGACAATATGATCGAAGCCGCTTCATGGGATGCGGCAGATGCCAATTCTGACGGTTCAGACCCGGATAGCGGCGTATACAAGCTCTGGACAGAGCCAAAGCCGACAGAGGCAGTGGTAACACAAACTCCCGATTACGACGAAGAGGTCTGGATGGCTGATTTTGTTGATACCAGAGAAAGAGTTGACGCAAAGGGCATATATGTTTCCTCCGCATATATCAATAAAAAACTGAATGATGCTATAGATCTGATAGATTCTACCGAACTTAATGCCATAGTCATAGATATCAAGAGTGACGGCGGCTACATAACCTACAGGATGGATCATCCGCTGGCAAAGGAGATCGGCGCATGCACATCCACTATAGGTGATATCAACGCTACCATAAAAAAGCTCAAGGACCACGGTATCTATACCATAGCCCGTATCGTTTCGTTAAAGGATCCCGTACTTGCGGAAAAAAGAAAGGATCTGGCTTTAAAAAATAAGGACGGTTCGATATTCCGTGATTCCTCGGGACTGGCATGGGTCAACCCCTACGAGGACGAGGTGTGGGAATATCTGCTCGAGATATGTAAGCAATGTGTAGCCGTAGGCTTTGATGAGGTCAACCTCGACTATATCCGTTTTGCTACAGATAAGGGTATGTCCAATGTTGATTTCGGACCCAAGGCCGAGGAAATGACACGTATCGAGGTCATCACCGAAGGTATTAAAAAGATCTGTGAGGTCATCAAACCCATGGGAGCTTTTGTTTCCTGCGATGTATACGGTGCCATCATCTCAAGCTCCACCGATGCACGTATCGTAGGACAGAGCTATTTCAACATGGCTAAATATCTCGATTATATCTGCCCCATGGTATATCCTTCCCACTACGGTAACGGGTATTACGGGCTGGATTATCCCGACACACATCCTTATGAGCTGGTATACCATGCACTCATGGATTCGCAAAAGGTACTCTACATGATCGACCCGGCCGAGAACAAGGCAATTGTACGGCCCTGGCTACAGGATTTCACCGCCACATGGGTATCGCATCATTTAAATTACGGAAAAGAAGAAGTACGTGCACAGATAAAAGGTGTATATGATGCCGGTTACTCCGAATGGCTTTTATGGAATGCCGGAGTATCTTACACTGCAGACGCACTGGAAAAAGAATAATATGGATCTTTTTACATTCATGGAAAAAAAGAACAGGGACAGCGAATCACCTCTCGCATCAAGGATGAGACCTTCATCCTTGGATGAGGTAGTCGGACAGGAGCACATAATCGGTAAAGATAAACTCCTCTACCGTGCCATAAAGGCCGACCGCATCAGTTCCGTTATATTTTACGGACCGCCCGGTACAGGAAAAACTACCCTGGCCAAGGTTATAGCTGCCACCACCAAATCTGAATTCAAACAGATAAATGCCACTTCCGCCGGCAAAAAAGACATGGAAGAAGTGGTTGAAGAAGCAAAGAAGAATTTCGGAGGTTACGGCAAACGTACCATCCTCTTTATAGATGAGATACACCGTTTTAATAAAGGCCAGCAGGATTATCTTCTGCCCTTTGTAGAGGACGGTACCATAATCCTTATAGGTGCCACCACCGAAAATCCTTACTTTGAGGTAAACGGAGCTTTGCTTTCGCGTTCACACATATTTGAACTTAAGCCATTAAGCAACGATAATATCAAACATCTTCTTTTACGTGCGGTAAACGATCCCGAAAAGGGTATGGGCTCATTTAAAGCCGTGATAGACGATGACGCTCTCGAGTTTTTGAGTGAGATGTCAAACGGCGATGCACGTACCGCACTTAATGCATTGGAGCTCGGCGTGCTTACCACCGAAAGGAAAGACGACGGCTATATACATATCGATCTCGATACCGCTGAGGAATGCATACAGAAACGAGTTCTTAAGTATGATAAGGACGGCGATAATCATTATGATACGATCTCGGCATTTATCAAGAGTATGCGAGGCTCCGATCCGGATGCAGCGATATATTATCTTGCACGCATGCTTGCCGCAGGTGAGGATATAAAGTTCATAGCCAGACGAATCGTTATCTGTGCTTCGGAGGATGTATCAAACGCCGATCCCATGGCCCTGGTGGTAGCCAATGCCGCCGCTGAATCGGTAGAGAGGATCGGTATGCCGGAATCACGGATAATACTTGCACAGGCAGCAGCTTATGTGGCATGTGCTCCAAAAAGCAACTCCAGCATATGTGCAGTGGATGAATGCATGGAACTGGTACAAAAGGAGCATATAAATACCATTCCTCCCCATCTGCAGGACGCCCATTATAAGGGCTCATCCAAACTCGGACACGGACTCGGATATAAATATGCCCATGCGTTTAAAAACCATTACGTAAAACAGCAATATCTGCCGGATGAACTTGTAGGAAGAACCTTCTACCACCTCTCCGACATGGGATACGAAAAACAGTTAAAGGAATACTTGGAAAAGATCAAAAAAGAAAGTGAGTAAATTATTATGTCAGATACAAATACCAAAAACAAACAGGAGCCTACTAAAACACAGGAGAACAAATCCTCAGGCAGATCGGTTTTCTTAAGGATATTTGCGATATTCGGCATAGTACTTATCGCAGGTCTTTATATCCTCTCCCTTATCGCTTCTTTAAGCGACTGGGAAAACTCCTTCGGTATCTTCGTCGGAGCTCTGGCAGCTACAGTCTTTGTTCCGATAATGATACACCTTATAAAGATATTCATGCCAAAGGAATGATAAAAGCAATACGAAAGCCCCGTTACATAACGTAACGGGGCTTTTATTCATTAGGGATCAATCCTCGTAAACATCATCCTCGGCTCCGATCTGATGTCCTTCACCGAAGAGATTATCATCATCTCCTACATCATCATCTGTCGCTCCGGGCTTGGTATGTTTATCACAGATATGCTCGGGATTATAAATGTAAGGAGTATCCCATGTACTGTATCCGTGAGAATACTTGCTTCCCTCGGGATACTTTGACGGATCCTCATTCTTGATCAGCAGAACTGCCGTAACCTTACTCTTCTCGGGACAGTAAGGACCTGCAGGAAGTTTTGACTTCTTACATATGGTAACCCTTGCATGGCAGGTACATTTTCTGGTAGGAACGGTACCCTTTGCAAAGAACTCCTTCTTGATACAGGAACCGCCTTCCGCTTCATCACACAGACCGAATACTGCGAGATTTCCGCACTTGGTACATATCGTAGCCTCTACGATCGAGTCGGGCTTTTCCCATTCCTTATACTCCAGCTGCTTTGAAGAATGGATATCTTCCATTATATTTCTCCACAGATCCTGCTGGTAGGATTTATTTTTCTGATTGAACTGATGGTCAAATCCTGTCCATACCGCACAAGTATAGTAGGGAGTATATCCGACGAACCAAAGGTCACTGTTCTTGCTGGCGGTACCGGTCTTTCCTGCTACAGGCATCTTGTAATTACGGAATGCAAGTCTTGTACCTGTACCTTCGGTAGTTGTATCATGCATTGCATCGGTAAGGAGCCATGCCGTAGAGGTCTTCATAACCTGATTGGGTTCCGTCTTATTGCTTAAGATAACATTACCTTCACGGTCCACAACCTTTGTATAGAATATAGGCTTATTGTAAAGACCGCCGTTTGCTATAGCCGCATAAGCAGCTGTGATCTCGGTATTGGTAACACCGTCTGTAAGACCGCCGAGCGCTATGGCAAGGTTTACATCCGAATAGGTCTTTCCTTCACGAGTTTCGTATTTTACCAGAGTTGAAAAGCCTAATTTTTCAAGATATTCAAATCCTAAAGGTGCTCCGATCTGTTCCAGTGTCTTAACCGCTACGATATTCAGTGACTTGGAGATACCTGTTCTTATGGACTGCAGTCCTCTAAAGCCTGTATTGTACCAGTTGATGACTTCTTTTCCGCCGTTCGGATAATAATAAGGTGAGTCGTCCTGTACTGAAGCAAGTGTAAGTCCGCCGGCATCAAGCGCAGGAAGGAAGGATGCAAGTACCTTGAAAGTCGAACCAACCGCACGGGTCGTTCCGTATGCACGGTTAAGTGTCAGGCTGCCCTGCTTTTCTCCTCTTCCGCCGTATATACCTACCACCTTACCTGTGGACTGCTCGATAATGGTCATCGCTGACTGCGGCTGAGGTGTCTTTACATAGTTGACTGCCAGTATCTTGTCTCCGGCCTCTTCATCCACCATTGCATCTTCAAATTCAGCCACCTTAAGATCCATATCATCGGGATCGAGGAACAGCTCGTCAATACCCTTCTTTACGCCGTTCTCGTGATAATACAGGCCGTTTTTATCTTCGAAATCCTTGAAATAATCCAAAAGATGATGCATCTGATAATGCGTAAGCGTACCATCCGCATGCTGTACCGAAAGAGCATATGTAAGCTCATAGCATGAACCGGCTCCGGATTCAAATCCGAACTTAGGGAAGTTAGTTTCATCCTGATAATACCTGTCCATGATATCCTGGATCTCACGGTCCTGTGTGGTATATATGGTTATACCGCCGTAAAATACCAGTTCTTTAGCTTCCTCATAGGTATATCCGAGTTTATTCTGAAGGTCTTTGTATAACTCGGTAAGCATGGCATCGGTGAAATACGAGTACTGTCCGATCTCAACCTTCTCATTGTTGTTGCTGTTTTCTGCTATACGTGTATAAACATCGTCGGACATGGCCTCTTTGTACTCTTCCTCTGTGATGAAGCCGTATTCCAACATGTTATTTAAAGTACTCTCACGTCTTTTTGCATTTTCTTCAGGATGTGTGATGGGATTCATCCTGGTCGGTGAAAGGGGTATGGCCGCAAGTACGGCTGCCTCAGAAACAGTCAGCTCCGATACCGATTTTCCGAAATATCCGAGTGATGCGGTCTCAACACCGTATGTTCTGTTACCGAGGTTTACCATGTTAAGGTAGTAAGCAAATATCTCGTCCTTTGTACTTACATGCTCAAGGTTGATAGCAAGATACTGTTCCTGGATCTTTCTTTGTACCTTATCGATAAAGAAGGTCTCACCGCCGCCGCCGAATACCTGGTTCTTTATCAGCTGCTGTGTAAATGTCGAACCACCGGGGTTTGCACCTTCTCTGAAAAGCGAGAATCCCGAACGGAAAATAGTCCTGATATCGATACCGTTATGCTCATAAAAACGGTGATCCTCGGCTGCCATAAATGCATATTTTACACTGTCAGGCACCTGCTCCATGGTAATCTCTATTCTGTTTGCCGAAGGTCCCGCAAAGTTCTGGGCTATGGTCCCGTCCGAATAAAGGGAGTGAGAAGTATAACCCTTAACCTCCAACACGGCCAGTTCGATAGGTGTTGTGGTATCAAGTATCCCCTTGAAGGCTCCAAAGCCTGCTACAGTACCCAGTATGGCCGCTATGACCACAGCTATGACAGCTACACGGAATACATTTACCATGACCTTGCTGTACATTCGCCTGGATACCGATTTTAATTCTTTTCTTTTCTGACCTAAACCGTCCCTGCTGTAATCCATCTTAAATCTCCACTTGATAGTAACTGTTTTCAACCAGTTCCGTTTTACATTTTCCTGCGGTTATCTCCGCCATTTTTGCACGTAACCTTCCGAATGCCACATCATCGCACAGACAGGTTACTTCCACGTTTTCTGTAAAAACCGTGTCTTTTATTATAATATTATCTTCTGCGGCTATATAGCTTAATTTACCGTAGCTTGTATAGTCGGTACTTACCATTACTTTATTGAGCAACCTCATGCATACCTTTTCGGCCCCTTCCACTGCTTTAGTCGCGGCCTGCGAATACGCACGGACCAGGCCTCCGGTACCCAAAAGTACACCGCCGAAATAACGCGTGACGACGACAGCAGTGTTTTTCATACCTGCTCCCCTTATAACATCCAGCATCGGACTGCCGGCTGTCTTACTGGGTTCCCCGTCATCGCTGCATTTTTCAATATCTTTAAATATCTTTTTTTCTCCCGAAGCATCGGTACTTTCTTCAACCACTATGTATGCGGAGCAGTTATGTCTTGCATCCCAGTACTTCTTTTTCATCTCCGCGATAAACGAAAGCGCTTCCTCTTCATTTTCCACATGCCGGATCGTAGCTATAAAGCGGGATTTCTTCTCCGTGATCTCATCAACATATTCATTTTTTACTGTAATATATTCACTCATTAAAACCCCAAATTTATCCGGTTGCAAAATTTATAAAAAGATTATATACTATACAATATTAAAACAAAGAAAAAGGAGTACCCTTATATGAGTTTATTAACTGACTGGCGTAAAGAAGCCTACGAAAAAGAAAGAACCGACTATGATGCAAACCTTTTCTGGAAAAACTATTTTGAGATAGAAAAGGGCATCTATTCACAGATCCTTTCTCAGAACGGAACCCCCGTTACCGGTACCGTTAAAGGTCTTGCCGAAAAATTTGGCACCGACATATCCATCATGACAGGTTTTCTGGATGGTATCAACGACAGTTTAAAGACGCCGAACCCCATCGAGGAAATGACCGAGGATACCGAGGTAAGCCTCGATTACGACCCTGAAAAGCTCTACTACAACATGGTAGCTGCAAAGGCTGACTGGCTGTACGGTCTTTCCGAATGGAACCCTATCCTTACAGAAGAACGCCGTAAGGAGCTTTACAAAGAGCAAAAGGCTTCCGGTACCGTACGTGTTGAGAAAAAGCCCGGTCGTAACGATCCCTGTCCCTGCGGATCAGGTAAAAAGTATAAATTCTGCTGTGGCAGAAACTGATAACTACGTACCCTGCGATATGCAAGTCGCAGGGTATTTTTATCTGCTCTTACCTGTTTTACAACTCACACTCTATCTTAAAGCAGTTTCCTTTTCTTACAGCTCATATCCTGCTGCGATCAGCATCTTTCTTGCACTTTCCACGGAATCAATACCCATGGAATTCTTAATGGGTGCAAACTCTTTTTCTCTGACTACTTCAAAAGGCAGACAGCTTCCCATCATTCTTACGAAATCAAGTGAAAGTGTCTCAAGCTTATAAGCGTTGGGCTCGTCGGGATTAACCGTGATATAACCTGTAGGCGAATCCTTGGATTCTGCTAAATAAGGTACCTTCTTCTTAACTACATGTACAGGCATCTCATTTTTAACTATGCTGTCCATTTCCTTAACGCGGAAAAGGTAATTAAGGATAACACCGTAATCATATGCGGGTTCTCCGTCGGCGTCTTTAGCCTGCATAAGCTTATCCGTCATCTCATAATACTCCACAACGGAAGGCTGTCCGTCCTCTAAGCAGATAGAACCTACTTTTTCACCGGGATCGGCCTTCTTTACCACCTTAGCACCTGTAGCACATCCGCTCTCGATGGTAGCGCCTACAAATACAGGATCCGCTATCCTCTGGAGTACATTATCTATAGCAAATACATTGATATATTCTATGCCTTTTTCCTTACAAAGCTTATCAAGTCCTGCATTAACCATGGATGAATAGAAGCCGCCGTTTCCGTTGGGGGACATCGCAAATTCATCCGGCTTTGCAAACATTATCTTCCCGTTATAATCCACGCAGGGTGACATATCCTGTACGAAGAACTTTATATATGCGGGATTGTATCCGAAACACTTATGCTCTACAAGGAATTCCTTTATCTCTCTGTCATTCATGATATTGGTCATGATAAACAGCGGTATCCATGCACCGGTCTTGTTTACCACATCCATCATGTTTTCAAACATTCTCTGGAAAATGTATACCGGCTTTGTCATGCCTATGTCATACATACCTTTGGCATGATTGCTTCCGAGTCTGGTACCCATACCTCCCGCAAGTACCAAAGCTCCGACCTTGCCAGCCTTTATGGCTTCTACGCCTATACGCTCATACTCATCCTTTTTAAGAGCTATCTCGGCAAGCTTCATGGTCCTGATGGGCTCTATGAATCCGCGTTCCTTTTCTCCTTCTTTTAAGGCCTTAAGGAAAGTAAAATCAAGGAAATCACACTGTCTTAATATCCTTGCCTTATCTTTATCATTCATGGAGCTTACTTTTTCCAGTACCTCCTCCTGGCCATATGTAAGCATTATTTCTCTGAATCTGCTCTCTTCCATCTCATCCTCCGGATCACTTTCTATTTTCTTATGACATTTTCCTCGCCTATGGAATACTCATCACATAGTTCTTCAATCAGTTCATCGAGCGTCTTTTTTTCGCTTTCAGTCAAACTTCCGTTCTCATCCGGGCTGTAGACCACCACTATCCTGTCGTCCTCTCCGGGTGCTTTTTCCTCAAGCGGTATCATCTGTATACATACTCCGTCGGTACCTATCGCATAATGCGCTCCCGATTCGATCACATTGCTTCCCTTACACAGCGGGTTAAGCAGATCGGCTCTTTCATAATGGTTCCTAAGTTCCAAAGCCGTAAGACCTTTGTATGTACTTTCCTTCACTATAATGATACCTGTCAACGGAGATTTCTCTCCTGTACGGGTAACACCGTTTATGCTTAAGAACAAGCTTTCATCCTTAACGCTTATTCCGGCAGATTTTTTTAATTCTCCGATAAGAAAGATTATGATGAACGTAAGGCAGGCCAACACCAGAAAGGTGGCGATAATGACTGCCAGCCGTTTTTTCATCCTCCTTCTTCTCCACTCTTTTTTAGTCATACTCATCACTCTTAATATTATATGATTTATGGCATTCCAAACCTAGTATATAATACCTCATTTGCTCTGATTTGTCAAATTTAGAGACTAAAAAAGGGCTCATAATTGAGCCCTTTTTAAAACATATTATTCTGTAAAAACTTTTCTCGGAGCCTTGGCCTTAGCAAGTTCTATCATCTTTTCAGACGGTTCAAATAATATCTTTAAACGGTTTGATTCATCACTGGTGATAATACAGTATTTCTTTGCTTCGGCAACATGTGACGAAAAGTCTCTGATCTTAAGTCCGGAGTCACCGTATTTGTCCAACTCATGTGATTTCTCGGGAGCCATTATCTCGACATTGTCAAGATCTATCCTCAGTACGGTTTTTCTGCTTTCACCGCCACTGATCCTGTCAAAATCTATCTGTCCGTCACAATAAATATACTCGTATTCCGCATCAAGCTTAGGGAAAAGAACAAACCAGCATAAACATCCGAGGCCGATAGCAAGGAATGCAAGTATCTTCTGTCCCGCAAGAAATCCAAATGTAAACAGTATACCTATCAGTAATACCACGCCGATCTTGGCCAGATACGTAGATACGTCTGCCTTACGCTTTACTGATGCTTCAGTGTAAGAACCTGTCATGTGAGTCTCCTTATATATCTATCTTTTACAAAAGCAGACGCATTGCTACGTGCTTCGCACTCTCGCAATGCTCAAAAGTATTCGTATATCGCCCCGCTCTATTCTGTCGCGTGGCTTTTATACTCATACTTTTGCTCGCTCATATTTCAAAACACTCATTGACAAGCGAGCTTGCCATGAGTGTTTTGGAAATATTCACTCTGCTTTTTAATACATGCCTGCTCCCTGAGGCATTGCCGGAGCGGGTGTAGGCTCCTTGATAGTTGCAACTGCTGCCTCTGTGGTAAGGAATGTAGATGCTACGCTTGTTGCATTCTGAAGAGCTGAACGTGCAACCTTGGTAGGATCAAGGATACCTGCTGCCACCATGTTAACATACTTGTCATCAAGTGCATTGTAGCCGATACCTGCCTTAGCTTCCTTAACCTTGTTAACTACTACTGAACCCTCAACACCTGCATTGTATGCGATGGTGTAAAGAGGAGCCTCAAGAGCCTTAAGTACGATCTGAGCACCTGTCTTCTCGTCGCCTTCAAGCTTAGCAACCTTCTTAGCTGCCTCAGCTGCTGCATGGATATATGTGGATCCGCCGCCTGCGATGATACCTTCCTCAACTGCTGCACGTGTAGCATTGAGAGCATCCTCCATACGGAGCTTCTTTTCCTTCATTTCAGCTTCTGTAGCTGCACCAACACGGATAACTGCTACGCCGCCTGCAAGCTTTGCAAGACGCTCTTGAAGCTTTTCCTTATCGAAATCGGAAGTGGTCTCAGCGATCTGAGCACGGATCTGAGCGATACGAGCCTTGATCTCACCTGCATCTCCTGCACCGTCAACGATGATGGTGTTTTCCTTCTGAACCTTAACCGACTTAGCACGTCCAAGCTGATCCATTGTGGTATCCTTAAGCTCTAAGCCGAGCTCTTCTGTGATAACTGTACCACCTGTAAGGATTGCGATATCCTGGAGCATAGCCTTACGTCTGTCGCCGTATCCGGGAGCCTTAACAGCTACAACCGTGAATACGCCACGAAGCTTATTAAGTACGAGTGTTGAAAGAGCCTCGCCCTCAACATCCTCAGCGATGATGAGAAGCTTTCTGCCGCTCTTCATGATCTCTTCAAGTATAGGAAGGATATCCTGAATATTGCTGATCTTCTTATCTGTGATAAGGATCATGGGATCATCAAGTACTGCTTCCATCTTGTCCATATCTGTAGCCATGTAAGCTGAAACATAGCCCTTGTCAAACTGCATACCTTCTACAAGATCAAGCTCTGTCTGCATAGTCTTTGACTCTTCGATAGTGATAACGCCGTCCTTAGATACCTTATCCATAGCGTCGGCTACCATCTCGCCTACCTTCTCATCGCCTGCTGAGATAGCTGCAACCTTAGCGATCTGCTCCTTGCCGTTAACCTTTGCTGAATACTTAAGGATAGCTGCAACTGCCGCATCGCAAGCCTTCTGCATACCGTTACGAAGGATGATGGGGTTAGCTCCTGCTGCTAAGTTCTTAACGCCCTCATTGATCATAGCCTGTGCAAGTACTGTAGCTGTAGTGGTTCCGTCACCTGCTACATCATTTGTCTTGGTAGCTACTTCCTTAACGATCTGAGCACCCATGTTCTCGAATGAATCCTCAAGCTCGATCTCTTTTGCGATGGTAACACCGTCGTTTGTGATAAGGGGTGAACCGTATGACTTGTCAAGGATAACGTTTCTTCCCTTAGGTCCTAATGTAACCTTTACTGTATCTGCTAATTTATTAACACCGGCACAAAGGGCTGTTCTTGCTTCTGTACCGTTCTTGATCTCTTTTGCCATTTTTGACATCTCCTTTGTAGTCTCATTTATTCTGATGTATACTCCATCGTTTTACGACAGAGCCGTGTGACGATTACTCAACAACTGCGATAACGTCGTTCTGCTTTACGATGATATACTCCTCGCCGTCAAGCTTAACTTCTGTGCCTGCGTACTTGGAATAGATAACCTTCTCGCCTACTTTAACCTGCATCTTAACTTCCTTGCCGTCGATAACTCCGCCGGGGCCTACTGCTATAACTTCAGCCTGCTGGGGCTTCTCCTGTGCCTTGGGTGTAAGAATGATACCCGACTTTGTAGTCTCTTCAGCTTCAAGCTGCTTTAAAACAATTTTGTCACCTAAAGGTCTTAATTTCATGACAATGCCTCCTGTATTATTCTCTATTTGTTAGCACTCTGTATTTCTGAGTGCTAACCGCTAAATGATATAATATCACGATTTGCAAAAAATGCAAGCACTTTTTAATTATTTAATCATTTTTTTATTATAATTGACTTTACTTGTAAAATAATAACGCTTAATGGCGCCGGTCGGTGTTTTATAACTGCAGTTCTATACTGTCAAGCTTCTTGATGGCGCGTACCAGAGCGTCTTTGGAATTCTTCCAGGGAGCGTCGACATTCCTGTAATCAAACTTATCCGTATACCACTCCACATCATCGCATACACGCTTCATATTCTCTAAAAACAACTTGTCCAGCTTAGCTGTGAAATCCTTTAATGCTCCACCGCTCATATGGGCATCAGCCGCATCATAGAGCACCGCATAATGATTGACGCAGAAGCCCTTTGATGAATCAAACTTGGTCTTAAAAGCGGGGTCCTTATCATAAAGATAGAAAACAGTATCTATATATCTGTCAAATATCCTGGTGATACGGTCGCAGATATAACAGCTTTTTCCAAGCTGACGCATATATGCCGATACAGCCGAACCCTCGGTGTTCTTTTTAAAAAGCCCGCCTCCGCTGCTGCGGCCCTTTTTCTGTGCTTTCTCCGTTTCCTTTATAAGTGTCTGCATATGGGTATGCAGCATGAGTCCGAGACCCAGACGGTTCTGGTTGCCGTACATCAGCTCTACATGCTTGGGACAGAATCCCACCTCATTGGTCTCCATACGGACATCGTCCTCCATGTAGGAAGGTCCCATAGTAAACTCTATGGCATTCTTCTCGAGTGATGCATACATGGAACACACGGGACATTCTGAATCCTCATTAAAAGCGTCGTTGACCGGAATGGCATATAATTGTTCATCCATACTGTTTCCTCCAATATTTACTGTTTATTCTCCGTTGCTCTTATCTCGCCGATAGCTTCTTTGATACGTCTCGCCTTATCTTTTATCCTCTCACTTACCGCCCTGTTGATAAGGATCTTCTCAATAAACTTAAGTGAGTCGTTATATCTGCCTGTCTCATAATCAAGCGCACTCAAAAGGTAAAAGAACGTATATTCATCCAACCCGCATATGGGAAAGCTTTCCTTAAGCAAAGCTTCCGTAAAGCCTTCCGCTGCCTTTAACAGATAATCATTCTCTTCATCGGAAAACTTTTTTACCATCTCTTCCCTGCCGGGTACGTCCTCTGCGATACTTTCCGCTTTACCGCGTGTCAGCCAGCCGAGTGTAAGGCAGATATATGCTCTCTCGCTGATCTTTCCCCTTTTGACAACGGTATTTACCAAAGCAAGCTTGCTTCTGGCTATAGCCTCATCATACGAATATGTCTCGCCCTCGTATTTAAGACCTGTAAAATTCATACTGATCTTCTCTTTTACGAGTTTTGCCTGACCGGATGACAGATGTATAAAATCTCTGGTCAGTGCTGCATACCCACAGATAGGACAGGCCGTGATATTGTATTTCATCGTGTCAAGTTCCTTGTATCTGGGTCTTAAGTCCATATCCTGAGATATCATTCTGGCTTTCCCCGGGCGGATGGCACGTTCCTTAAATGACTGACCGCAGCAGGCACATTCCACATTTTTGATGTAGATAAGATCCTTTTCTTCAAGCTCCCTGACCTCTGCTGCCTTTTCGGCCTTTTTCTTCTCTGCTTCGGCCTTTGCTTTTTTGTCATCGAAAAGCTCGATATTGCTCAAATTTCCAAGTCCCATGGACTCAAGTCCCGATAAAACATCACCCATATGCTGCCTCTTACTTTAATAATATATATGACTGTCTATTATCTTATAACTCTTTCCCTTTGACTCACATTTTTCCTTAGAAGATGTAATATGACTGTTGAAAAACATGAAGCTGTCGGGAACGGTCTTCTCTCCGCAGAATGCCTTTTTAGCCGATGATATGCTGTCCATCATCTGCCTGTACTGCCACTTGCCTTCATAATCCTCAAGATGATCGTAAATGGCCATAGCCTTATCCAGAGAACTCGGATTACCCTTTGTGGGTGAAAACTGAACGCCCCAGTAATCGTCATATATAACTTCTTTTATGGTACTTACATGTCCCCAGTCAGACGTGTCGTTCATCCTGTTGATGATGACATTTGCTACCGCTATCCTGGCTTCATCGCTCATACTTCCTGCTTCACAGTATATTATACTGCTCATGAGCCTTAACTCCTTAGCCGTATAATTCTCATCCCACGCAGTATAAGTTTTTTCGGTTTCGGATGCGGAAACGGATTTTATTACCCATCCTTTGGAACTGTACAAGGTGTCAGACTTCTTTACTCTTTTAGCCAGTCTGTCCACTCTTGCGATCGGATAACTCTGCTGATCTTCCGATACCGATGCGGCTTTTGCATCATACGGCGATACCCAAAGTCCCGATATAAGTACTGCCGCCATAAAGGCGGCAGTAAATTTACTTAAAACTATAAATGCCTTTTTTATCATTTTTACTCCAATAAATAGATCAATGATGGAAAAGTCTCATTCCTGTAAAGCACATTACCATGCCGTACTCGTTACACTTACCTATTACAAGGTCATCTCTTACGGATCCGCCGGGCTCTGCGATATATGTTACACCGCTCTTCTTTGCACGGTCGATGTTATCGCTGAACGGGAAGAAAGCATCGCTGCCGAGTGCAACACCCTTGATAGTATCAAGGTATGCCTGCTTCTCTTCCTTTGTAAGAGGTGCGGGGCGCTTGGTGAAGTACTGCTGCCAATTGCTGTCGGCTACTACATCCTCACCCTCACCGGTAATATACTGATCTATAACATTGTCTCTGTCAGGACGTCCGATCGAATCAAGGAAAGGAAGCTCCAGTATCCTATCCCACTGACGGAGATTCCAGTTGTCAGCCTTGTTTCCTGCAAGTCTTGTACAATGTACTCTTGACTGCTGTCCGGCACCAACACCGATAGCCTGTCCGTCTGCAGCGAAACATACTGAATTGGACTGTGTATACTTTAATGTTATAAGGCTTATGATAAGATTGGTACGTGCATCATCAGGCAGTTCCTTATTCTCTGTAACGATATTGCCTAACAGATCGTTATCGATCTTGAAGTTGTTTCTTCCCTGCTCAAATGTGATACCGAATACCTGCTTCTTCTCCTGTACCTCAGGGATATAATTGGGATCGATCTTAATTACGTTGTATCCGCCCTTACGCTTTGACTTTAAAAGCTCGAGAGCCTCGTCGGTGTAACCGGGAGCGATGATACCATCGGATACCTCACGCTTGATGATCTTAGCTGTGGTAAGATCACATACATCCGATAAAGCGATGAAATCGCCGAATGATGACATTCTGTCGGTACCTCTTGCTCTTGCATAAGCACATGCCAGAGGTGAATCGTCAAGACCTTCGATATCGTCAACAAAAACAGCCTTCTTTAACTTGTCGCTCAGCTTGTTGCCTACTGCTGCAGATGTGGGTGAAACATGCTTAAATGATGTTGCACAGCACTTACCTGTAGCTTCCTTAAGCTCCTTTACAAGCTGCCATGAGTTAAAAGCATCAAGGAAATTGATATAGCCGGGACGTCCGTTAAGTATCTCGATGGGAAGCTCTGCTCCGTTCTCCATATAGATCTCAGCCGGCTTCTGGTTGGGGTTACAACCGTACTTTAATTCAAATCTGTTCATTTCAACTGTCTCCGTTCTTATTTATTCTTATTGATGATCCTGGTCTCTTTCTGACCTGTAGCAAGGTCAACATATGCAACATACAGAGAAACCTTGTTGTTCTCATCAAGTCCGTTCCAGATAGTCTCGGTATACTCATCGATATCATTGGGAACAGCCACTCTCTCAGGCTCGCCTGTAAATGTAGGGATGGGATTGCCGTCATGATTGTAGGTGTGGATGAAATGTCCGAGTCCTGCAACCGCATTATAATTGAAGGTATATCTGTTACAGGTGCTGCCTTCTGCGTCAGCACTCTTTAAGATGCTCATCTTGTAGGTGAAATCATTTGCCTTAAGGAAGCTCAGCATTGCACTGATACGGGGTGTCCAGTTGGGGCCGTCGGGCTCAAACTCGCGAGCTGAAAGGCCCACCTCAAAAGCATAGCTCATATCTACAACCTGGATAGGATTAAGAGCGAAGGTGGACTCCCACTTCTCAAGCACCTTATAAACTGTATCGGTCTGATCGCCGTTTGTAACTATCATATAGTTCTTAAACTCGCGTACCGGGGAATAGATAACAAGTGAAGGATCCTCAAGCTTTGAAGGATCGAACGGCTTGATGATGATACCGTCGGGTGTCTCGATAAATACACGGTTTCTTGAATTGGTGCTGCGTCCCATGATAAAGTATGCAGTCACTGCTTTTTTAGCATCGGCACTTTTTCCGACTATAATTCCACGTCCAACATAAGAATTTCCTTTTACAAGTTCATCGAACTTCGGTATATCGTAGATACCCATTTTTTCATCCTTTCCGCGGTGTTCCTCCGACCGCTCTAAGCATTATACAAATACGTTTCTATTTTATCAGCACTTACAAGATAAAGCAAGTTATTTTTTTACCTGTAATAAAGGTTATACCATGAATGTGCGAGCGGGTCCTTTGACTCTCCGCTCTTCTTGATAAGCTCGGTTTCCGTAAGCATAAAGTAGGAATTATAGAAGCCTCCTCCTACTTTTTCCACATCATTCCAAGTGACATCTATGTGGTACCAGGTATCCCCGATCAGTACACGGTTCCATATATGGGAACCCTTCTTGTTCACTATCGTGTCATTCTCTAGTCCCAGGATATTCAGTATTATCCTCATGGCTGCAGTATATGACTCACATACACCGTCTCCGTAGTAAAATACTCCCGAGGCATCTCTCTGGGGACAGTCGTGTTCTGTAGGAATGGGATCAGAATATGTAGTCATGGAGCATATTCTGTTATTAACATATAAAAGTACATCCTTCTCATCTTTTCCTACAGCATCTATAGCTTCCTGCGCGAGCGAGATCGCTGCATTTAATAACTTCTTTATATCATCGTCTGCTTCGTATCCGGCATAACGGAGATATATGATGGCCTTCCATGCATCCTTATACTGCGGTCGGATGGTTATCTTATGATTGCGGTCATCCAGACTTGCGGTATATCCGTTGGCTGTATATCCAGACAGCTCACTCTGATTGTTCAGCTTTTCGCAGAAGATATTCCACCAGTGATCACAATCATAACCCCTGAAGGTAATGGTAAATGACTCTGCTCCATGCTCAAGAGCATCCCTGCAGGCTTTGATAAAGCCTCTTTCATCTTCTATGCTGTAATCAAGGTGATTCTGATAAGCCTCACGTTTATGCGATGTTAAAAGTCCGTATTTCTTTCCGAGTTCGACAGTTGCCGAAAGATCGGCCGGATCATAAAGTGCACTGCTTAAATCTCCCTTACCTTTAGGATCAGGAGTGGGCTCGGGTGTGGTAGTAGGTGTCTGTGTGACTGTAGGTTCAGGTGTCACAGTAGGTGCTTCTGTAGCTGTAGGTTCCGGTGTTGTGGTAGGTGCCTCTGTAACTGTAGGCACGGGTGTCGTGGTAGGCACTTCTGTAACCGTAGGTACAGGCGTTGTGGTGGGTTCTGCAGTAACCGTAGGTACCGGAGTTGTAGTAGGTACTACCGTAACCGTAGGTTCCGGTGTTATGGTAGGTACTTCCGTGCCGGTAGGTATCGGTGTCGCAGTAGGTGTCAAAGTCGGATCCTCAGTCTTGCTGCCGCCTTCCACTATATTCACCTTGCAGTGGTAATTGTTATAATCCTTACTCTCGATATGTATCGTAACAGTTTTACCTTCTCCGGACAGCGCTGTTACAAATCCGTCCGATGTAATATCCATATACTGACTGTCCGCATCATGTACGTAAAATCTTCTTACCTCCTTGGCCGTGAACTTAAGCTGCATGCTTTTTCCGACAGGAAGGTTCAATATAGTGGATGAATCGGAATTTACAGTATACTCCGGTATCGGCTCCGGGGTAGGCTCCGGAGTAGGTTCGGGAGTAGGCTCCGGAGTGGGCTCGGGAGTCGTTGTAACAGTTGTTTCTTTACCCTCCTTGGCCTTTACGGTAACCGTACATTTAAATGAAGTAGAGCCGCTTTTTGCAGTGATGGTCGCTTTTCCGGCTTTTTTAGCCGTTATTTTTGTCGACTTTCCGGATTTTGTCTTAACCTTAGCAACCTTACTGTTGCTGCTCTTCCAGGTAAACTTATCCTTAGCGTTCTTTATTTTCAGTTTAAAAGTGGTCCCGACTTCCACAGTCTTTTTCTTGGCGCTTATCTTCTGGGATGCCGCCTCAGCCTGCACGGTCTGTTCCATATGCAGACCAAAACAGAAACCACCCGATATCGATATGATAAAAGCAAGGATTATGCCTATAATACGTTTACTGTCGATTTTTTTCATAAACACACACCTCCACTTTTTAAATATAAAACAAAACACGGATGATTTCAAGCATTTTTAGAGCCTGCCGTTAGATCAAAACAAAAAAATCCACCGGACACTTTGCCGTGTCCGATGGAACTTTTCTATAACATTTAAGCCAGATCCGAAGCAGCTTTATCAAGAGCTTCTATAACCTTGTCGCACCAGCTGTCAAACTCAGGATCCTCGATCCGGCATTCCGGATGCGAGAAGATATATTTGAGACAGCGTCCCACTCCTTCTTCAAAACGGATGGAAGGTGCAAATCCCGGTACAGCCCTCTTTAATTTTGTATTATCAAATACAACCGAATTAGACTTATCACCTATAAGGCCGCCTTCAAAATCATACTGTTTGCCGGTCTTTGCCAGGAAGTACGAAGAAACATAATAAGGCTTATACTCTGCACCCAGTGCATCCGCTATAGTCTTGTATATCTGATTCCAAGTAAGAGTCTCATCATTCGTTATCTGGAAGGCCTCACCGATCGCATGGGGATTACCCATAAGACCTATAAAGCCCTTGGCAAAATCCTCATTAAAGGTCATGGTCCAAAGTGAAGTACCGTCACCGTGTACTATCACGGGCTTTCCTTCCATCATACGCTTGATCACCTGGAAGCTTCCTTTGCTCCCGTGTACTCCCATGGGTACGGAACGCTCATCATAGGTATGGCTGGGTCTTATGATAGTTACAGGGAAGCCTTCCTCCCTGTACATCTTCATCAGAAAGTCCTCACAGGCTATCTTGTTTCTGGAGTACTCCCAATAAGGATTAGCCAAAGCCGTACCTTCGGTGATACGGTAGTCACCCGGGAGTTTATTATATGCCGATGCAGAGCTTATATACATAAACTGCTTAACTTTTCCCTTAAACAGTCTGTAATCCCTCTCTAACTGTCCGGGCACGAACCCGATAAAATCGCATACCGTGTCAAATTTTCTGTCCGCAAGGACCTTCGCTGCTGCCTGCTCGTCATTGATATCAACATTTATAACATCCACACCCTCAGGTATATCCGTCTTACGGTTACCGCGGTTCAGTAATGTCAGGTGCCAGTTTTTGTTTTCTGCCAGGCTTCTTGTAATAGCCATGCTTATAGTTCCGGTTCCCCCGATAAACAGCGCTTCTCTCATATATTTGCCCCCTTATGGATTTATACCATCATCTTATAAATATTAGTGCAGTCCTCTTTGTTAAGTGTTACAAATCCTGAAATGCTTCCGTTTCTTCCGTCACCGCAGCATAATGTCTCTACCAGCTGAGGGATATCCTCTTCTTTTGCTCCGAGCTCCGCAAAGTTACCGGGCATACCGATGGACTTAAGGAATGCCGCAAAAGCATTGATACCTTCAAGTGCGGTTACCTCAGGATGTTCAAAATCCATACTGCAGCCCCATACTCTTACTGCCACCTGGGCAAAACGCATAACGTTATGGTTCATAACATACTTAAATACCGCAGGCATGGTAACTGCAAGACCTGCACCATGAGCGCAGTCATAAAGGGCTGAAAGCTCATGCTCGATATTATGGCTGTTCCAATCCTGTGAACGGCCTACGCCGCAGGAATTATTATGAGCCATCATACCTGCCCACATGATGTTTGCACGTGCTTCGTAGTTATTGGGATCCTCTATTACTCTCGGACCCTCATGTTTCATAGTAAGAAGAAGAGCTTCGATAAGTCTGTCCGTAACTTCAACCTCGGTAGTATTGGTCAGATATCTCTCATACAGATGTGCCATGATATCGGTGATACCTGCTGCCGACTGATAAGGCGGAAGTGTCTGGGTAAGAGCGGGATTTAAGATACTGAATTTAGGTCTGATCGCATCACCGCTTGCTCCACGCTTAAACATACCTTCCTCTTTTGTGATGACCGAGTCAGGGCTTCCTTCGCTTCCGGCTGCAGCTATAGTCAGAATGGTGCCGACAGGCAGTGCTTTCTCTATCCACTTTCCGCTGTAGAAATCCCAGAAATCTCCGTCATATATCGTACCTGCTGCTATGGCCTTTGAGGAATCAATGGTACTTCCTCCGCCGACAGCCAGGATAAAATCTATATTTTCCTTCCTGCAAAGCTCTATCCCTTCATATACAAGACCGCTTCTGGGATTGGGCTTAACTCCGCCAAGCTCAACAAAACCGATACCCTCTGCAGTAAGAGATGCCTTAACCCTGTCTAAAAGACCCGAACGTACAACGCTTCCACCACCGTAATGGATAAGGACTTTACTTCCTCCGAAACGCTTAACAAGGCTTCCTGCCTGATTCTCTGCATCTTTTCCAAACGCAAAATAAGTAGGTGAATAAAAAGAAAAATTGTTCACAAAAATACCTCCGTTATAATAATATTCCAACCCGGCATAAAGAATGCCGGCTAACTGATATTATTATAGCAGAGGTATATTTTTATACAATGAATTATCTTGTTATTTGTCACAGTTCATGGAGCGGTTTTCTTATTCTCTGGCGTGTGATCTCCACAAGCCCTAAGGGTGTCATGTCTATAAGTCTTGTTGTGATATGGTCCTTAGCGATCTCTTCTTTTAGCTTTTCAAGCAGCTTTTTTCTGTGCTCCTCTTCCTTCATATCTATAAAATCGACTATGATGATCCCCGACAGGTTCCTAAGTCTCAGCTGCGCTGCTATCTCTTCGGCCGCTTCACAGTTAACCTTAAAAAATGTCTCCTCGGTGTTCTGCTTTCCTGCTATGGCTTTTCCGGTATTTACATCGATCGATACCAGAGCTTCTGTCGGCTGTATCACAAGATATGCTCCGGAGTCCAGCCATACCTTGTCCTGCAGGGCCTTCTCAAGCTTTCCTTCTAATCCGTACAGAACAGACAGTGAGATGTTTTTTTCTTCATAAAACTCGAGTTTATCCAGTTCCTTAGGTGAATATAAAGACATATACTCTTTTAAGCTCTCATATATTTCTTTATCATCTGTTTTGATACTGTCTATCTCGTATGAATACCCGTCTCTTACCTCAAGGATAAATGAAGCCGGAGCGGCATAGACCTTGGTAAACAGGGCTCCATGTATTTTTTTTGTGGTTAATGTCGTATATTGCTCTTCCAGATATCTGATCTCATCTAAGATCTCATCTTCTCCAACTGTCAGGGCATTTGTCCGTATAATAAAACCATGATCCCCGTTCAGATACGGCTTTACTAAGGCTTTAAGCCGGTTTCTTTCGGCATCGTCCGTTATCTTGCTTGACACACCTGCCACTGCTTTTCCTTTGGCCAGTACCACATACCGTCCTGTCAGATTTATGTCTACAGTTGCTAACGGAGCTTTGCTTTTTGCGGTATCTTTACATATCTGTACCAGCAGTTCGTCTCCTATCCGGATACCACATCCGCTTTTCCCGGTCTGATTATCCGAAGTCCCGTTACCTGTCCTGTCTCTTCCGTCACAAAAAACAGGGCTC
The DNA here is from genome assembly GCA_017620375.1 of Lachnospiraceae bacterium. GTDB lineage: Bacteria > Bacillota > Clostridia > Lachnospirales > Lachnospiraceae > RUG11977. The sequence goes on from JAFZQN010000098.1 coordinate 35,405, forward strand.
ATATCCTCAGATAAAGGAAGATAGCAAACCTCCTTATCTGCTATCTCCACAAATGCTCCGTTTATATTTTTAACGATATTCTGAACCCTGCCGATATAGATATCTCCGACCTTAGGCTTTTTATCTTCCTTTTCAAGACCTATGGTCACAAGCTCCCTATCATGAAAAAGAGCGGTTATGATCCTGTTTTCATTTCTTACTATAACTATCGAATTGCTCATTTATCGTACCCACACCCAATGATCACCATGATCAATATGAACCACAGTTATTTATATATACACATTTATAATCCGATCACATTTAAAACATCCGAATACATATTGGCTCTGTGTATCTGGAATGCAAACTCATCATGTGACAGCCCGCAGAATTCAAAGAATGCATCAAGTACGAGCTCAGGTTTGATATTTACCTCACTGCCCGCGGACAGTCTGAAGAAAAATCTGATACCCGGTTCATATACATCCGCATGAACGGTACCAAGGCATTTGCCGTCATCCACTTGCATAAACTCCGGGATCTCTGTATTATCCGTTACTGCAGCATCATATATATACGGCTTGATGTCCATGTCTCTTTCACCGGACTTGGATTTCTTGCTGACCGTGATACTGTCTTTACCGAGAAATTCGGCAAACTTATTCTTTAAAGCTTCCAATCCGATGCTTTCAGCACCCTCAGCTTCATCCTTCCGGTACAATCTATATCCATCCTTTAAGGACATTATATAATCGGCACCCTTTACCAGCGCCATCGCATTCTCGGGATGTTTCGTACCTTCCGTCCAGGGGATCTGTCTTATCGATACTATCTCAAATCCCTCGGTAAGAGCTGACTCAAGTATCTCCCTTGCTCTTTCAGCATTCAGTACATTTCCTTCAAAATCGACATCCTCGGTCTCCAGA
>JAFZQN010000099.1 GCA_017620375.1 Lachnospiraceae bacterium
AAGTGCCGCGGTGTGGTATTCCATACCAATTACCTGACTGATTTTAAATCCATCCCTTACAGGAAAAACTGGGTGGATGTAAATACCATGTATTGGGATAAGCTCTGTTCGGAGTATAAGAATATCAACATTTATCTTGAGAACATGTTTGATGAATCTCCGGAGCTTTTGGCAGACGTGGCCGAAAACTTAAAACCTGTAGAAAATTTTGGTGTATGCTTTGATATAGCGCATGCGTTTTTATCAAACGTACCCCTTGATACATGGACGGGAGCACTCACTCCCAATATAAAACATATCCATATCAACGACAATGACAAGCTGCAGGATCTGCATCTTGCCGTCGGATCCGGTCAGATAGACTGGAGCATCCTTAAGAACAAAGACCTGTTCGCCGCCTCCCCTTCTCTTCTTTTAGAAGTTTCTGGCATGGACAGGCTCCTAAGTTCATACCAGTTTTTGGAAAGTATTAACTTTTTCGAAGGAGAAAAAAATTGAACATCACCCCCGATCTTAAACGGATACTTGATATAGCAGTAAGCCTGACAGCAGAAAAAAAATATTCAAAGCTGCTGGAAAAGCTGATCAGCGAATGTATGGATATCACCAACTGCGATGCCGGTACTCTTTACATACTAAAAGATGAAAAGCTTGAGTTCATGATACTCCGCAACAATACCATGAATGTATATAAAGGTGGCAACGGAGAACCCATAGACTCCATGCCCCCGGTAGTACTTGACGAAAAGTATGTCTGTGCATACTCTGCTATCAAAAAGACCAGTATCAATGTCAGAAATGTTTATAACGACTCCAGCTTCGACTGGCAGGGACCGAGAAAATACGACAGTATCTCAGGTTACCATACCGAATCCATGCTGGTGGTACCGCTCATCAACCACGATGATAAGGTAATAGGCGTCCTCCAGCTGATAAACGCCATCGATGAACAGGGCAATATAACCGGATTTACCGCGGACCAGGAGACCATAGTATTCTCCATCTCCTCCGAAGCCGCCATATCGCTTTCCAACATGATACTGCTCAAGCAGTTGAGGGATATGTTGTATTCATTCGTATCATCCCTTACCACTGCCATCGACCAGCGTACCCCGTACAATGCCAACCATTCCTATAATGTGGCAAAGTACTGTGACGGCTTCGCAAAATACATCATGCGTGAAGAAAGACCACGTACCGATTTTGAGTACATTACTGACAGTGAACGTGAGCAGCTCGTAATGGCTGCCCTGGTACACGACGTAGGCAAACTCATAACTCCCATCGAGATCATGAACAAGCCCGACCGTCTCGACTTCAGACTCCCTATCATGGAGATGCGCTGGAAGTACCTGAACGCACTTCTAAAGCTTGATCTGTCAGACGGACTTCTCTCTAAAGAGGAGTATGATACCCTGTCCGAGCAGTTTGAAAAAGGCAAAGAGCTCATCCGTACATATAATACGGCAGGCTTCCTCGATGAAGAAAAACTTAATAGCATCAAAGCACTCAAAAACCTTTACATAACCGATCGTGAGAACGATGAAAAGGTAGAGCTGATAACGGACGATGAACTCCATGAGATGCTGATAGTAAAGGGTACTCTTACCGCAGAAGAACGAAAGATCATAGAGATGCATGCGGTATATACGGACAGGATACTGTCCAAGATATCCTTCCAGGACGACTTTAAGCTGGTACGAGTATTTGCCGCCGCTCATCATGAATATTTGGACGGCTCAGGATACCCCAACGGACTTACCGCCAAAGACCTGCCGCTTGAGGTCCGTATTATGACCATAGCGGATATATATGACTCTCTGACAGCGGACGACCGTCCTTACAAGAAGGCTGTTCCCGTGCCTAAAGCTCTTGCGATACTTACCTCCATGGCCGATGAGGGTAAGCTGGACAAAACCCTTACGGAACAATTCTGCAGTTACATAAACGAAGAAACTTCAAAAGAACCTAATTAAGCAATAATTTTAATACATTTTTAAGGAGAGATAGGACATGAAGAAAAAAGCTTTGCTTTTCGGCGGTATAGGAGCCGCAGTCGTAGCTATAGCAGTCATCCTTATCCTTGTATTATCCGGCGGGGACTCATACAGGTCCATCATTGTCGTTGAAGCAAGGAATAATGTTACTGTTAAAAGAGACGGCACCAACCTTCAGGCCTTTGCCAACATGAAACTCCGTTCCGGAGACGTTGTAGAGGTCCCCGGAGGCGGTTACGCAAGACTTAAACTTGACGGTGACAAATATGTATACCTTGAGGAAAATACCACCATTTTCTTAGAGGCGGAAGGTGATGAGAAAAACAGCAAGACCATCATCTATGTTGAAAAAGGTAACATGCTCACCGAACTTCAGAACAAGCTCTCAGACGAATCTACATTCAATGTTGTAACTCCTAACACCACCATGGCTATAAGAGGTACCATCACTTCTACAGCCGTTTGGCAGGGTTACTATGATGCCGATCAGGGCGTGATTGTATACAGAGGTGAAGGAAATGCAGCGGCTGCTACCAACAGCACTTCCGGGGAGTTCTGTACCATCACTGACACCTATATCTATGAAGGCAAAGTACTCATGACCGGTTATGCTAAGAACAACGGACGTGTAGAATTCTTCCAGAAAGAGCTGTCCAAGGGACAGGGTCTCCAGAATGCTACCCCTGTTGAAAGGATCGCCGGTACCGATTATGTAAAGGAATACCATGTAAAAGACCTCGATGTAATATGGACTTCTCCGGATTCGGGAGACGGACAGGCCTTTGAAACACTGGGCGACCTTTTGGATTATGTCAATGATCTTCCCGAAGATTACGCAGTTGATTTCCTTTTCCCCGACAAAACGGATCCCGGCACAGTACAGGGAACCGAAGGCGGATTGGAAGAGCGTGTGGTAGTATTGATCCGTAAGGTCCAAAACGGAGAGTCTCCCGATCTCACCGATACTCCCGCTCCTACGGAAGTACCGGCTACCCCTACACCCACACCTACTTCAACACCTATTCCTACTCCTACACCTACAGAGGAGCTCACACCTGAGCCTACTATTATAGAAGCAGGTGATCCCACTCCTACTGAGATAGAAGAAACACCTACACCTGAACTTGTGGCTACAGCTACACCGGTGCCTACAGCTACACCCGAACCTACAGCGACTCCGGAACCTACGGCTACACCCAAGCCTACAGCGACTCCGAAGCCCACCAAGGCTCCGAAACCTACAGCCACACCCAAGCCTACGGCAACTCCGAAACCCACGGCGACACCTAAACCTACGGCAACTCCGAAGCCTACGCCTAAGCCTACAGCTACACCCAAGCCTACGGCGACTCCGAAGCCTACAGCGACTCCGAAGCCCACGGCGACTCCTAAACCCACGGCTACGCCTAAGCCAACAGCGACTCCGAAGCCTACAGCAACACCTGTACCTACAGCAACGCCTAAGCCTACGGCCACGCCTGTACCTACAGCAACCCCTACTCCTAAGCCTGTAGCAACAGCTACTCCTACTCCGAAACCCACAGCGACACCTACTCCGAAACCCACAGCGACACCTTCACCTACTCCTACTCCGGTGCCCACACACAAGATTACATTTGACGCAGCCGGTGGAGATGTTACCGAAGAAACACGAGAAGTGGCTGAAGGAGCTGCTTATGGTACTTTACCTACACCTACCAAAGACGGCTACACCTTTAACGGTTGGAAAGACGGTAGCACTACCGTTTCAGCATCTACAATAATGGGAACTTCAAATGTAAGGCTTACAGCAGATTGGACACAGAAAAAGCATTCAATCACATTTGATTATAATGACGGAACCGGTAAGAAAGAATCCAGAGAGGTTGCTGAAGGAGCAGAATACGGAACATTACCTACAGCTACCAGGTCAGGTTATACCTTTAACGGATGGCGTACTACCGGTGGGGGAAATGTTTCAGCTTCTGACAAAATGGGATGTTCAGATGTAACTCTCCTTGCAAATTGGACTCAGATCAAGTCCCACAACATATCATACAATTACCTAGAAGGTACCACACACAGTAATCCTACTTCCTTTGTCGAAGGGGCTAGTATAATTATATTGTCCAGTCCTTCTTCAAGGACCGGTTACTCCTTTAATGGATGGTATGATAATGCCAAATTATCAGGTGGTGCATATGTAACCGAAATTGACCCAAGTGTTGTAAACAGCGACGTAGCTGTATATGCTGTATGGAAATCAAATGAGTATCCTATCACATATACTGGTATTGACGGAGCAACTAGTAATCCTAATCCTTCAACATATTATTATGATAACGGAACTGTAATCCTTGCAGAGCCTTCAAAGGATGGGTTTAATTTTGAGGGATGGTATCTTAATGGGACAAAAGTTAGTTCATTTGATTCCAAAAACCTAAATGGGATTACGCTTGAAGCACGTTGGACTGCTAAGCCTATAACATATACTGTTACATTTGTGGATTTTAATTTGGGATATGACACTTATACAATTACTAAAGGTTCTTCATCTTCAACAGTTCCTGCACCGGCTGTTAATCCTTGCTATAAAAGTACCGGATATCCTGATCTGTATCCAGGTGATAACATAGATTCTAAGTTAGGACCATATGTTACTTCTTCAGGACAGTCATTTTATTATTCTGAACAGTGATAGTCGTAACACCTTATTCATTTATGCAGTTTTAAAATTTCAAACTCCCACCCATAACCGGGTGGGAGTTTGAAATTTACTACGTTGCTTGACATTGTATCGCTGTAGCGATATAAAAATAATATATGGAGGTATATCCAATGCACGCTTACGATGAATTATATTTAGACCTGGCACAGAGGAATCTTGGGGACGCATTCGATTTTTCCCTGGTTGCACTGGGGATTGATATTAACACTTTTAACAATATATTCTCCGTCTCACGGGTTGCTAAGCAGTTCTCCGAAGGAAACCCCAAGTATGTAGCTGGCATGAACGGCTGTGAACTGGCCAGATGTATCCTTGATGAAAGCGGATTGAAATACGAAGACTCCGAAGATGCCATGTATCTGGATAAATCTCCCGAATATTGGGCAGGATGGACCCTGGCCTATTATCAATGGAAAAGCGGAAAATCTTTTGGCGAGATCCTTTCTAAAGTTCCGTTATCTTCTTTATTAGATATGTATGATGTATATCATCAGATGGATATTTCTAAATCCGTGGAATATCTTGATACACTCACACAAATGATGTATTCTAGACTCCGATACTACCGCACTCTTATCGGCTTATCGCAGTCGGCTCTTTCAAAAGCTTCAGGTGTGGCGCTCCGCCAGATCCAGCTTTTTGAGCAGGGCGAACGTGATATCAACAAAACATCTGCTCATACCTTATTTCAGTTGAGTAAAACTCTCGGATGTGAGATGCAAGACTTACTGGAAATATGACAAAACTCCCACCGTAAATGGGTGGGAGTCCTTGCTTTTAATCATATCAATATAGTTTTATATTTTCTACCTTAATTCCTGCATCTACGCCCTTTTTAAAGTTATCGGCATCATTGGGACTGCCTACCACTCCGCCAAAGTGTACCGGTATGGCTATCTCCGGACGGATGATATTTACCAGTTCTGCTGCCTCTTTGGCATCCATAGTATACTTTCCGCCTATGGGGACGAGAGCTATATCACACTTAACCTTTTTGGCCTCATCTGTGGCATCGGTATCACCGGCTATGAAGATGCGTTTCCCGTCAACGTTAAGTATATATCCTACCCAACATGCCTCCTTCGGATGGAAGGGCTTGCCAATATTATAAGAAGGAATTGTTTCGATATTTAACTTATCTACCGTGACACTCTCTCCGGGCTTTACGGTAACGATCTTTCCTACTACTCCCGCTACCTCTTTAGCCTTGTCCTTCATATTCTCAGGTACAACTAGTATCGAATCCCCTTTGCTTACCTTCGGTATATCCTCCGGATTAAAGTGATCGTAATGGTCATGTGTTACCAGGATATAATCTGCGTCTTTAGGCTCTTCATTCATCCTGAACGGATCTATATATATCTTGCCGACACTGCTGTCCACTCTGATACTGTTCTGCGTAAACACCGTAATCTTTTTCAATATCTCATTTTCACCCATACATTTTTACCCCCATATTATTACCACTTATTTGATCACATTACAAGTTCCATCAACATACAAAGTAGTTAATTTCGGATTATTCCTAAGATCGATCTCTTTTATCTTTGAATACATAATATTAAGTGCCTTGAGCTTAGGATTTTTGCTGAGATCAAGTGTCGTCAGATCGGTAAATCCCGCACGTATTTCTTCAAGGTCGGGCAGCATGCTTACATCCAGCTCCGAAATATATGTTGATGAACAGATAAGTTCCGTTAGCAAAGGGTTATGACTTACATCAAGACTTGAAATATTGGTAGTATGGCAGGAAAGCTTCTTCAGTTTGGTATTATTACTTACATCAAGGCTGTCCAACAGGTTTTCACCGCAAAATAGTATCTCAAGATCTGTATTTTTGCTCACATCCAAGCTTCCCAGCTGATCACTGTAGCAGTAAAGGGCATACAGTTTGGTATTATGGCTCACGTCAAGCGAGTAGAGCGGGTTTAAAAAGATCTCAAGCGTATGGAGTTCTGTATTCTTACTCAGATCGATCGTATAGATACTGTTAGAGCTGCAGTTAAGGACATTAAGATTCCCTGCACCGCTTACATCAAGTTTTTCAAGATGATTTTCATTGCAAAGTACAGTTTTTATCTTTTCACAGCCGGAAATATTCAGCGTCTCAAGTTTATTCTTTGCACAATACAGCTCTGTCAGTTCCCTATTGTTACTTACATCCAAAGAAGTAAGATTGTTCTGGCTGCAGTTAAGATATGTAAGTCTTGTGAAATACTCGATACCTTTAAGATCATTGATGCCCTGGCTTCTCACATCCATTTTTTCCAATGCAAGCTCATCAGGAGACAATACATTATCTTTATCCGCATCTATCTTATCCATCAGGTATAATCTAAAGATCATATCAGGGAAGTTTTGTTCGTTCAGCTCTACAGGAGAACCGTCCCAGTAATCACTGGGTACCGGTGTACCGGGAACATGATCGGAAGACTCCAATTTAATCTTCATCGGATTGCCGTCAGCGCCTTCAAGTGTGTCGACGTCAATATCTGCAAATTCAAACTCTTCCGCACCTACAGCATAATCTTCTCTAACTTTACCCTCCGAGTCAGATACGGTAAGCCAGCCTTCGCCTGCATTAAGAGTTACTGACTCGCCACTATCGGTTGAAACCTCTGCTTTTCCTTCCAGGCAGTAATTAACAGTCCTGGTTCCGCCGTCCGCTGTTGGGATACATCTTACAGCGACAACCGTTCCCCTGATAGCCATGACGGTATTGGGGGTTACTATGTTTAAAGCCTCGCCGGATCCGTACTTTTCCTGGACCTCGACTACCATTTCACCTTTTATAAGCTTTATCTTAAGTTTTTTCTCCGAATTGGTGGCAAATGAAGCCTCTGTGTTATGTTCAAAACGTGCATATGTGGATCTGTCACAGTCAATGCGTGCATATCCGTCTTTAGATACCGTGATATAGTCCTTATCACGCATCTTAAGACCTTCCTCGGCACTCATTGTACGCTTATCACGCTCGATACTTACGGTACCTTTTGTCTCTAATATCTTAATACTGTAATATGCGTCGTCTTTGTCTGATGATAATACCAAAAAGAGTACCACACCGATTATGACCAAAACTCCCGCAATTACAGGTATAAGTATTTTCTTCTTCATATCCGTCACCATGCTGCAGGCATTGTGTATCCTGTCCCACCGGACAAACAGTACGTATGCCTGTTATACATACTGTTAAGGATGAGCCAATTGCTATATGGCGAATGCTGCATAGCAGCGTTTGCCGGTCAGTCCGCGCGACGCTTGGCGCGGTCCAATCAAAGGAAACCCGGAACAACGTGGAGGGTTTCTTTCATTATAAAGTATAGCATAGGATACATCTCTTTTTTATACAAATAAGAGCGAATTAGCCTGTTGTAATCCGTTAAGGTTCGTATTTATACGCAGGCATAGGGAGCAGTTTGTGAAGATTGGCTCTGTGCATACGCTCGATCCTCTCCCTTGTTTCTTCGTCATCTATCTCGCCTGTACGTATGTATTTATCAAGCACAGCATAGGTAAAGCCCAGTCTTTCCTCGTCCGACTTTCCGCTCATACCGTCCTCAGGTATCTTATCTACAAATATCGAAGGAAGTCCAAGTTCTCTTCCTATCTCTTTAACTTCTGTCTTGGTAAACGAAGAAAGTATCGAGAAATCACCTGCGGCATCACCGAACTTTGTAGAGTATCCCACATAGTCCTCTGAAAGGTTACAGGTATTTGCCACCCTGCCACCGACTAATGCACATATACCGTACAGCACCGTCATTCTGATACGGGCAGGGGTATTGGTCTTATATGCATCGGTGTCGTTAGGCTCACATCCCACTACGTCTCCGATCAGGTCATGGAGCGCTGTCACAGGTTCCTTTATATTTACTACGTAGTGTCTGATACCGAGATAATCTACCAACTGCTTTGATACATCTATATCATGCTGTTCTCCGCAGGGTATAAGCACGCCTATTACCCTGTCTTTTCCCAACGCTTCACAGAGCAGTGCCGCCGACACGGAAGAATCCGTACCTCCCGATATACCTATGACCGCATTCAGACTGTCGTTTCCTTTAAAATACTCGCGTATCCACTCAATAATCCCGTCTTTTTTCATGGCTTTACCTCCCAATATCTTGCCATCAGACTTTGTAACTCAAATTATATCATTCTTCAGTGCTCTGTTCTGTCTTATCCTTGGTCTTCTCTTCAGTCTTTGTTTCAACAAGCTTAGCCTCTCTGCACACTCTTTCAGCTATCTTGTCAGTAGAATCCGTAAGCTTATCATAATCCATTCCGGATACGATGATTATCTTTGCCTTTGTCAGCTTGACATATATAACATTGTATATGGTCTTGTCTCCGCTCTTTATGGTACCGGTGATACGGCCGATATATTCGTCAGCCGGCTTAATAACGGTATACTCTATATCCTGAAGATCATAATCCCTCTTATATGTTCTTGCAAAAGACTTTACCGTTTTCAGATACTGCTCTTCGGATGCGGTACGGATGTTGTAATCCTTTTCGTTCTCCTCCGATAACTCCAGAGTGATGATCTTAAAAGTATTCTTGTCGATATCGTAGGGATAATATCCCTCATCAGCCATATCCTTTACCAGTTCCCAATTTGAAGACACCCTTAACGATACCTCTTCATGGACTACTTCTTTGTCAAGAAGGTCTCCTATCGTATCGGTTACGGTTACCTTGCATTTAAGCTTCTTCTTACCAACTGTGGCGGTAACGATGCATTCACCCTTGGCCTTGGCATCTATGTTTCCTCTTTTTGTGACTGTCGCTATACTTTTGTCACTGGATTTCCACTTTACTGTCTTGGTGGTGCCCTTTACTTTAACCTTTTTCCTTTCACCGATCTCTATGGTCACTTCCGTCTTGTTCAGCTTGGCTGCAGCACTGACAGGAGTCTCTCCCGCTATCAGCAATACACCGGCTGCCACTGCCAAAACCATCAGCATCCTGTATAAAAACTTTTTCATCTTCGTCTCCTTCCGGGCTTTTATGCCCTTAAGTACGGCTTATCAAAAAAGCCGTTTTTAGGCTGTAAGTGGGGCTTCTGCCCCATCGCACGCACATCATTATAATATAAAATATCAAAAAAATCAACTTTTACCCATTTTCCGGGTTAAGAATGGGGACCTTTTATCCGATATATAAAATACAGAAACTTATTAATGTTACCTTTTTGCACGCAGGGATGTGAGACAGAAGGGTGACCTACACAGAACGGGAGGTTTCTATGTCAGTAAATGGAATTACTACGAACACAGGACTCACCACTGGGAAAACATACAGCTCTAATGCAAAAAAGACCGATGCTAAGACGTCATCGTCTAAAGCGGATACTACGCAGGCTGCCGTATATGAGAAAAGTGATGAGACCGTCGCTGCTCCTAAGACCGAACGCAAGGTGGACAGCGAGACTATTGCTAAGTTAAAGGCAGACGCCGAGGAAAGAACCGCTTCACTCCGCTCTCTCGTGGAGAAGATGATGACCAAGCAGGGTATGACTATAGCAAAATCGGGTGCGCTCGATTTTGAAAACGGAACAAATCTTGCCGAGATCTTCAAAAACCTCGAGGTTGATGAGGAGACCAGACTTCAGGCTCAGAAGGACACTGCTGAGGACGGATACTGGGGCGCAGAGCAGACATCCGAAAGGATCCTGTCCTTTGCGAAGGCACTTGCAGGGGATGACCCCAAGCTTGCCCAGGATATGCTGAAGGCTATAGAGAAGGGCTTTGGAGAAGCTGCCAAAGCATGGGGAGAGGACCTTCCTGAGCTTTCACAGAATACCATGAAGATGACTTTCGATAAAGTAAATAAGTGGATCGAAGAACTCGGTTAAAAATGCTAAATTTTGTAGAACATCCACAAAATTTAGTGGGTGCGTTTGTGCACCATTACTAAATATGGCTTTTTTCTTAATACTTTCATTTTCCTTGACTCCGTAAAACTGCACAATTTCCTTTACAGGATTTTGTGCAGTTTTACTTTTCTGCCACAATATATTGTGTAAACAATTTTTGACTTTAGTGTTGTAATGTGATACAATACACTACATATTGTGGTAGGAAGCATTTGCTATATACAATACAGGGGTCATAATGAAGGTTTTCGCTGTCAGACTGATATGGCTCTATATAATGACAGCGGGAAAAGAGGACACAAATGAGACAACCGGCCAACGTGTGTAAAGTTTATAGTATGATCCAGCACAACATAGGTAAAAGAGTTCTTGTAAGGACCAACCAGGGACGTAACCGTTTTGATGAAGCCGAAGGTGTTATTGAGGCAATGCATCCTTATGTGTTCTGTATCAGAGTCGGTGAAGAGGACAGCGAAAAAACCGTTTCCTTCAGCTACACCGATGTACTTATAAGAGATGTTGAATTAGTTTTTTAATCTTTTTTACATAGTTAGTCTCCTGCCACCCGGAAGTATGCTAAGACACCTACTTTCGGGTGGCCTTTTTTTAGAATAATATACGTCGGAACTGCCGACAAAACGTTTAAAGGACAACGAAATGAAAATACATGGGATCAACGGCCTGACCTTACTTGACTTTCCGGGTAAGATGGCCTGTACGATATTTACCGGGCATTGTAACTTCAGGTGCCCATTCTGTCACAATGCAACATTGGTACTCAATCCGGATTCACAACCTCTTATCCCCGAGGACAGCGTATTTGAGCTGTTAGAAAAAAGGGCGGGCAGACTCGAGGGCGTAGCGATCACCGGCGGAGAACCCACACTTAATAAGGATCTACCCGAGTTTTGTGCAAAGATCAAGGAAAAAGGTCTCCTCATCAAGCTGGATACCAACGGCTATAATCCCGGTATGGTAAAAGAACTTATAGATAAAAAGCTTGTAGACTGTATCGCTATGGACATAAAAGCAGCTCCCGAAAACTATGCAGCCGCTACAGGACTTGCCAGCTTTAATATGGACCCGATATTTGAAAGTACCGATCTCATCACGGATAGCGGTGCTAAAGGTCTTATCGACTACGAATTCCGTACCACAGTGGTCGGCGGTATCCATACGGAAAATGATTTCGCAAAAATAGGTAAATGGCTGAAAGGGGCTAAAGCTTACTTCCTCCAGGGATACCGTGAGGGAAATGACCAGATCGATGCCCACGGATTAAGTATAGTACCGGTCGACACCATGGAACACTATAAGGAAATACTGCTGCCGTTTATACCTAATACGCAATTACGTGGGGTTGTGTGATGTTTTTACGATATGAGACCGAACACCTTATCCTTACTATAGGAAACGAGTCGTTCGCAGACAAGATAAATGAATATCTTATAAGGAATCGCGAGGATTTTTCCAGATGGGATCTGAAGCTGAACGACAGCTACTTCACCATGGAATATCAGGTGCGGGCGGTCCAGGCGGAGCAACGGATATTTATGCAGGGCGAAGGAGCCAGATACTATCTTTTCCTAAAAAGCGATCCCGACCGTGTCATCGGTAATGTCAGTTTTGCGCTCACAGACAGAAAAGAAGAGCATGCCTGTATCATAGGCTATAAGACCGACCGGGAAGAACGCGGTAAGGGATATGCATATGAAGCTGCTTCATTCTTAATGCCGATAGTAGCAAAGGAGTACGGGCTTTCGCGTTTTCAAGCGGAAATACTGCCCGAAAACCTCCCTTCCAAGGCCCTCATCGAGAAGCTCGGCTTCCATTTTGACAAAGTGATCAGAAACGCCCACGAATTCGACGGCATGGACAGGGATATCCTGCTGTACGTGCTGGATGTATGATCATAAAACACCAATGTCATCCTGAGCGAAGCGAAGGATCTTAAAGGAGTATCTATGAAACCGGATGCAGCTAAAAATGTCAAGCATACGCCTCTCACACCCGAGGATGATATTAAATTCATGAAAAAAGCCCTGAAACAGGCCGAACACGCCCTTAAACTCGGAGAAGTCCCGATAGGCTGCGTGATAGTATATGACAAAAAAGTCATCGGACGCGGATATAATAAACGCAATACCAAAAAAACAGCACTTGCCCACGCAGAGATAACTGCCATAGCAGGTGCATGCAAGAAGCTGGGTGACTGGCGTCTGGACGGTTGTACCATGTATGTAACCTTAGAGCCCTGTCAGATGTGCTCCGGTGCCATAGTCCAGTCCAGAGTGGACCGGGTGGTAATAGGTGCCGCCAACCCTAAAGCGGGCTGTGCCGGCTCCATACTGAATCTTTTAAAGGTTCCGCAGTTCAATCACCAGGTTGAGATCACCAATGCAGTATGTGCCGAAGAAAGTACAGAGATACTGCAGAGATTTTTTAAGGACTTAAGGATAAGAAATAAAGAAAGCAATTAATCATAAGGAGGGTATTTATGCAATATTCAATCGAAGGCGAGCCGTTGCCGGTAGTCATCTGCCAACTATCAGACGGCGAAACAATGATAACGGAAAAGGGAGCTATGTCCTGGATGTCTCCCAACATGAGAATGGAAACCGTGGGTGGCGGCATCGGCAAGATGTTCGGCCGTGCTTTCTCCGGTGAATCCATGTTCCAAAACCACTACACAGCTGTGGGCAACGGCCTTATAGCATTTGCCTCCAGTTTCCCCGGCTCCATAAAAGCATTTGAGATCACTCCCGGCAATGAGCTTATCTGCCAGAAATCGGCATTCTTAGCTTCCACTTCGGGTATTGAGCTTTCTGTTTTCTTCAACAAGAAATTGGGCTCCGGCTTTTTCGGCGGTGAGGGCTTTATCATGCAGAAGCTCTCAGGAAACGGTCTTGCTTTCGTAGAGTTTGACGGATATATCAAGGAATACGTACTGCAGCCCGGTCAGGCCATGGTGCTTGACACCGGATATCTGGCTGCCATGACCACCACCTGTTCTATGGAAGTTCAAAGTGTGCCCGGTCTCAAGAACAAGTTCTTCGGCGGCGAAGGCTTCTTCAATACCGTAGTCACCGGGCCCGGCAGGATCTGGATACAGTCCATGCCTATATCCGCTATGGCAGGTTCTTTAATATCATTCTTACCCGGTAAATAAATCATCAAAATCAAGCAAATCCCTGCTTTTCACTTGGTGAAAGGCAGGGATTTTAGATAACTGTCAGTTAATAAATTAACTGTTAATTAAGTTGAACTATCCCGATATTATCTTCCATCTTCCCGAAAATCTGCTATAATACAGGTACGACGTCGAAAATGATCACAGAAAGGATGATGATATATGGATATCTTAATCGGTGAAAATATAAAAAGATTACGTACCGAAAGTAACCTTACGCAGGAACAGCTGGCCGAAGCATTAAATGTTTCCTCTGTAGCAGTGAGCAAATGGGAACGCGGAGATACCATGCCCGATATCTCCATGCTTCCGAGGCTCGCATATTATTTTCGGGTATCGATCGATGAACTTATGAGCTATGATGCCTGTGCTGTCGACCTTGAGATAGGCGCCTTTATAACAGAGCATACAAAAGCAGCGGAAGCATATAATATAAAAGAGTGCCTGCGCCTTTCAAAGGCTGCATATAAGAAATATCCACAGGATTACAGGGTTATGGAACTGTATATGTGGGATCTTATAGGCGGATATGCGGATAATGATCCGAATACAATATTGAAACACAAAAGCGAGCTTGAACAGATATGCGATAAAATCTTAAAAGGCTGTCAAGATGATTTTATCAGGCGGGATGCTTACGTAATGCAGGGAAAAATCCTGCATGCATCGGGAAATACAGATGAAGCAGTCGCCCTATACCGCGATAAACTTCCCGACTGGTACCAGACCGCAGGCCAAAAAACCGAGCAGCTTTTTGGTAAACACAGCCCAGAATTCTCCGCTAAACTGCAGGTTAACATCATGGAACTACTCAAGTTTGCCCTGAATAAGATATCAAAGCAGATATGGTTCTGCAGTGATCTGACCCAGCAGGAAAAAGAAGACAAAGTACTTGAGATAATCAAATATATGGAGAATAGTCCCACTATATCCGGTAGTGGCTGTGATGATATCAAAAAAGCTCTAATCTCATATTTTAAGACTGATTTTGAAGCAAAAAGAACGGTTCAATAATTGAACCGTCCTTCTGAATGACAATTAATAATTTATAATTTGTACTGCATAAAGTTTCCGTTCTTCACGAACCCGAAATCAGTATATAAAAGTACTCCCATATCGGATGCGGTGATCTGTACAGACCCGCATCCGTATTTTCTTGCCTCGTCCACCACTCTTGAGAGCAGCTCTTTAGCTATTCCCATACGGCGGTAGGACGGATCGGTAAACATACTCGAAAGCAGCCCAAGTCTACCTGTAGGGCAACTGAAATACGGCGGTTTTTCCACAAAAGACATACCGCTGGTACCGACTATCTTCTCTCCGTCCACAGCAAGCCAGGACACAAAGGTCCCGTCAGCCATATGCCTGCCGTAGTAATCCTTAAGTGCCGGGATAAGGTCTATCTCCTCTGTTGCGCCCTCTTCCCTCAGCTGCTTTATACGCATGGATATGAATGTATCCACATCAGCGGGAGTCATTTTTCTGTATTGTATTTCCATGTTTTATTACCTCGATTTTATGTGAAGAGATAGTTTCTGGGCTTGGTGGTATTATAGGGTGTAAGTACCAATCCTCCGTCCTTCACGGCTGCCTCGATCATGGTTTTGGTAAGTCCCGGAACATTTTCGTCCTTAAGGGCTTCTTCTATATCCATCCATACTACGAGGTCATTTTCGTCACCGTCGGACCTTGCCTCACCCTCTATGTACTCTGCAGCAAATACTGCGTACCAGGATTCCTCATTAAAACGTATACCCAGGAGTTTACCTGCCTTTACGGTCACCCCTGTTTCTTCCTGATATTCCCTCACTAGGGTGTCCTGAGGTACTTCACCAAACTTCAGATATCCGCCCGGGATTATAAGCTTTCCTTTTCCTGCACCATATGTATGTCTTGCTAGAAGGACCTTCCCATCCCTGATGCATACTCCCGCTACCGATTGTGTCCAGTTGGTGCTTTTTATCTCTTCTTCTGTCAACATGATAGTCCCCTCTCTTCCTGTATCATATGATCAATCTCTCTGTAGGCATACTCAATGATCGCCTCTACATCCGCTCCTACTATATCAAGCGCCTCGGCTTTTATCTGCTTAACCACAGGTATCTCATAAAAGTTTTCAGCCAAAGCTTTTACATAGCCGTATCCGAACTGATCGAAGGCTATATAGCCGCCGGCAGAAGTCACATAATAGAGCTTTTTCGCCTTACAGAGCCCTTCCGGTCTGCCGGCACTGTTATAGCAGAAGGTTATCCCCAACACATTTATACTTTCAAAATACTGCTTAAGCGTAGCAGGGAATGAAAAATCATAGTAAGGTGCAGCTATGACTATGGTATCTGCTGCCGCAAACTGCTTTCCCAGGTCAAATATCTCAGCATCATATACACCTTTAACCTTAAAGCTGTCACGCCATACGATGAACTCCTGATCTGTCTTCGGAAAATCAATGTCTATGAGGTTAACCTGCTCCATTTCACCGTCCAGTTTAGATAACAGATAATCCGCTATACGTTTTGTTCTCGATCCATCTCTTACACATGCATTTATATATAATATTTTTTCCAAATCCGATCCCCTCTTCCGTTTTATACTATATATCTGAAATCTCAATTCAATGTATCCAGCATCTGCTGAGGATTTTCTGCTGCCTTCACTCCGCCAAACGCCTTAACTATGATACCTTTTTCGTCAATCAGGTAGGTACTCCTGACTACTCCCATGGTTACCTTACCGTAGTTCTTCTTTTCCTGCCATACT
>JAFZQN010000100.1 GCA_017620375.1 Lachnospiraceae bacterium
TGAACAAAGACGTAAGATCATGCAGATGGAGATTGAGGAAGCAGCATTAAAGAAGGAAGAGGATTCCTTAAGTAAGGACAGACTTGAAGACTTACGTGAAGAGCTCCAGAAACAGCGTGAAGAGTTCATGCAGTTAAAGACAAAGTGGGAAAACGAAAAGAGTGAGGTCGATAAGATCACATCCTTAAAGGAAGAAATCGATGCAGTTAATCATGATATAGCTGCGGCTGAGCGAGAATACAACCTTGAAAAGGCTGCAGAGCTTAAATACGGTAAACTTCCCGAGTTACAGAAGCAATTAAAGGAATATGAGGCTCAAAAGAGCGGCAGGGAAAACGAGCTGGTACATGAGTCAGTTGATGAGGATGAGATAGCTAAGATCATATCCAGATGGACAGGCATACCGGTATCGAAGCTTTCAGAGACAGAAAGACAGAAGACCTTGAAGCTTGATGAACAGCTTCATAAGAGAGTCATAGGACAGGATGACGCCGTACAGAAGGTTACAGAAGCCATCATCCGTTCTAAGGCCGGTATCAAGGATCCTTCAAAGCCCATAGGTTCATTCCTTTTCTTAGGACCTACCGGTGTAGGTAAGACAGAGCTTGCTAAGGCATTGGCTGAGAGCCTGTTTGATGATGAGAGTAATATAGTACGTATCGATATGAGTGAGTATATGGAGAAGTTCTCCGTATCGAGACTCATCGGAGCGCCTCCCGGATATGTCGGATATGATGAGGGTGGTCAGTTGACAGAAGCAGTAAGACGTAAGCCTTACAGTGTAGTACTTTTTGATGAGATTGAAAAAGCTCATCCCGATGTATTTAACATTTTGTTGCAGGTACTTGATGACGGCCGAATTACCGATTCCTTTGGAAAGACAGTTGATTTTAAGAATACCATAATCATTTTGACCTCCAATATCGGTTCACAGTACCTACTTGAAGGTATAAACGAAAACGGCGAGATCAATCCTGAGGCAGAAAATATGGTCATGAATGAGCTAAAGGGCGCGTTCAGACCTGAATTCCTTAACCGTCTGGATGAGATCATATGCTTCAAACCTCTTACAAAGAGTAATATCGCATCCATTATCGATCTGTTGGTTAAGGATATTAACCGCAGACTGGAAGATAAAGAACTGAGTGTAGAGCTGAGTGATGAGGCTAAGGCATTTATTACCGATAACGGCTTTGATCCCATATACGGTGCAAGACCACTTAAGCGTTTTGTTCAGAAGAATGTTGAGACTTTAGCTGCCAGACTTATACTGGAAGGCAATGCCGGAAGAGGCGATGTAATTGGCATCGGCCTTAAGGAGGGTGCACTTTTTGCATATAAAAAGTAATGCAGTTAGATATTAAATAAGTTTTATTAAGAAACAGTTAAGGATTAAAGAAGAAACAGGTTAAGACTTTCATGTGCGAATGCTGTATATTAAGATCAGCAGGAACACATGAAAGTTTTTTTATAAGGAGATATAAAATGCAAAAAGAAGTGATACTTAAGGCCAAGGACCTTTCAAAGACATTTTCGAACGAATCGGTACAGCAGCATGTACTTAAGAACTTAAATCTGGAAATATACAAAGGCGATTTTACGGTAGTTATGGGTAACTCCGGCTCCGGAAAAAGCACACTTCTTTATTCATTAAGCGGAATGGACAGACCTTCGCTTGGTACGGTAACTTACTTCGTGGAAAATGAAAAGAAGGGAATAGAGATATCAAAGTACAGTAACGATAAGCTGGCACTTTTCAGAAGGGATTATGCAGGTTTTGTTTTTCAGCAGAATTACTTAAATGACTCGATGAGCGCTATGGATAATGTAATGATAAGCGGACTGCTTAAGTCAAAGGACAGAAAAACACTCGCCGAAAGAGCCAGGAAGCTGCTTAAAAAAGTGGAGATAGATGAAAAAGACTGGAATAAGTTCCCTACACAGCTATCCGGCGGACAGCAGCAGAGAGTGGCTGTGGTAAGAGGAGTCATAAATGAGCCGCAGATACTTTTTGCCGATGAACCTACCGGAGCACTTAACTCACAGAATACATTAAATGTACTTGATATCCTGTCAGATCTTAATAACGAGGGACAGAGCATAGTAATGGTAACACATACCATAAAAGCTGCAGAACGCGGCAACAGAGTGATATACTTGGCAGATGGTGTGATCTCGGCAGAATGTGAGCTGGGTGAATATGTCGGAGACTATAAGGATGAGGCAAATCCGAATCTGGAAAAAGCTAAAGAGAGACATGCGAAGTTAAAGGAATTCTTACAGGTACAAGGGTGGTAAACGTCACATGCTCCTTTGGAGCGTGTGACACGGCTCCGTTCTGCGTAGCAGAATGGAGTACCTTAAATATATAGTGAGGTAAATATGTATAAACTGTTCTTTATAGCAAAAAATAACATGAAAAAGCAGCGTTCGGACATGATCACTTTCCTGATCATCACCTGTTTATCCGCGTTGCTGATTGTAGACTGTGTATCTGCATTGATCGGAATAAATCATATTCTGGATGATAAATTTGAAGAAATAAACGGTTCGCACGTAATATTATATAACAGAACAACAGAAGCAGAGACTGAATCAGCCGGGATAGCTTTTACGCAAAACAGTCTCATCACCGATTATGAAGTTACTCCTGTAATCCAAATACATGCAGAGTATAAAAATGCAAAGGATGAAGAGTATTCATCATACAGCTTTATGATCGAAGATTTTGATCAGGTCAAAAGACAGATGAATGTAACAATACCGGAATTTGGACATAATGTTAATGACATTCTTCTTCCTTACAACCAGAAATCATCTTTCGATATAGGTGATGTATTACAGATCAAGCTGGATAATGAAATCTATTCGTTTAATGTAGCCGGATATCTTGAGGATCCTTATTACTGCAGCACCATGAATATCACGACATTTTACTGTGGTATGCATAAGGATATGATAGATAAGCTTGTTAATTCACATCCTAATATAGCTGAAAGGTTTAATGCGCATAAGGGTCTGGCAGACATTACGAAATTTGCAAAAGATTATACTACCGATGATCTGGAAAGTGATATAGCTGAAGTGTATAAGGCAAACTTAAAGAAGTACAGTCAGTTAGAGCCTGATAAAAACTATACACAGTATTTTCTGATCAATTGGGATATGATGAAGGGCGGTTCATTGTTTGTCCCGATGATCGCAATGGCCATAATCCTGTTATTTGGTGCCATCATCCTTATAATCGGTCTTATTATCATATCTTTCAGTATCAAAAATTTTATCCAGAGAAATATGAAGAATACCGGTATTATGGAAGCTGCCGGATATACAGTAAGTGAGCTCAGATGGGCACTGACTATTGAGATTGGGATCGTAGCGGCTATAGGTTCTGCTATAGGTATCCTTATATCGATATTTACGATCAAAACATTTGGTAACATAGTAAGTTCCGTTCTGGGACTTTCATGGAACCAGCCGGTTAACATACCTGTTGCCGTATATACGTTTTTGGGAATACTGGCAGTTGTAATCTTTGTATCAAGACTTATCAGCAGAGTGTATAGAAAAATAACTGTTCTGGATGCTCTTCGCGGCGGTATAAACACTCATAATTATAAGAAAAATGTATTTTCTTTTGAAAAGACCTCGCTGCCTGTATCGCTTACATTATCATTAAAGGAAACCTTTGGTAATCTTGGAAGGAATATTGCTCTGGTAATTATAAGTGCAGTTCTTATGATAGCTACACTTGCAGGGTTCGGAATAAAAGAAAATTATGGTGATGATCCTGAAGCAATGCTTAATATATGGGGATTTGAGCTTGCTGATGCCCAGGTATTAAACAATTCGGGAACAGATATAGCAGAGGACTTAAGAAAGCTTCCGGGTGTCAAAAATGTGCTCGTTGAGATAGGATTTGAACCTGCCGTGTTCTTTAACGGAAAAAAAGATACTGTATATACCTATGCCGTTGATGACTTTAATAATACGCAATATACTTTTATGATCGAGGGAAGATTTCCCGAAAAAGAAAATGAGATCCTTGTATCAAACGGTGTTGCCCTGGACCTGGGCTTAAAGATCGGTGATGTGGTAGAGATTGAATTTGCCGATACTAAAGAAAACTATATTATAACAGGTATTAACCAGAGGATTGAAAGAATGGGCCGTACTTTGTATATGAGGATAGACGGAGCCAAGAAGATAATCCCGGGAAGCATCACAGATGTTTATCTGTATAAGATCACAGCACAGGATAATGTAAGCTTTGATATGATCAAAGAAGAAGTGAAGAAGTTCGCGGAAGATAATAACCTTAGTATCAGATGCGGAAATCTTAAGCAGGAAATGGATGGTACTGTTAAGACTGTAAATGCCTCAATGAATGCCGTTTGCTTCGTAATACTTATTATAACTACATTGGTTGTTATATTTGTGGAATCACTTATTATAAGAGCCAAGATCAGCCGCGATTGGAAAAATTTCGGTATCAGCAAAGCAATAGGACAGACTTCTTTAGGGCTCATGGTGCAGATAATGCTCACCAATATCCCTGCGATCACAATCGGTGCACTGATAGGAGTGGTATTATCGGAAGGTGCCGGAAAGCTCCTTACCAGGGCAGCATTTTCACTGTTCGCTATGAAAGAAGCAGCATTCAAAATATCAATAACAGCTATGCTTATAGGGTTTTTAGGGATCATCTTTGTAGCGATACTCACATCGTTCTTAACAGGACTTAAGGTAAGACGTCTTATCCCTGTAGAAATGATAACAGAAGAATAATAATGTATAAGAGGCCGGGAAAACCTAAGTGTTTTATCCGGCCTCTTTTTTACTACATGTAACATTATTACAGTATAAAATAATTGTAAATAAAACAAAAAAAGTATATAATCAATGATGAATATGTTGATAAGAGATTTTCAGACAGTGTTATATAAAAGAGAGCAAGGTACGATACATGCATTATAATTGCCTAATAGTAGATGATGAAGAAGAACTCGCCAAGATGACGGCAGAGTATTTTAATATGTTTGATGTAAAGACACAGTACGTTAACAGTGCTGCGTCTTGTTATGCTTTTTTTGAGGAAAATGAAACTGATATTGTGTTACTGGATATCAATCTTGGTGATGGCTCAGGTTTTGAAGTATGTAAAAAGCTTCGTGAATCATATAAGCTTCCTATATTGTTTATCAGTGCGCGTCAGAGCGATGACGATGTACTTGTGGCACTCAGTATAGGAGGGGATGATTATGTTAAAAAGCCTTACAGTCTCTCGGTATTACTGGCCAAGGTTAAAGTAAACCTTAAAAGGATCGCGGAATTAAATGAAAAGACTGCCGGGGGAGATAATAAAGAAAAGAATTCAGCGGCCGGTGAAAAAGACCGGGAAAAAGAACTGTATCTCGATGAAGCTACAATGTCTGTAGTGTTAAAAGGTAACAGGATAGCGCTAAAGGCCAAAGAATACATGCTGATGAAATGCTTATATGAGCATAAGAATTCCATAGTGACAAAGGATGTGCTGTTTGATGAAGTATGGGGTGATGCCTTTTATTCTGACGGCACGTTAAACGTACATATCAGGAAACTTAGGGAAAAGATTGAAAAGGATCCCAATGCTCCGGAGTACATTAAGACTATCTGGGGTACGGGTTATATTCTGGAGATCAAATGAAAAAGTTTAAAACAGTTGTGATCGTATATACTATTGTAATGCTTCTGATCCCTGCAATAGCATATTGCGTATACCGCGGGATAGATATCAAAGTAGGTGCTCCTTCATCGTATACGGATGAAGAACTCGTGATATACAAAAACATATGGAACGGCATGAACGAAAACATCGAAGAGGTCAAAAAAGAGATGTTTATCACGTTCCTTATCTTTTGGGTTATCTTATTTATATTAGGCTATGTTCTGTTCCTCTATATTTATATTAAAGAGATAAAGCCGATACTCGAGCTTTCTTCGTTTGCTACCGAAATATCCAAAGGTAATCTTGATGTACCGTTACCCATGAATAAAAATAACGGGTTTGTAGATTTTACCGAAGGTTTCGACATCATGCGTGAAGAGCTCAAGGCTTCAAAGGAACGTGAGATAGAAGCGGAGAACCTTAAAAGAGAAATGGTGGCCGAGTTAAGCCATGACTTAAAAACTCCAATTGCTACCATACAGGCTACCTGTGAAGTATTAAGTCTTCAGGCAGAAAGAAAAAAAGAGAATTGTACTCACGATAAACTTAAAGAACTTGAAGATCTGGAGGAAAAGATCGGCTTTATAACCAAAAAGGCCGATATGATCAATGAACTTATCAAAAATGTGTTCAGGGCTACACTTGATGATATGGATGAGATCAAGGTATCCGTCGAAGAGCATGGTTCAACCATTATAGAGGACTACTTTAAAGGCCTTAAGGAATACGGAAATATCATATTGGATAACCATATTCCGGAGTGTCTTATATATATGGACCGACTTCGTATGGAACAAGTGGTAGACAATATCGTAGGTAACTCATATAAGTATGCGGGGACCGATATACATGTAAGCTTCAGTGAAACGGAAGAGATGACGGATGAACAGGGTAATAAGATAAAATTCTTACGGATCACTGTAAAGGATTCCGGTCCCGGAGTCCCGGAAAGCGATCTGCCGCTTATATCCGAAAAGTATTACAGAGGAAACAATGCCAAGGAAAGAACCGGATACGGTCTGGGACTTTATCTGGTAAAGAATTATATGGAACGACAGGGCGGCGGTATGGAGTATTATAACGATAACGGCTTTACCGTTGAGTTGCTCGTAAAGAAAGTATAAGTTTATAAGTATATTATTGGGAGAAGAAAATGATAGCTTTTTATTATGATGTATTGTTTGCAATATCATTGGTTATGCTCATAATATATCTTTTTATATGGCATAAGCACTTCGATATTCATTTCACAATGATGTTCACATTTATAGCTATCCAGAATCTTGGATATGCACTTACCGTGCATTCAAAGACACTTGAAGAAGCTCTGACAGCCAATAAGATAACATATCTTGGTGCCTGTTTTAATATATTGTTCATGACATTGTGTGTACTTGAACATTGTAATATCGTAATAAACAAACTGATGAGGATCGGCATTTTTGCCACTATTTTTGTACTGTATGGTTTTGTCCTTACCATGGGAAGAAACGGTCTGTTTTATAAAGATGTTGATTTTGAGATTAGAGACGGTGTAGGGACTTTGATCAAAAATGAATACGGACCGATGCATACGGTTTACCGTATAGTACTTGCCGGATTGTTTTTGACCGCTTTTGTTGTGATCATATATACATACTTTAAGAAAAGAGATGTATCAAAGCATAACGCACAATTGCTCTTTGCTGCCGAAGCTGTTTCATTTTTCAGTTTCTTCGGAGGCAGACAGATTTTTAAAAACTTTGAACTTCTCCCTTTAGCATATATAGCGAGTGAAGTAATGTTCCTAAAGATCATTCATGATATGTGCCTGTATGATGTAACTGATTCAGCTATAGATTCTCTGGTAGAAAAGGGTAATACCGGACTTATATCTTTTGATTTTAAGTATAATTATCTTGGAAGTAATGAAACAGCCAGACAGATATTCCCGGAATTAAATACACTGACTGTGGACAGGTCCATAAGATATAATCCAACCATGAAAAAATATGCTGTGGCTTGGCTGGATAAATTCAGGGCAGATGATAAAAACGACAAGTTCCACTACACAAAAGGAGAAAAGATATATCTTGTAGACATCAATTACCTTGTGGACGGACGCAATAAACGCGGATATCAGTTCTTTATCACAGATGATACCAAGGATCAAAAGTACATTAACCTGATGAATAAATTTAATACTTCACTTCAGGAACAGGTAACAAGGAAAACAAACCATATCGTGGAAATGCACAATAACCTGATCATGAGTATGGCGACCATGGTTGAAAGCAGGGACAATTCCACGGGTGGACACATCAAGCGAACCAGTGAGTGTGTAAGGATACTTATTGATGAGATAAAGAAAAACAATGTGTTTAATCTGTCTGAGGATTTTTGTAAGAATATTATAAAAGCTGCGCCAATGCATGATCTGGGTAAGATAGCGGTAGACGATGCAGTACTTCGTAAACCCGGAAGGTTTGAACCCGAAGAGTTTGAAAAGATGAAACATCATGCTGCCGAGGGTGCACGCATAGTCAAGGAGATACTTAAGGCTACAGATGATGCAGACTTTAGGATAGTTGCAGAAAATGTGGCACATTACCATCATGAAAGATGGGACGGTTCCGGATACCCCGAAGGACTAAAGGAAGAACATATACCGTTAGAGGCCAGGATCATGGCTATAGCCGATGTATATGATGCTTTGGTGAGCAAACGTGTTTATAAAGAGAGCATGTCTTTTGAGAAGGCTGACTCCATAATAATGGAAGGTATGGGTAAGCACTTCGATGAAAAGCTGAAACCATTCTATATAAAGGCAAGACCGAAACTTGAGGCATACTACAAGAAAATGAATAAAGAAAAGTAGAAAAAAGCATATTTTTATGTTCACAAAGTCTTCACTTTTTGGTATTATAATGACTTGGACCTGTTGAAGATTCAACGAAAATAAAAAGATAAGAGGAATTACAAAATGGGAAATGAAAGCAAAAATGAGGAAATGAGCCTCAGTAAACAGAGAAAGCTTGCAAGAAAAGAAGAGATTGCAAAACAAAAAAGAAATGCTGCAGCTGTTAAGGTAGTGTTCGTTGTCCTTATACTCGCACTTGTCGCACTTGTCGCATGGGCTGTGATCAGTAAAATACAGAAAGAGAACAATAAGGTAGAGGCAAATTATAATTTTTCCGAACAGCTAGATGATAACGGACGTATCAAAAATGTAAAGGCTGAGGATTATATCACCTTAGTTGATTACAATAATATAACCGCCAGCATGGCAGATCTTGAATACAGCGATGAGGATGTAGATAAAGATATCCGGAATACCGTTAATTCAAAGAGCACCTTACAAATAGAAGAAGGTCTTGTAGCAAAGAACGGTGACAAGGTCAATATCGATTATGTGGGTACTATGGATGGAGTTGAATTTGAAGGCGGAAGTGCTTCGGCATATGACATTACACTTGGTTCAGGTTCATTTATCGATGATTTTGAGGCACAGATCGAAGGACATAAAGTAGGAGATAAATTTGATGTTAACGTAACATTCCCGACTCCTTATGATAATAACCCCGATCTTGCAGGACGCGATGCTGTATTTGCAGTTACACTTAACGGTGTATATGTAGCACCTGAATTTACCGATGAATTCGTACAGGAAAATTTATCGGAGTATGCTTCTACCGTACAGGAGTATCGTCAGTATCTTAAGGATAAGAATTATAAAACAAACCTTTCAAACTATGTACAGGACTATGTAGTAAAGAATACCACACTCAATTCCAAGCCTTCAGCATATCTTAAGCAGATAAAAGGTAATTTTAAGGCTCAGGAGATATCTTATTATGAAAATGTGAATAATTTTTATGAGTCTTATATGGGTACAAAAGCATATGCATCATTTGAAGAATATCTTACACAATACTATAAAGTAACTGAAGAAGAGTTTGACAGTGATATTGAAGCAAATGTTACTGACAGTTTGAAATTCATGCTTATATGTCAGGCTATAGCCGACAGGGAAAACATGACCTATACTATCGATGATGCTAAGGAGTACTACATTAACAACGGATCTACCGAAGAAGAATTTAATAACAGGGTAGCAAACTACGGTACAGGTTATGTAGTTCAGCAGTTTATGGACACCAAAGTTATAGATCTTCTGCTTACACGCGTTATCGTAAACAAATAAAAAGATTGACTGTTATAAAAAAATTGATATAATTAAATATGTATGCAGCTAACCGGATTTACTTCTTTGGTCCGGGCAGGACGGGGTGACCCTCCTGCCGTATAATCCGGTGATATCGCAGAGATGAGCCACAGCTAGTAATGCTTACTTCATTCATTCCAGATCAGCATTATGATATCGTGGCTCTTTTTTGGAGTAAGACATGAATAAGGTATTTAAGGATTATCTGTTTACAAAACATATACTTGTAAGTGAAAAAGGCGAAGATACAAATGCTTTTGAGACTCTGTTTGCCATAGCCAATATGTTCAATATCCGTGTTAAAAAAGGACAGGCATTGGCTGAACGAGAGATGATAGAATATATATCCGGCATGATTGGTAAGATCGTACCAGAACCTTTTTATAAAGGTTTTCCCGAGAGTGTAAAGAAGCTCTCGACCGATAAGCTTATATTTGATCAGATGGTACATTATGCCGTTACATACGGGTTCGGTAACTTCTCAGAGGCAGGACATTCATTATTTGAAGAACAGTTTGAAAGGACTGCTTTTAAGGAAAATGCCGAGATAAAGGATTTTAGCATACTTAATATAAAGGATGCGGAGGATGTACTTAAAACTTCTGTAAAAGACATGTTTTTAAGTACCAGACCGCTAAATCCCGTACAGTATAATATGCTGTCAGAGTATATAGATAACTATGGCTTTAAACCTGAGACATGTGCTTCAAAGAATCTTGCTTTAAGACTGCTGGCAGAAAAAAGGGATGGATATTATGTTAAATTCATCTCACTTTCTGATGTAACAAAATTAGCTGAAGAGATCAATTACAGAATATATCAGAATAAAGACATAAATAATCTCAATCTGAAAAACCGTGACAGAAAACTGATCGCTTCTGTACTTGATATGATATTCTACGGTTTTCAGTTTGAATCGGATAAGTCAAAACAGTATAAGCAGATAAGAGACTGTTTTGAGAGAAAGGCTGTATGGAGCGGACTGCTGCATCATATACATTACATACCAAAGAATGACTACGGTACCGAGTTTGTAAAGCTGATGCGCGGAAAGGAAAATCATTCGGTATATTCTGCTTTTGAAAAGGCTATGAAGCTCGGATATATCGAGGATGCTGCAAATATCTTAAAAACAGGAAAAGGATCCGGCGCAGTACTTAGAAATCTCGATTATCTGATAAGCCGCTGTGCAAACGAGGAAGATATAAAGAAAGTCCTTGATCAGATATCTACTCAAAATGTAATGATACTTATACAGTTGCTTATAAAGTATTCTGCTACTACACGCGTAAAAGCATACAGAGCCTTTAGCTTTACCAAATATGAAAAGTTAAGGGTCCATGTAGAGACGAAAGAAGAATTAGCAAGAAGAAGAACATTTCTTGATAAGGCTACGTCAGACAAGCTTAAGGTATTTATAAAAAAAGAACTTGAGAAAGTACTTAAGAACAGACTGGGCAAGGTATATATAGATGACAATATGAAAAATATTGCCCTGCCGGTACAGGAGACTGCGTCTTCGGGAGGTTTCGGTGTACTTGCCAAGGGTAGCAGACTGCATATAGATGACTTTAAGAAAATAAGAGCATTTACATATTGGGAAAAGGTTAATGATATCGATCTGTCATGTTTCGGACTGACTGATGACGGACGAAGGATCGAGTTTTCGTGGAGGACCATGGCCGGTCTGCAGTCTGATGCAATAGTTTATTCGGGAGATCAGACCAGCGGATATAAGGGTGGTTCAGAGTATTTCGACATTGACCTTTTAAAGTTTAAAAATAAGTATCCCGATGTTAAATATGTTATATTCTGCAATAATGTATTTTCACCGCTTAAGTTCTGTGACTGCTTCTGCAAGGCCGGATATATGATAAGAGATGTTGAGGATTCAGGTCAGATCTTTGAGCCTAAGACAGTTGCGACATCATTTATTATCAATTCGGACAGTACATTTGCTTATCTGTTCGGGCTGGATCTTGAAAAAAACGATCTTATATGGCTCAATATGAACAGAGACAGTTCTGCACATGTAGCCGGTGAGACCCCTCTTGCATTTCTGATCGATCAATTTTTTGTGACTGATGTTATAAATGTAAAGAGCTTTTTTGAGATGATGGCTTCTAATGTAGTAAACGATATAAAAGAAGCAAATGTGATTGTATCGGATACAGTAAATGAATCAGAATTGAGTGATGGATGCAGACTTATCCGCAGTTACGATTTTGAAAAGATGACTGCTCTTATGGGATAGGGAGGATGTTTTGAGTTTCGAACCAAATTATAACCTTGATTACGACAGACGTGAATTAAGGGATAAGATAATACGTATTACTGTAAAGGTAATACTTTGGGTTATCGTTCTGGGAGCTGCTGTATTTGCAGCGTGGGCCATAACCACCTACTGTATTGAGAAGACAAATATGACCGGTAATTCCATGGAGCCTGTGCTGGCAGACGGGGATATGGTCATGATCAACAGGCTCAGTTACAGAAAAGACGATCCGGAAAGATTTGACGTTATAGTATTTAATATATCCGGAAAAGAGCATGATTACTACGGGATACGTCGTGTAATCGGACTTCCGGGTGAAAAGGTACAGATAAAGGACGGATATGTCTATATAAATGACGAGCTTCTTGAGGAAATAAATGCGGTTGAACCGATGTTAGTTTACGGACTTGCCGAGAATCCCGTATATCTTGACGATGATGAGTTTTTTGTTCTCGGTGACAACAGAAATGACAGTCTGGACAGCCGTTATACAGGGATGGGTAATGTCACCAGAGAGAGTATAATCGGAAAAGCATGGATAAGACTTGACGGTCTTGCGATCATAAGCGGTCTGAACAAAAAGGAAGAATAAATGGGATTATATAAACTTTCCGTCAGCTTCAATGAAAAAGATCTTGTTAAAGCTCATGGAGCAAGATGGGATGCACTTAATAAAACATGGTACTATATGGGGGAGAGTCTTCCCAAGGAGCTCGAAAGATGGTATAAAGTTCCTGTAAGTAACGAAAACGCCCAGCCCGAGACGACAAAAAGCATTGAGAACCTTGATCTGCCGGAAAAATATAAAGACTACAGATCCGTAACAGAGGTTAACCGACTTATATCCGATAAGTATGCTCATGTTCCTGAGTTTTATGATATACTGGTCAAGGGCGAGGTTACCAATTATAACGGCAAAAAGGGTGCTCATTATTATTTTGATATAAAGGATGATAATTCACTTCTTCCCTGCAGACTTTGGGATTCGGTAGCTGCTGAGGTACTAAAGTTTGAACTGGAAAAAGGACAATTCGTTGCAATAGCCGGAAGACTTGAGTTTTTTGAGAGATCCGGTCAGACCCAGCTGATAGTAAGAGAGATCGAGAATATAGGTGAAGGACAGAGTAATCTTGCACTTATAAAACTAAAGGCCAAGCTTCAGGCTGAAGGTCTGTTTGATGTGATACATAAAAAGCCTATACCGAAGCATCCTGAAAATGTCGGTATCATCACATCCAAAAACGGACAGGCCATCAAGGATATCTGTAAGGTGGCAAAGAAACGAAATCCTTATGTACAGCTAATACTATTCCATGTTAATGTACAGGGCGTGAATGCGGTCAATACCATAGTACAGGGCATCAAGGCTTTGGACGGTATGGGACTTGATTCCATAATCGTTGGTCGAGGCGGCGGATCGGATGAAGAGCTGAATGTATATAACGACGAGAAGATAGTAAGATCTGTATTTGAGGCCAAGACTCCCATAGTTTCCGCAGTCGGACATGAAGGACACTGGACGCTGATCGACTATGTATCGGATAAACGTGTAGCTACACCTTCCGAAGCGGCTGAAGAGACCATACCTGATGTCATGACCGACCTAAGAAGGATAGAACTCTTAAGGAAAGCCTTAACGGATAATATGAACGGTTTGATAAAGAACAGAAAACTGCTCTTGGAAAATCGTTTAGCTGTACTTATGAAAAATGGTCCTCAAAACAGATTAAGGGAAAACAAAGATAGACTAAAACATCAGGAAGAACTGTTAAGTCTTAATATAAAAGCTGTTTATAAGACATATCTTGATGCATTAAATATACTGGAACAGGATATAAACAGTAATATAAAACTTATATATCAAAGATTTAAGAATATGCCGGATGAATACCTCGAAAAGATAAAGCAAAAGGTTAATATGGCATATGATGCCAGAAAACACAGATTTGAAGTGCTGCTGACAGAACTTAACGGATTATCCCTTACGGCAAAGCTCGTGGGTGGTTTCGGTTATGTGACTAAGGATGGCATACCTGTAAAGAGTAAAAATGATGTTAATGCCGGTGACAGTATTAAAATTAAGATGCATGACGGTGATATTTCAGCAACAATAAAAGGAGATTTATGAGCGCTGCTAAGAAAACAAACGATATAGAAAACGAAGAGTTTAATATAGACCGTGCTTTAGACAGACTTGATGAGATAAATAACAAGCTTGGTGCACAGGATATACCTTTAAGTGAATCCATCGAGTTGTATAAAGAAGGTACGATACTTGCATCAAAGTGCAAGGAACAGCTTCAGGGTATCGAAAAAGAATTAAAGATATTAAACCAGGATGAATAATAATTGATCGGAGTAAAAAATGTCAAAGACCGATAACGTAAAAGGTTATGAGACCAAAACAATAAACTGGTATCCCGGTCATATGGCGAAAGCTAAAAAGATGATGCAGGAGAGTATCAAGCTTATCGATGTGGTGGTAGAGATACTTGATGCGAGGATACCGTTAAGCAGTAAGAATCCTGATATAGACGAGCTTGCAAAAGGTAAATACAGGGTATTGCTGCTAAACAAATCCGATATGGCCGATGAGAAAAAGACGGCTGTATGGAAGAAATACTATGAGGATAAAGGCTTCTTCGTAAGCATAGTAAATTCCAAAACCGGTGCCGGAGTTAAGGCTACCACGGAAGTAATACAGAAAGCCTGCCAGGAAAAGATAGAAAGAGACCGTAAAAAAGGAATACTTGCAAGACCTTTAAGAGCTATGATAGCAGGTATCCCTAACTGCGGAAAATCCACATTTATCAATTCCTTTGCGGGAAAAGCCTGTACCAAGACAGGTAATAAACCCGGAGTAACCATAGGTAAACAGTGGATAAGGATCAATAAGAGTGTAGAGCTTCTTGATACACCCGGTATACTGTGGCCTAAGTTTGAGGATCAAAAGATAGGCCTTCATATAGCTTTTATCGGTTCGATCAATGATGATATCCTTTATCCTGAGGATATGGCATTGGAATTGATAAAGATACTTATGAAAGATTATCCTGAAGTACTGAAGGAAAGATATGCATTAGATCTTTCAGATGCCGGTTTTGATAGCAGTAATGATATTACAGATGAATTGGAATTTAATCAAAAGGCATTAGCAGTACTTGAGATGATAGGGCAGAAACGTGGCTGCCTAAAAAAAGGTGCAGAGATCGATCTGTTAAAAGCATCTAAAATTCTTATTGATGATTTCAGAACACTAAAACTTGGCAGGATCACTTTGGAAATGCCGGAATAATGATCATATAAAGAGAATATCATGACAAAAGAAGAAAAAGAACAAAAAGCACTGGCTAAACTTGAAGCAGAACGTGCCCGTATAGAGACAATGAAGGAATTCGAGTACAAGTATGCTGAGTTTGAGTTTATATGCGGTATAGATGAAGTGGGAAGAGGCCCTTTTGCGGGACCGGTAGTGGCCGGAGCTGTAATACTTCCCAAAACGGAAGAAATATTATATCTAAACGATTCCAAGAAACTGTCCGAAAAAAAGAGAGAAGAGCTTTATAATATAATAATGGATAAGGCTGTTGCTGTGGGACTTGGTATGGAGACTAACGAAGTCATAGATGAAATCAATATCAAAAGAGCGACTCACAGTGCCATGAGAAAGGCAATAAAGGATTTAAAGAATCCCAAGACAGGCGAGATGTTTACACCGGATATACTTCTTGTGGATGCTGAACATATTCCTGATGTCGATATCAGACAGGTGGGGATAATAAAAGGCGATGCAAAGAGTGTCTCCATAGCTGCGGCAAGTATTATAGCTAAAGTTACAAGGGACAGAATGATGGTGGAGTATGATAAGATATATCCCGGGTATGACTTCGCCGGTAATAAAGGATATGGTACGGCGGCACATATAGCGGCGATAAAAGAACTCGGGATGACACCCATACACAGAAGATCGTTTGTTCACATTTGAAATAAATAGAGTTTAAAGAAAGGAGGAACATATAATGGTTAAAAAGGTTAAAACTGCGGTAGCACTCGGATTTGAGCCCGGAGATCAGGCGCCGAAGATCATAGCTACAGGTAAAGGATATCTGGCTGACAAGATCATAGAAGAAGCTAAAAAATCAAATGTTCCTCTGCATCACGACTCTAAACTTGCCGAGACTTTATCTAGACTGGATTTTGGCGACTATATACCACCGGAGCTTTATGAGGCGGTAGTCGAAGTCCTTATGTTTGTAGATAAGGTTGATGCTATCAAACAGAAGATGGAGATTTAGTTTGAATAAAAGACAGGTCGGTTTTAACAACGAGCACGAGGCTGTGCTTTTCCTGGAAAACTCCGGATATAAAGTAATAGAGACCAATTTTTACTGCAAAGCCGGAGAAATAGATATTATAGCCATAAACGAAGGGTATCTGTGTTTTATTGAGGTGAAATACAGAGTTTCGGCCGCCAACGGCTTACCCGAAGAAGCGGTGGACTATCGTAAAGCAAAACGGATCACAAGAAGTGCCTTATATTACATGACGAGACACGGCATACCTGACGATCATCCCGTAAGATTTGATGTTGTGGCTATACTGGGCAGGGATATAAAGGTATATAAGAATGCCTTTGATGCAATCATGTAGATGATTTAAAGGAGATATAAGTGAACAAAAATCTGAATGAGCATACTGTACTTAAAAATGCAGATACTGTTCCTTTTATAACATTCAATAGTTTTGCTGATATTGAGTGGCTTAACTGTGGCTTTTCTACCAGATACGGAGGAGTAAGCGGCGGTTGTTATTCTTCCATGAATATGAGCTTTATGCGTGGTGATGATGCCAAAAGTGTCATGGAGAATATCAGACTGTTTTCCGGATCTGCCGGATTTAAGCCGGAAAACATTGTTATGCCTCATCAGTGTCATTCAGTAAATGTAGAGATAGTAGGAAAAAAAGATTGTGGCCGCGGTGTGCGGCTTAGTTTATTAAAGAGCGAAAACCAAAGTCTTTTAAATGATATACCGGGTACGTTAGAAGAGATAGACGGTCAGATCACGAATGAGAAAGATGTTGTGCTTTACGTACTTGGAGCGGACTGTGTACCTGTTTTTATAGTTGATACAGGAAAAAGGGTTATATCGGCAGTGCATGCCGGCTGGAAGGGCACTGTAAATGATATAGCCGGTGCGGCTATAGAAAAGATGAAGAAAGAATTCGGTACTGAACCGGAAGACATAAAAGCAGTCATAGGGCCTTCGATATGCCGGGACTGTTATGAAGTGGGAAAGGAAGTAGCTGATGTATTTATAGAAAAGTATTCTAACATGCTTTTACCATCAGGTAAAAATCCGGTATCTAATGTAGTACGTCCTGCTTCCGGCAGTTTTTCTGATAATCCTACAGAAAAATATTATCTTAATCTTTGGGAAGCAAACAGATACAACCTGATAAAAGCAGGCGTAGATCCTAAAAATATCGAGATCAGCGGATTATGTACAAAATGTCATCCTAATATGTTTTATTCTCATAGACAACATGGCAATGACAGAGGTGTAAATATAGGGTTTATCTCTATAAACGGAAGGAATATAAAGTGAAAAAAGAAAACAAAGGCCACGTAATATCCAGTGTGGCACCCGGCTCCATAGGTGAAGAACTGGAGCTTATGCCGGGTGATATCGTGGTAAGTATCAACGGACAGGAAATAAAAGATATATTTGATTACCGGTTCTTATGCGATGATGAGGAACTGGTACTTGGCGTTATAAATAAAGAATCCGGTGAGTTCTGGGAATACGAGATAGAAAAGGATGAAGATGAAGATCTGGGGATAGAATTTGAGTCCGGTATGATGGATGAATATCATTCCTGCAGGAATAAGTGTATTTTCTGTTTTATCGACCAGCTGCCTAAGGGTATGCGTGATACCCTGTATTTTAAGGATGATGATGCCAGACTTTCATTTCTTCAGGGTAATTATGTTACCCTCACCAATATGAGTGATGAAGATGCCGAAAGAATATGTTATTATAAATTATCACCGATCAATATCTCTATACATACTACCAATCCTGAACTTCGATGCAAAATGCTCAATAACCGTTTTGCCGGAAAAGCATTGAGACATATAAAAACCTTCTGTGATGCCGGCTTGGAATTAAACGGACAGGTAGTATTATGCAAAGGTTTTAATGACGGTGATGAGCTTGAGAGGACCATGTCCGATATCGAGCAGTATCTGCCCAATTTCTTAAGTATGTCCATAGTACCCGTAGGACTAACGAAGTTTAGAGAAGGCCTGCAGCATCTCGATCCTTTTACCAAGGAAGATGCCGAAAAAGTATTACAGCAGATAGAAGCAAAGCAAAAGTATTATCTAGAAA
This sequence comes from Lachnospiraceae bacterium, assembly GCA_017620375.1. Lineage (GTDB taxonomy): Bacteria > Bacillota > Clostridia > Lachnospirales > Lachnospiraceae > RUG11977. The sequence goes on from JAFZQN010000100.1 coordinate 18,579, forward strand.
AATACGGAACAAGGCTTATATATGCTTCCGATGAATGGTACTTAAGAGCGGAAAGGCCGATACCTTCCATAGAGGAATATGAAGGATTTCCTCAGATAGAAAACGGTGTCGGTATGTTAAGATCCATGATAGATGAAGTAGAAGAAGAGATAGATACTTTAGAAGACGCCGAGTTTTTAACCGATACCGTATTCCATGTGGTGACCGGATATGCTGCTTACGGTACCATTGATATGTTATCGAAAAAAGTGGCAGAAAAGTTTGGTGTAAAGCATATCCATGTACACAGGATCATAAACGATTTCTTCGGACATGATATAGATGTTACCGGACTACTTACCGGACAGGATATTTTGGCTCAGCTAAAAACTGCCTTCGAGAATGAACCTGAGGATGAAAAAGGCCTTGATTCATACATACTTCTTCCTTGCAGTACATTGAAGAGCGGTGAGGATATCTTTTTGGATGATATGCCTCTTGAAAAATTAGAAAAGTCTTTACAAAAAAAGGTTCGTATAGTAAAATCGAGTGGGTCTGCATTTGTAGGTTCGTTTATGAAGGATTATGAGAGAAATTATTATTCAAACGAATTAAACAAGTACGAGATAGACTGAAGGGGAAGGCTTATACAGGAAGGATTGAGATTATGAAACCTATAGTAGCGATAGTGGGAAGGCCGAATGTCGGAAAATCCACACTGTTTAATGCTCTGGCAGGTGAACAGATAGCCATAGTTAAGGATTATCCGGGCGTTACCAGAGACAGGATATATGCCGACACCACTTGGCTTAATCACAGTTTTACATTGATAGATACCGGCGGTATAGAGCCAAAGTCGGATGATATAATACTTAAGTCTATGAGAGAGCAGGCAGAGATAGCTATCGAGACTGCCGATGTGATCATATTCCTGGTAGATGTAAGACAGGGACTTGTGGATGCCGACTTTAATGTCGCAGATATGCTTAGACGTTCTAAAAAGCCTGTTGTACTTGCTGTAAACAAGGTTGATGATTTTAAACAGTTACAGGCTGATGTATATGAGTTTTATAATCTGGGTATCGGAGAGCCGTTCCCGATAGCTTCTTCAGGTAAGCTGGGATTCGGTGAACTGCTTGACGAAGTTGTTAAGTATTTCCCGGAAAGCACGGAAGAAGAGGAAGAGGATGAACGTCCGAGAATAGCTGTCATAGGACGTCCCAATTCCGGAAAGTCCTCACTTATCAACCGACTTGCAGGTGAAGAAAGATGTATTGTATCCGATATAGCCGGTACTACGAGAGATGCCATTGATACAGAGATAAAATATGAAGGTAAGGATTATGTCTTTGTAGATACAGCAGGACTCAGACGTAAAAGTAAGATAAAGGAAGACCTGGAGCGTTATTCGATCATAAGGACAGTATCTGCTGTTGAAAAGTGTGATGTAGCAGTGCTTATGATAGATGCGGTAGAAGGTGTTACCGAACAGGATGCCAAGATCATAGGTATAGCTCATGAACGAGGCAGAGGTATCATCATTTGTGTTAATAAATGGGATGCCATAGAAAAAGATGACAAGACCATGTACCGTTACAGGGATAAGATAGTTCAGATACTTTCATTTATCCCGTATGCTGAGATACTTTTCATCTCGGCACTTACCGGACAGCGTGTAACAAAGCTGTTTGAATCGATAGACGTGGTACTTGAGAATCAGAGCTTAAGGATCAAGACCGGTGTACTTAACGAGATCATGTCAGAGGCGGTCGCACTGCAGCAGCCTCCTACAGATAAGGGTAAAAGACTTAAGCTTTTCTATATCACACAGACAGGTATTAAGCCTCCTACATTTGTTATATTCTGTAATGATAAAGAACTGTTTCATTTTTCGTATCAGCGTTATATTGAGAACAAGATCAGAGAAGCATTCGGTTTCTCGGGTACATCTATAAAGCTGATAATAAGAGAACGTGGAGAGAATTCAAAATAAGGGAGAGAGAAAATGGCGCTGCAGATTATTATATGCTTAGTGCTGGGGTATATTGTTGGCAGTTTTTCCACAGGGTATATTATGGGGCTTATGAATCATGTTGATATACGTGAAATGGGAAGCGGAAATGCCGGCACAACCAATGCTTTTAGAACTTTGGGTAAAAAAGCGGGTATAATCACTTTGATCGGTGATCTTTTAAAAGCCATTCTTGTTGTATTACTTATAAGATTTGTTATATATAAAGATATAGATTATGTTAAACTTTTAGAGCTTATATGCGGTTTTGGCTGCGTGCTCGGACATAACTTTCCCGTATGGCTTAAATTCCACGGCGGAAAGGGCATAGCGGTTACAGCGGGAGTGTTTATCGCGATCGATCCCTGGATCCTTCCTGTGGGACTTCCGTTGTTTGCAATCCTGGTACTTACAACTAAGTATGTATCGGTAGGCTCTCTTGCAGTGCTTACATTATTTCCTATATGGAATGCCATAAGGTTTACTTCTGAGCCTTACTATGCATGGATAGTTATAGTATCCTGCATGTACACTGTTATGGCTTTTATACAGCACAGACAGAACATAAAGAGACTTATGAACGGTACGGAAAATAAGATCGGACATAAGAAAAACACAGAAGTATCGGCATAAAATTTTATCATAGTATATAGAAAGGATTACCTTTTAAGGGTTTTGGAAAAATGTCAGTTACAGTATTAGGAAGCGGTACATGGGGCACCGCACTTGCAATTTTATTGGCGAATAAAGGAACAAAGGTTGTATTATGGTCTAAGATTGAGAGCGAGATCGAAGCTCTTAAGGCAGACAGAAAGCATATCAAGAATCTCCCTGAAGCAGTACTTCCGGATTCTGTAGAACTTACACTTGATGAGAAGTACGCTGTAAAGGATAGTGATCCCGAGCTTATAGTATTTGCTGTTGCTTCTCCTTATGTCAGAGACACAGCTAAGCTTGTGGCTCCTTATATTAAGGATGAACAGCTTATAGTCAATGTGGCAAAGGGAATAGAGGAAAAAACTCTTAATACCATACTTGATATCATCGGTGAGGAGATCCCGAATGCAACACTTGCGGTTCTGTCAGGACCTTCACATGCTGAGGAAGTAAGCAGACTTATCCCCACAACCGTAGTTGTAGCTTCCAGATCGGAAGAAGCTGCAAAAAAGATACAGGACATGTTCATGACCAAGACCTTCAGAGTATACTCAAGTGATGATGTAATAGGAGTTGAACTCGGTGGTTCAATAAAGAACGTAATAGCTCTTGCAGCAGGTATGTCAGACGGTTTGGGATTTGGTGATAACACCAAGGCAGCACTTATGACCAGAGGTATAGCTGAGATCAGCCGTCTGGGTAAGAAAATGGGAGCTAATATTGAAACTCTGTGTGGACTTTCAGGTGTGGGCGACCTTTTTGTTACTGCTACCAGCCATCATTCAAGAAACTGGAATGCAGGATATCTTATCGGACAGGGCATGAGTGTGGAAGATGCCATGAAGAAGGTAGCACAGGTAGTAGAAGGTGTATATTGTGCTAAGGCTGCCAAGGCTCTGGCTGATAAATATGAAGTAGAGATGCCTATAGTTCAGGAGGTATATGATATCCTCTTTGAAGGACAGGATGTACATCAGGCTGTAGTTGATCTTTTCACCAGAGATAAGACAAATGAGCATTCTGCAGTGGATTGGGATTACAATAATTGAAAATTCTTTCTACAAAGATGTAATCGATGTCATATAATTAAAAACACGTATTTATCATACTTCCGGGGATTTTTTTGATCCCCGGATTTTTATGTTTATTACACTTTATAATTTGTTAATGTAATTTTTATGTAACAATTTGTTGACAAATGTGTAATTCGGTAGTATAATGCAAACTAGCCTTACTGAAAATGTATCCGTATAGGAAGATTTTATACGGAAATCAAATTAAGAAAAGGAATGTTAATATGAAGTCATGTATAAAAGCTGTAACAGTAGTCATGTTACTCGGACTGCTTGTTATGGCAAATACTGAGACAAAAGCTAATGCAGCAGATATCATCACAGGTGAGAGACCTATAGAGGGTTTATCCTACTACCTTGATAAATGCTATGAAGAGAATGCGGATTTCAATATTGCCGAGTTATTTACCGACGCAGCAGTTATCCCTGAAAATGTAGCTTTTGCCAATGTAAACGATTACTTGAATATCAGAAAGTCAGCCGGTACTTCGGCATCAATAGTCGGATATCTTCCCAAGGACGGTATGTGTGAAATACTTGATACAAACAATGGATGGGCACATATAAAGTCAGGTAAGATCACAGGTTATGTATCGGAAGAGTACCTTATCACCGGTGAAAAGGCTATAGAGAGAGCGTTATGTCTTTCAACTCTTATGGCAACCTGTAATGCGGGCACTGTAAATTTCAGATCCGAGCCCGATTCATCGGATGATGAGAATATCATTGCAACAGTAAACCGCGGAGTACAGCTTCCCGTTATAGAGGAATGCGTTATCTCCAAGGAAGACGATACCATCTGGGTAAAGGCATATTGTGATGACCTTGAGGGTTATATCGCAAAAGAGTTTGTAGATGTAGCTTATGACTGGGATAAGGCAGTATCACTTGAAGCAGTGCTTAACGGTGAGACTACAGTCGGAGCTAATTCTTTAAGAAACCAGATCATAATCGAGGCTAAGAAGCATATAGGTCTCAGGTATGTTTGGGGCGGCACAAGTTTATCAAGCGGTGCTGACTGCTCAGGATTCTGTTTGGCAGTATATAAGGCATGCGGATATGACACATCACAGCTTCCGAGAGCATCATATGATATAGCTGCTTCTTCAAAGGGGAAGACAGTATCACTTGCTAATGCAAAACCCGGCGATATGGTATTTTACGGATCTTCATCCGGTAAGATAAATCACGTGGCTCTGTATATGGGCAACGGAATGATCATTCACGAAAGCGGCAGAAAGTACGGCTGCATGGTATCACCCGTTGACTACAGAACCATCGTTAAAATTAAAAGCTTTCTTGATTAAAAGGCTTGGCATACAAATAAAAAGGACTTGTCTATCAGACAGGTCTTTTTTATTTTGAAAAACTATTAACATTAATAGTTTTTCGCTTTGAGACATCAAATATATTTACATTGATATAACGCTATTGTATACTGTAACTGTAATAAAGGTCATTACAGGTCAAAAGCTGTATAAAGAGGAGATATATGCCGTATATAAGCAGAAAATCAAGAAAATATATATTGCTTTTTACGCTCGCTATCGCGGTCGCTGTTCTTTATATGCTTATAAACAGGACCTTCCTGGTATTTATGGATTTTGACTCAATAATATATATATGCCTTACGGTTGTATGGATCATTACCATTCAGCGAAGGATGACTATAGGTAATCTGAGACACTATATTGTATTGGGCGGATCGTTTATGATCTCATTATTTATAATGAGACTGATCAGATGGACGTTTTATTCCGGGATTTTGATACTGGAAAGACTGTTTTGGTATTTTTATTATGTATCGATAATCGTACTGCCGCTTTTATCGATATTACTGGCTATAAATGTCGGGATAGAAGAAAAGGACCGTAACTATAAACTTGAACGGTTCTTAAAGATAACCGCATATATAATCATTGCATTTGTAGTAACTAACGATCTGCATAATCTGATCTTTAATATCAAAGGATATGTGGATGGTAAGATACAGTATTCATATTCATTCGGGTATTTTATCGTTGTAGCCTGGTGTGTTATATTATCAGGTGCGTCTTTACTTGTGCTTATTAAGCGCAGTAATAATACGGCTGCAAAAAAGCTTTCATGGATACCGGCTGCTATATCTTTATTCTTTACAAGCCTGTTATTTATATATATTGTTAGAGGCGGAAGTGCACCAAAGGTATTCGGACATAAGCTCTATAATTTCCAGGAAGTATACAGTCTGGTATTTGTTGGACTTTGGGAATCATGCTTAAGGATAGGTCTTATACCTTCTAACAGTGATTATGACGGTATATTCAGACTTTCCAGTATCAATGCGGCTATAGCCGATGATAAGAATAATATCAAATATCGCTCGAATGAGATAAAAGGCCTGTCACCAGTCCAGATAGATAAAGCCGATAAGGGCGATGTTGTATATCTGGACGAAAACAGTCTGCTCCGTACCCAACATATCGCACCTACAGGTAAAGTTATATGGATAGAAGACCATACTACGATAAATGAGCTGAATGATGAGCTTAAAGAAGCACTTGACCGTATCTCCGAGGAAAATAACCTTTTAGAGATGGAAAATGATATCAAGGCACAAAAAGCTGCACTTGAGACCAGAAGCAAACTTTATGACGGTATAACATTAAGGACAAAGGGCCAGCTGGAAAAAATAGAAGAGATACTGGAAAAGATAGAGCTTACCGGAAGAAATACTTATGAAGGGCTAATGCTCTGTTCACTGTACGGTGCATATGCCAAAAGACAGGCAAACCTTTCGATATTATCCGAACAGTTTAAGAAATTAAAGCTTGAGGAGTTACGTTATGCCATAAGAGAATCTCTGGAAAATGTAAAGCTCTTAGGAATTGATGCAAATGTAAGCGGTATAAAGGCGGATACCGAATTTGACGGAGAATTACTGATATATGCATATGAGGTGTTTGAAGCAACACTGGAAGCAGCGCTTCCAAATGTGGAGACCATATCATGCATATTTCTGGGTGATGACGGTATAAAACTTGAAATTCTGATGGATACACCTTTTGAACTGCCTGACTTTGCCAGCTTTAATCCGGAAAAATACGGAATGAA
>JAFZQN010000101.1 GCA_017620375.1 Lachnospiraceae bacterium
ATGTACCCTCCAATGTTACAATATATGGAAATCCGGGTAAGGTGATAAAATAATGAGTGTATATATAATAGCCGAAGCAGGTGTCAACCATAACGGTAGTTTTGAGCTCGCCTGTCGTTTAGCAGATGCCGCCAAAGATGCTGGTGCAGATTGTGTAAAGTATCAAACTTTCAAATCAGAAAATCTGGTATCAAAAAATGCTCAAAAAGCTGAATATCAGAAAAAGACAACAGGTGACAGCTCCCAGCAGGACATGCTGAAAAAACTGGAGCTTTCCTTTGATTCATTTGTAAAGTTAAAAGAATACTGCGACAAAATAGGCATCTGTTTCTTATCAACTCCATTTGATTTTGACAGTATAGATTTTCTCAACTCCCTAAACATGCCGTTTTGGAAAATACCCTCCGGTGAGGTAACAAACTATCCTTATCTCGTGGCTCTGGCTAAAACCGGAAAGCCTGTAGTTATGTCCACCGGTATGTGTGAAATGAGTGAGATATCCGACGCGATAAAAGTGTTAAAAGATAACGGAACCAAATACATCAAACTGCTTCATTGCAACACAGAATACCCCACTCCTTATGAAGATGTTAACCTGGCCGCCATGAAAACTATGCATGATGCCTTTAATATAGAAGTCGGATATTCAGACCATACAAAAGGTATCGAAGTACCTATAGCAGCTGTTGCCCTCGGTGCGACTATTATAGAAAAGCACTTCACTCTTGACAGGAACATGGAGGGGCCCGATCATAAAGCAAGCCTTGAACCGGATGAATTAAAAAAAATGGTCGATTCCATAAGAAATATTGAAAAGTCAATCGGCACAGGAATAAAAGAGCCATCTGCTTCTGAAAAGAAAAACATTGCAATTGCCAGAAAAAGCATAGTAGCAAAAAAAGTAATAAAAGCAGGTGAAATCCTTTCTCCGGATAACATCACCGTTAAACGTCCCGGTACAGGAATATCTCCTATGCGATGGAATGAGATAATCGGCACCAAGGCAGTTAAAGATTATTACGAGGATGAAATAATACAATTATGAAAAAGATCGCAGTCGTAACTTCAACAAGAGCTGAATACGGATTACTGGCCCCGGTAATAAAGCAACTCAGAACACATGAGTCTTCTGAGTTTAAAGTTGACCTCGTCGTTACCGGGACCCATCTCAGTGAGGATTACGGTTACACTGTTAACGAGATAAAAGCTGATAATATCAGGATCGATCACGAAATAGTCATTCCTGTACAATCAGATTCCGAATATGATATTTCAAGCAATCAGGCTGATACTTTACTCAAGTTTACTGACCTGTTTATTGAACAACGATATGATGCTCTCATAATCCTTGGTGACAGATATGAGATGCTGGCAATTGCCATAGCTGCCGGGAATACGAATACTCCGATCTTTCATCTTTGCGGAGGTGACACCACCGAAGGGGCAAAAGATGAATGGATACGACACTCCATTACCAAGATGAGCTATCTGCACTTTGTAACGAATGAGATCAGCAGAAAACGAGTCATACAACTTGGCGAAGATCCTGCGAGAGTATTTAATTATGGTTCCACAAGCATAGACAATATACTTAAAATCACTACTTCGAAAAAAGAAGCGTTAGACAGTATCTATCTGGATGACTGCGAATATGCTCTTTGCACATACCACCCGGTAACACTTGAAAACGAATCCGTAGAAGAACATATAAACGAATTCTTGGATGTCATAAATGCTTTTCCAAATCTGCAATTTATAGTTACCAAATCCAATGCAGATCAAGGTGGAGCTCAGATCAATACATTATTAGATAACGCTGCTCAGACTATACCTAATCTTCATGTTTACTCTTCACTCGGTGTCAAAAGATATCTGGCTTTAATGAAACACTGTGAATTCGTATTGGGGAACTCATCCAGCGGGATTATAGAAGCTCCGGCTCTTCATGTACCGACTGTCAATATAGGTGACAGGCAAAAAGGGCGTCTGCAAGCTATAAGCATTATAAATTGTGAAAAAAAAGCTGAAGATATAATACAGGCTATCCTCAAAGCCCAAGATTACGACCATAAGAAGCTCTGCAAAGATAATATCAGCCTCTATGGAGATGGGCATTCCGGCGAAAGAATAGCAAATGAGATCCTGCATGTACTGGAATCTAACAGTATAAATCTAAAGAAGGAATTTTACGATATAAAATGAAAAACTTAGCTATAATACCCGCAAGAAGCGGCTCAAAAGGATTAAAAGATAAAAACATAAAAGATCTATGTGGAAAACCTTTGATAGCATATTCTATCGAAGCCGCATTAAACTCCAATATATTCGATGAAGTAATGGTGTCGACCGATTCGAAAAAATATGCAGAAATTGCCAAAGCATATGGTGCTTCGGTTCCTTTTTTACGCAGTAACGAAACTGCCACAGACAAAGCCAGTTCCTGGGATACCGTAGAAGAAGTCCTCTATAAATATAAAGAAGCCGGACAAACATTTGATACTTTCTGCCTTCTCCAGCCTACTTCCCCTCTCAGAACAGCCGAAGATATAATAAATGCTTATAATATATATAGAGAAAGATCCAAATTTGCTGTTGTCTCTGTATGTGAAGCAGAG
>JAFZQN010000102.1 GCA_017620375.1 Lachnospiraceae bacterium
AATATTTTCCATCATACAGCTCCTTTACTATTTTTTCGCCAAACTAATACTAAAGAATTTCTGTATGATTGGGAAGGGGTTTTCCCCTTCTTTTTTAATTTTTTATTTAATCATTATGCCAACGATAATTATACACTAAGTAGGCTCTTCATCCTTGGTTACTATAATCAATATATCACATAATATACAATAATAAACTGTATTTGATGCAAATTATACAGGTATAATCCGACCGGTCTACTGATTTTGATAATAGAAGATCGCCAGGTTTGTCCTATCCCTTAGATCCAGTTTTCTCAATATATTGCTGAGATAATTCCTGACAGTTCCCTCAGAAAGGCACAGCTTATCTGCTATCTCTTTATTTGACAGGCCTTTTGCCACCTCTTCAATGATCTCGTTTTCCTGTGGAGTGATACCGTATACCTCGGGATCGAAAGCCTTTTTCTTATTGATGATACCCGGGAGCTTTTCGGTTATGGCATTTCCGAATACACTCTGTCCTTTATACACCGTCTTAACGGCAGGGATTATACTCTCAAAATCCTGTTTGATAATATAACCCTTGGCCCCGATGGATATTGCCTTTATGATATATTCATCATCATTGAACGTGGTAAGATACAGTATCCTGGCATCCTTATGCTTACTTAGTATCTCCGCACCCGCATCGAGCCCCGACATCCCGCTCATCCTGATATCCATAAGAAGCACATCGGGATTTTCTTCTTCATAGAGCTTTATGGCCTCGGCGCCGTCACTGCCGGTACCGACCACTTCTATCTCACTGTCCGACGAAAGTATGGTTTTAAGGCTCATAGCCACCAGATTATCATCATCCACTATAAGTACGCGCATTTAAACCTCCTTAGGGATCCTTACGAATACCCTGAATCCGTTGTCGTTTGAGAAATTAGCCTGTCCGCCGAGCTGTTCGGCACGGGCGCGTATATTTTCAAGTCCCATCCCACTACCTTTCTCAACACCTTTTGACACTTTTTTCTTCTTGCCAAGACCTGCTTCGTCCGAATTGTGTTCCGGTGTATCTCCGGCATTTCCGTGATCGTGTATTATCAGCTGATACATCGAAGGATGCTCGTCAAACTTTATGAGCACATTCTCGTTCCTGCTGTATTTTATTATATTGGAAACGGCTTCCTTTACAATATTGATCACGGCATATTTGATCTCTTTGTTTACTGTCTTTTTATCCGCATCAAATTCAACATTCAATACAAACTTCTGCTTTAACGGCTCCGCCATCTCGTTTATCGCAGCCTCCAGATCTATAGCTTCATCCCTTATGTCATGCACACTTTCGCGGATGTTGTTCATAGCGGTGTCCAGTGTTTCCCTTAAGGTCTTGAGTTCCCCCGCTATATTGTCATCCTTATGCACCACCATCATTGCCCCGACCTGGAGTATGGAGCGGCTCAGCATATGCCCCACATTATCGTGGATCTCACGTGCTATACGGTTTCTTTCGGCAAGCTGTGCTGTATATATACTCTTATCCTGCTCCTCTAACAGATTTCTGTTCTGTTTACGAAGCATCTCTTTCTTTATCTCGCCCTCATCACGGATCTTAAGGTTGTCGTTTTCCAAAGTTTCCACCTTCTTTGTCCTGTATGACAGATATACCGCAAGTCCCGTAACCATCAGGATATACAGTACAGAATAAAATTCCAGCGTTCTGAATATATATGCGAATGCCGCAAACAGAACCAGACCGGCAGCAATTTGCCGGTCCAGAAATGCCTCATATATAACGATTGGAAGAAGTATGATCATCTTGGGGATAAATACGATCAAAAGTCCCGATGCATACTGCAATCCGATATTAACCTTTCCCGCCGTATTCCCAAGAAGTCTCAAGTATGACATAAATGCCGCAAGTATTATCATGGCGAACAATGCCAAAACTCTGTACCCCTCTCCGAATACTTCAAAAAGCATTAATGCTGAAAAACACATTAAGACAATCTTATCAATAAAGCTTCTCAACTCATCACCCTTATTTATGCAGTCTTTTTGACGTTATGTTTTCCGACCATAAGTCCTATCACTAATACCATAACACCAAACAGCAGCTGAATCAACAGGCAATTTAAAATTTCCGTAAATGAGCTTCCGCTCTTTATTCTGTTAATAGCTTCCGAATACCAGTATGTGGGAAGGAACTGTCCGATAGCCTTTGCCGTTCCGCCAAGATGTTCTATCGGTACAAATATACCGCCAAGGAATGAAAAAGAAAGTGCAACGATATTTGTTATGGCAGGAGCAGCATCGGGATTAATGCCAAAGCTCGAAAGTGCGATTATTATCATGACGGCTGTCATACTGAAAACGAGCACGTCAATTGCTATCAAACCCCATCTTGCCGTAAACATCTCTCCGGACAAAAGCGATGACATCATGATCAGGACAACAATAATTCCTACAGTTACTATAGCGCTTGCCAAAGCGATCATTATCTGCTTCTTAGCCGAAGACATCGAGGATATTCCGGTCCTTCTGTTTATCAGCATGGTCCCGAACCTGAGTATTACAGGGAGAACTGCTGAACATAGTAAGGTAAGCAATGCATATGGAAGAATAGTAAATACGGTGAATATCTTATCATCCTGGATCACGACCTCGGAGACCATATTCACTGCACTTATATCTGCCAGGGACTCTCTGGACAGTTCGTCTGCCTCTTTGAAGCTGTAGCCGCCCTTCATATAATTTGCCGTGAGCTTTAGATATCCGTCCATCTCAGCCTCTACGGTATACCCCATCCTGGTATCGACTTCCTTTGTACTTTCAATCTTTAAGGGGGTGCTTGTGCCTGAAAGGAATGCCGCACCAAAACCCTCAGGGATTACCAGATAATTGGATGCCTTTGTGTAGTAGATCATATCCGTTATCTGTTCATCCGAGAAGCTATCCTCATATATATAATTTATAGTCTCCAGGTATTTGATAAGTCCTCTTGATACCTCCGACTTATCATTATCCAAAACGATAATCCCCTGGCTGACCGAATAATAGGAGGCGTTCCCGCTGGAATTGAAGCCTGACATTATCGTTATTATTGCTATAGCTATAACAAGATACATTATCATTGAAAACTTGTATCTGCTTAACACCTTAAAAAATGTCTTAAATACTATCATAGCTGACCTTCCTTCCGAGGAGCAAGCCCCCAATAGTCAAAACCAGACTGAGTCCGACCATGTAAATAACGGTTTCAAAATATCTGCTTCCTGCACCGAACATATTCAGGCAGTAATACGAATCACTTATAACTGCTGACGGATTGATCTTGTTGATGATCGGAGCCTTTTCGGCAATAATTATCTTCATATCCCCATACATAAGTCCCGAAAGAGCACATCCAAGAAGCGTAATGCCAACAAGTATACCTTCCTTTTTATCAAGTGAAAAGCTTCCGAGGTTTCCGATGAAGAACCCCAGGGCAACACCGAGCAGTGCAGCCAGAGCCGAAGTCAGGTATATCATCAATATGTCCCCTCCAAACTCAACCCTTAAGACAAAAAGCACGAATGTAAGTCCTATTTCAACCACTGCCAGCGAAACCAGATACGAAGCGATAAAGCCTGCTATCTGGAAGCTCATTCGTCTTACCGGGGATGCATTTGCGCGTGCCCCTACCTTTGACATATTCGCCTGGGTATTGTTTCCGATCCTTAAGCTGTGCATTGAGGCAAACAAAGTGGTCATGGCAAGAAGATTATAAAAATAACTGATAAAGGGATCCTTGTTGTCTCCGCCAAGACTTTTCGGAATTACATAGGAAGTGCTTTTCGAAATACCATTTATAACCTCGCCAAGCTTTTCCGGATGTTCACTGGCAACCTTCTCGATCATGGTCACATTCTGATTATATCCTGTAACTATACTCTGCTGGATGGTAGAAGCATTTCCGTTACTTATTATATCCAGAGTCAGTTTCCCGTCTTCCTTTACCCTGATTATTCCGTTTACCTTTTCTCCGTCCTTTAAAAGAGCTTCTGCCTCTGCATATTCAAGATACTGAATGTCGAGCAGTTTCTTTCCGTCATTCGAAATATTTTCCAGGACGTTTTTTGCATTACTGATCACCTGTTCATCATCCGTATCAAATACAACAGCAGTTTTGATCTCTTCAAACTTATAAGTTTCAAATATACCGCCAAATGCTATCGTAAACAGCGTCCCCAGTATAATAGGGAACATCAGTGTCCAAAATATATTCTGCTTATTATTTACACATATTTTTAATTTCTTACACAGTATGTTTAAAAACATATCATGCCTCCTGATCCCTGAGTGAAGTTCCTGTTATCTCCAGGAATACATCATTTAATGTAGGTAACTCCGAATAGATCCTGTCGTAATCAAGATCGTTTACTGCAAAATAATCTATAACATGTGAGATATTATGCCTACCGCCCGCACATTTTATTATAAGTCTGTCTGACATGTACTTAACATCATATACGTGATTAAGCTTTTTAACCGCCTCAACATGTTTTTCTTCAAGATTCTTTACATCTACTATTACATTCTCTGTATTCTTAATGCTGCGTTTAAGCTCATCCGCTGTTCCTTCCGCAACATTCTTACCTTTATCCATTATCAGGATGTGTGTACATATCTGCTCAACTTCTTCCATGTAATGGCTGGTGTATATGATCGTTGCACCTTTTTTATTGAGTTCGGTAATACCCTCGAGGATTTTGTTCCTGCTTTGCGGATCGACAGCTACCGTAGGCTCATCAAGTATTATCAGCTCAGGCTTATGAGCAATACCGCATGCAATGTTAAGACGTCTGAGCAAACCGCCCGAAAGCTTCTTGGGTTTAAACTTTTTAAAGTTTTCCAACCCTACAAACTCTATAGCTTCTTCAACATACTTTTTTCTGGTTTCCTTATCTTCTATATAAAGGCCGCAGAAATAATCTATATTGTCGTATACACTCAGCTCATCAAATACTGCTACGTCCTGCATGACCACGCCGATCTTTTTCTTCAGATCATATCTGCCGGAGGTCATCTTCTCACCGAATACTTTTATCTCTCCGTTATTGTAATTTAGTAAGGAAAGGATACAATTAATGGTTGTGGTCTTTCCGGAACCGTTCGGTCCGAGCAGTCCGAAGACTTCGCCCTTCTCTATCTTCATATTGAAATTATCAAGGGCTATCAGCTCTTTATATCTTTTTACTATATTCTTTACTTCAACTACTGTGTCTGACATATTGTTCCTCCTATTTAATACACTTTTTAAATCTGTTTTCATGCCGTATTACATCTTACAATGCCATTATAACTATCCAAATGTCACCCCGGTAGTGTTATATGTAACAAAACATGTATGACAAATGTCACATCCGTTACGTCCATAAATATAATTGAATTAATATATTGCACAATTTACACAAAACTAAGCGTCAAAATACTTTCGTTTTTGATACTATACTCCGTTTATTGTGAATGTTGCACAAAAAACCATCTCTGTTTTTGTATAAAATCCACAATTCACCATCTTGATTTTTTAAAAAGCCCGCGTTATAATCTCATTCGTCAAATGAAGCGAAGATATAAATTATGACCGAAGATATCAGAGTTCTTCGGCAATGAAGGGGAGAGATTTATATGTTAACAAGAAAATACGTTAAACCCGAAACATGGGTAAACAGAAAGAGCATCAACAATTCTATGTACGGTATCAAATTAGCAGATAAGAATGCTTATTTTACCGGATACTATCTGGACAAAAATTATACAAAGCCTGAGTTTGCAAATTTTGATTACGCAGCGCTCTTCGATGTAGAAAGAGCTCAAGCAGTTTTAAATGATATGCTTGCTCACGGTATAGAGAATATCGAGATACAGAGTTTTGCTGAAGGTATCGTATGCGAAGAAGATTACTCAGCACTTGACAGAATGTTAAACCATACATCACTTTTCAAGTCCATCGTAAACATTATCGCTAACAGAAGATATATCAAAGCTGCTATGGACAGGATCCAGTCAAGAAACGAGAACTATCAGTTACTTACCAAAGCTATCGTAACAAGCGGCAAAACAGATATCAACAATCCCGAAAAGGCAATTCCTTTTAACATTGCCTGCTAATTTCATACCAGCTCAGCTGTCTATATAAAATCATGACCACCAGCTTAGCTGGTGGTTTGCTCTGCGGCTATAAGCCGCTATTCCCGGCTTGCCTCTAAAGAGGCTCTGAAAGTTCGCCTTCCGCACTGCGGTCACAGGCTGGCTCTAAAGAGCCTTTTTTTATTTGCCA
>JAFZQN010000103.1 GCA_017620375.1 Lachnospiraceae bacterium
CAGATCAAGATTGGCATTATCCGCCTCGCTCATGATAAAATCACGTCTCGGCGGTACATTGGTACCCATGAGCATGGAGGTCACTTCATCTGCCTCAACGCCGTCGCTTATAGATACCTGTGCAAGTACTCTCTGGTCCGGATCGAGCGTGGTCTCCCAGAGCTGCTCCGCATCCATTTCTCCAAGGCCCTTATAGCGCTGGAGAGTAAGGATCTTCTGGCCTGTCTTTCTGAATCTTTCTAACTCATGATCGTCAAATATATATTCGTTCTTTTTCTTCTTTTTGCCTTTTTCCGTTACCTCGTACTCCACTCTGTAAAGAGGCGGAAGTCCGCGGAATACCTTACCTTCCATAATAAGCTCGGGCATAAATCTGTAGAAGAAGGTGAGCAGCAATGTACTGATATGTGCTCCGTCAACATCGGCATCGGTAAGGATTATGATCTTGCCGTACCTTAACTTCTGTATATCAAAATCATCCGCTATACCGCAGCCAAACGCTGCTATCATGGATTTTATCTCATTATTTACAAGTATTTTTTCTAACGTCGCCTTCTCAACATTAAGGATCTTTCCTCTTAAAGGAAGCACCGCCTGTGTCTTTCTGTTCCTTGCGGTCTTTACGGTACCGCCCGCGGAATCACCCTCTACTATGTATATCTCGCACTCTTCGGGCTTCTTGGAGGAACATGCGGCAAGCTTACTCTTGGTATCGACGTCGCTTAACTGCTTTAATACCGCCGTCCTGGCCTTATCGCCGGCTTTTCTTGCCTGATACGAACGAAGTGAATTATCAAGGATAGCCTTGAGTATCTCGACATTCTTATCGAAGTATACGGTAGCTTCCTGTATGAACACATCCTCTACCGCCGCCTTGGCGTCGTTATTTCCAAGCTTGGTCTTGGTCTGTCCTTCAAACTGCGGATCGGGGTGCTTGATGGATACTATGGCTATTAGGCCGTTACGGATATCCTTACCGTCAAAGTTCTCATCCTTATCCTTAAGTACTCCGAGCTCTCTTGCGTACTGGTTCATGACACGGGTAAGTCCCGACTTAAAGCCTGTGACCAACGTACCGCCGTCCACTACATTTATACAGTTACAGAACGAGTTTATCTGCTCCGAAAAACCGTTATTGTACTGGAATGCTATCTCGACCTCTATGTCTCCGCTCTTTCCCTCTATATATATGGGATCCTTATGGATGACTGTTTCTTCCCTTGAAAGGTAAGCCACGAAACTCTTTATACCGTCCTGCTCACAGAATACCTGGTGGAATCCCGTATGCATATCGGTGAATGTGATCTTTAACCCCTTATTAAGGTATGCGGTCTCTTTAAGCTTCTTGACTATTATCTCAGGTTTAAAGTCCACCGATTCAAATATGGTCTTATCCGGATAGAAAGTTACTTTGGTACCTGTATCTGACTTGTTGCACTTGCCGACTACAGGGAGCAAGCCGGATCTATCAAGCTCCGTAACAGGATTTCCGCCGTTTTTATACTCGTCACGAAATACCTTGCCGTCTCTTTTTATCTCTACTATCATATGCTCGGAAAGAGCATTTACAACAGATGCACCTACTCCGTGCAGACCGCCCGATACCTTATATACACTGTTACCGAACTTTCCGCCGGCATGAAGAACGGTATATACGACTCTGGCCGTAGGCATATGTTCTGTCGGATGCATGTCCACGGGTACACCTCGTCCATGGTCGGTTATGGCTATGCCTCCGTCCTTTTGCATTACTATCTCTATCTCGTTGCAGAAACCGGCCAGATGCTCATCTATACCGTTATCCAGTATCTCCCAGATAAGGTGATGAAGTCCTCGGCTTCCGACACTTCCTATGTACATACCGGGACGTTTTCTGACCGCTTCAAGTCCTTTTAATACTACTATTTCACTGCCGTCATATTTAGGTGCCATTAATCTCACCGTTCCTTTTAATTCTTCTTTACTGACCGGCAAACGTTACTAAAGCAACATCCGCCGTATAACCCCTAGATATAGTATTATACCTTATTTGAGGCACAAATGCAACCATTTGTTCGCTAAATATTTTTGTCATCTTGACATCCCGCCGGTATAATGTTAAAGTTTGAGAAAGAGTGTTTTTACACAATGTTATAAGGAGCACAAGTTATGAAACTTTCAAAATATATCGCGATAACGGTACTGTCGCTGAGTCTCGCCATAAGCACCTGCGGATGCGACAAGGACTATACAGTTGGAACTCCTTTCGAGAATACAGACGGTTCGGGCAATGCGACCGCTACACCCGGAGGAGAAGCTGTCCCGACAGAGTCCACCGATAAACCTGAAGGATCCGGTGATAAGACCACTCCGGCTCCGACTAAGACCGATAACACCAATCCCGGAAGTGATCCGACTGCTTCACCCACAGGTACGGAACCCACCGGCGAAGCCACAACCGATATCCCGACCGAGGCACCGACAGGAGAACCTGCCACCGTCACTTCCGCTCCCATCTCAAGAGATAAGTTTGACAGAGCCGAATACCGTAACATGACCTTCCTTATATGGCTTCCCGCATTCGAATACGGTGCATTTACCGGTCAGGAGTCAAAGGGTACTTTTGATTACGCGGTATTTTCAGAGGTAACAAAGGAAGAAGTACTCGCTTATGTTTCCCAGCTTAAAAATGCCGGATATAATTTAAAAGTAAGCGAATCTTCCACATCCGATACATGGACTTATACGGCATGTAACGAAAAAGACTGGAAAGCAGTACTGACATATAAGAATAATACTCTTACCCTCGGCTCCGGCTTCGAAGAGGCAAAGGAAGACGATCAGAACGAAGAACTCCGCCGTCTCTACTCCACCACGATGCTCCAGTATATCCCCGAATTTAAGAGTGGTACCTTTACAGGCAGCTCTTCCAGCGGATCTTCGGGCGCAGACGGTAATTACATCATGTACAGCGGAGTAACAAAGGACAATGTTCTTTCCTACATAGAACAGGTTAAATCCGCCGGTTACATCTACGCTCCCGAAGAAAACTACGAAGGCTCTTCTATCTGGTACATCGCACTTAACGAGGAAAGTTTCGAATGCAGCGTCGAATTTGACGGTACGAGCCTTAAAATAGGCTGTACTGACTGTAGCGAAGATCAATAAAATAAGGGGGCTGTCGCACACTAATGAGCGGCGGTGGCTCGGGCGTGGCGATATCTTAATATCGTTTACATACAAAAATTCAGGGCTCGTGACGGGTAGTTCCCGAAGCGAATTGCCTTTGGTGGCAATCTCGCTCGGGATGCTGCCCGGACAGAGCCCTTTAATAATGTTTATGCGATATTAAGATAGGGGCCGCCGCTCAAAAAGCGACAGCCCCTTGTTTTTTTAATTATATTTAATATTGCGTTCGAAGAAGCCCTGTTTTATAAGTCTTCTTACTTCATTAAACACATCCGACATACCGTCGTTAACCTGGTCATAGCTTTCGAACTGTTTTAAGACTCTGTCGGTACTGTAAGGACCAAGGACCTTATTGATCTCATCGTTTAACGTATCTGTGATGTTATTGGCTATAGCAAGCTTATCGGAATCCGTAAGGACATCGCCCTCGCCTCCGTTACTGAACAGTAGGATAAGGAATCTTTCGATCCTGTCCACCACTTCGTAGCTTACGCCTTCACCCTTACGAATCGTATCTATAAAGGCCTTTGTGGCAGGTATAAACCTGTTATAATATTTTAATGACTGCGGGAAATTGTATACAGCGGTACCCTTGTTGATCAAGTCTATATCCTCAGGCTTTACCGGGGATAAATAATCATATATAGCCGTAGCCACAAAATCGGCACCCGAATACTTATATATGTAATGAGCAACCGAATCACCGGCTGTGTCAAACAATTCCTTAAAGTCTTCAGGTCTTAAACTGAAGCTGTCGCTAATCTCAAATACCTTGGGGTAATTATCCGGCTTTTTATCGGTCTTTACAAAGGCATTGTCGATAAGCTCTCCGACATCTTCATTTACCACGGTAGCCATCAGGTCAACCGCTTCACCGGCCATCTTCCCGCCGGAAATGATACTTATCATATTGGATAAAGGAGCAAATACTATAGCACAGGAATAAAGCGCTACAATACCTCCGAGTATTCCGCCGAATACGCTGGATACCTTGGACTTCTGTATCAGGAAAGAAGCGATCGAATGCTTCTTTTTAAGTCTCTTAAACTTCGGAACCTTTATCTTCCTTGTCTTAACCTTACGCGTGCCAGAGCTTCTGGTCGGAGCGGCATTATCAGTCTCTTCCATAAGAGAAGCGCGGGCCAGACTCTCAAATCCGTCCTCGGACGAAGCCGCCAAGGCTTCAAAGCCGTCTGCGATCTCAGTCTCCTCAGCCTCTTCGACTGCTTCGGATACCTCTTCGGCAGTCTCTGCCAGCATAGTCATCGGATCACCGACAGGTTCCTCAGCTGTAGCCAGCATAGCAAAAGCATCCACTGTCTTTTCCTGTACGGGAGCCTCATCCGTCATGACAGGTCTCGGTCTTTCCTCATCCTTAGGATAGATACCGAATGTGCCGAATTCAGGATCGTTTGCACCGTTGGAATTTCTTCCGGTAAGGTTGACCGGCTGCTCGATATCGTCCGATGCTATATCGGGCATCTCGGAACTCTCGACAGCCTTAACGGCATCCACAGCCGCGTTATGGGCCGTAGCTTTCTTAGCCGACTTAATGATAAGCTTCTTAACAAAAATATAAATGATCCATGTGATGAACTTTGTGATCAAAAACAACGCCGAGAACACAACCGGTACCATAAAGGATACCGTAAGGCCCGACAGATGTGTTCCCACCGAATCGGTAAGGTCATTCAGCCTGCTTCCGAACACATCGAATGCGAACATCTTCATGTCCGGAACCTTTGCCATTTTTAATAAAATAAATACGGTAACTGATCTTGCTATGAGAAGCGCTATGACAGTGCCGACCGCCCATAAAAGCAGTCTTACCAGACTGTACTGGAAGCCTCGATGTATCCCTACCAATACATCGATCATAACAATGATCACCGTTAATGCCAATAGTAAACTCGGAACCATTTATTCTTCCTCTGCAACCCCGTATCAATACTCAGGCTCGATAAGGCCGTAGGTATTACCCTTTCTCTTATATACAACATTAACCTCATCTGTCTCGGAATTCCTGAAAACAAAGAAGTTATGTCCCGTAAGCTCCATCTCAATACATGCCTCTTCGGGATCCATAGGTTTCATAGCAAATTTCTTGGTCCTGGTGATAACGATCTCTTCTTCATCTGCAGGCTCTGCAGCAAAGGAATCGCTTAAACTGGATGCGCTCTGCTTTGCATCAACTATCTTGCTCTTATACTTTTTGATCTGTCTTTCGATGATCTCCTCTACCAGATCGATGGAAACGTACATATCGGTACTTTCCTCTTCGGCTCTGATGATGGTACCCTTGATCGGTATAGTAACCTCTATCTTATGTCTGTCCTTCTGGACACTGAATGTCGCATGTACCTCTGTATCCGGCTTAAAATACTTCTCAAGCTTTCCGATCTTCTCATAGATCGCATTCTTTAAGCCCTCGGTAACATCAATATTTTTTCCTGTGATGATATAACGCATAGGCGCCTCCTATAACATTAATATATATTATTAACCATTCTCATTATATCATTTTTTTATAACATCGGCAAGTGTTTTTAGACAGTATTGATATTTTCTGAAAGTTGTATTATAATGCATATATAGTTATGGTTTTTGTTTATAGAGGAGATGGGGTTATGGACAGTTTATACATCGTTATGCCGGCTTATAACGAAGAAGCAAATATATTAAGTGTTATAGATTCCTGGTATGGGATTTTGGCCGATAAAAGTCCGGATTCCCGTCTTGTGGTAGCCGACAGCGGCAGTGTTGATGCCACTCACAATATCCTTGTAAAATATAAGCAGAACCACCCTCAGCTTGAGATCCTTGAAAAGACGGAAAAACAGCACGGTCCAAAGGTTATAGCCCTTTACGACTATGCTATCAAGCAGGGTGCCGATTATATATTCCAGACCGATTCGGACGGTCAGACCAACCCGAAAGAATTTCCCGCATTTTGGGATATGAGAAGGGATTACGACGGTATATTCGGTAACCGTACCGTAAGAGGCGACGGAAAATCCCGTGCCTTTGTCGAGAAAGTAGTATGTTTCCTTTTAAAAATATACTTTAAAGTCAAGGTCCCGGATGCCAATGCACCTTTCAGACTCATGAAGACCAAGACCGTGGCCAAATACCTGTACAGGCTTGATAAGGACTATAATCTTCCCAATATCATGATGACCACATATTTTAAGTACTATGATGAGAACATGACCTTTAAGGAGATTAGTTTTAAGCCCAGAAAAGCAGGCAAGAACTCTGTAAATATCCCTAAGATCATAAAGATCGGCTGGAAAGCCTTAGGAGATTTCAGAAAACTCAAGAAAGATATGAAGAAGGAAAAGAATTAAGGAGTTCTTCCCATTCATCAAGTATTTTTCCGAGGCTAAACCTCTTTACTTTTTCAATTGAATTACGTCCCATAATACGGCACTTGTCCGCATCGGTTATCATTATATCCATTTTGCGGGCCAGTGCTTTTATGTTGCCCTGTTGTACCAGATATCCGTTTACACCGTCTTCTACTGCTTCACTTACTCCCGCCTTGCAGTTAAATGCCACTACGGGAAGTCCGTATCCCATAGCCTCAAGCAGCACCATGGCGAATCCTTCATTACGTGAAGAAAGCACAAAAAAGTCCGCATTTCTGTAGTATTTACCCACATCCTTTACCTGTCCGGCAAATTCGACATTTTTTATACCGAGTCTTTCAACTTCGGCATTAAGGTTTTCTTTTTCTTCCCCGTCGCCGACTATTGTTAAGGTCCAGTCAGGATGCTTTTTTTCTACCGCCCTCCAGCTCTTTAAAAGCATATCATAGCCTTTTCTGTGGATGAGACCGCCTATTGCGAGCACATTCTTCTTAGGTATGTATGCTTTATCATCTTTTAGGGTCCCGTTTATACTGTCTGCACTTTTCCCCTCAATTGGTGTCGGATTATATATTCTCGTGAGCCTGCATCTTAAGCTCATATTATCCCTGTAGTAGCCCTTATCTTCATCAGAAAGTACTACCAGGCATTCGGAAAAGCGACTGACGATCAGTCTTACCAGCTTTCTTAACCCGCTGTTTATCTCAAACTTTGCAAAATAGTTAAAATGCTCCCAGGATATCCAATGTGTCTTAGGAAAACGGACCTTTAACAGAACGGAATAAAACCCCAGGATTATATCCACATCTATAAGAAAGTCCGGTTTTTCGTCCTTCATGATCCGGGATAGCTTACGAAGGTTAGATATGATATCCGACTTAAGGGTGCGTGAGCCTATCCAGTAAAGCTTAATATCATCACTTAACTCATAATACGTGGGGCCTTTTCCGGTGAGACTGAAGATCATTACCCCATGCCCACGTTCAGATAACCCATTGGCAATAAGTGAAAGGACCCTCTCGGTCCCTCCGCTATGTTCCATATTCCCGCTGAAAAAGGCTATCTTCATACGCTCTCCCATATAGTTACATTGGTATCATTTTTTTCCTGTTGTGCCCTTATACTCCTTGGACCTGGTAAATCCCATGATAAGCTCCGTGGGATACCTGAATATCCAAAGTGACAGTACACATGCTACCGCTACTGCCACACCCATCCATAAAAGCTTATGCGGTCCGTCCTGATAAAACCATTTGTCCAGATCCGTATATTTAAAGACATAAAGTATTATCTTGTGCCAGAAATATACCTGTATCGTTCTGCTGCCCCACAGGGTTATCGGATTAATCTCTTTTCCCGGTGTGACCATGATAAGTGCCCAGCCGGTGATGCATGATATGGCATATGCCGCTGTCTTCCATAAAAATCCGAGATTACCCGCATACTCCGGATATGATTCCTTCGCTACAAAAAACGGGCGGAACAGGTACACTTTTTCCATTATGGCAAAAGACAGAAATATCCACAAAAGGAGCACTGCCGCTCCCCAGGGCTTTAATCTTTTGTCTGAAGCCATCTTTTCCAGCTTTCCCCTGTCCATGATCATGCCCAGTAGGAAAAACGGGAAGAAATTAATGATCTTTGCCAGCGACAAAAAGCTTCCTATCTTCTCTATATATCCTGCGATACACGAAAGTACGACAAAGGCCGAAAGTATTATCCATTTTACGGTCTTTTTCTTCATGAAGTCATAGAGAAAATACCCCAGTATCACATATACACACAGTGCCAGCATAAACCAGGGTGCCGCACTCTCACTAAAGAGATCGAGTTTAACTTTCTTTACACCGAAAGCTTTTTTCGTACCGAATATGGCAAGTTCATACAGCACATATATGGCCAAAAACGCGACCGCTTTCTTCCATACTCCCCTGTTTTTATGGAAAAGTCCCGCAAGGAAAATAAACAGAGGCATATGAAACGAATAAATAAATATAAATATGCTGTGGTATGTAACGGAATCCCTGATATTGATAAAATGCCCTATAACAACCAGTACTATCAGTATGAACTTAAGGTTGTCCCACAGAGGCGTCCGCTTCTCAGCCATAAGCATGTATTCCTCCGACGTAAGCATCGAGATACCAACGGTCATCCGTCGTTACGTATGTCTCCTCATCACCCGTCATTTCGGGATATATGATCTCATACGACAGGCTTTCGTCTCCGTCATACAGTCTGTCAAGCAGATTCAGCTTATGCTCCCAAACGGTCTCATCGGGCCAGCCTGTAGTATCAAAGCATTTTCTTATATTCTCAAAATACAGATGGAGTTTCTTTCTCATAGCTTCACTTTCCATGTATTTTGAGTTGTATTCCTTATCGTAACGCATAAGGTACTCAAAAAGACGGGCCCTGTCCTCAGTTGCCTTTGACATTGAATACGAATCTACAAAATATGCCTTTTCCTTTGCACTCGAGTAAGTATATCTATAGAACGGGCTGGTCTTGTTATAATCGTTCATATAGTAGAAATCCGTGGGATTAAGTTTGGACCACGCATCTTCAAATGTCTCATCACTTCGGTAATCCTGCTGCTGATTGATACGGTTATCCGTCCAGTGCGATATCTCATGTATGATATTACGTCTCAGATCGGAAGGATATGAAATATCAAGTACCAGGAATCTCTCATAACCGTCCGTACCGGCCAATGCTATGGCATTATCTATACCGTATGATGCCTTCTTTGTAAAGCCGTCACACAGATACAGACCTATAGTCCTGATATTTCCGTATTTGATCTGCTCGAAAAAGCCTTCCGGGTAGATTGAAAGGACCTCATCAACTATATACAGGGCAGCATCCATCTCGGATGCACTTTTACAGCAGGTAAGTGTATAATCGGTCTCGGTGGCGAATATCTCACTTCCGAGGTATATATACATGTTGTACTTTTTTTCAAGCTCCTTACGGTGTTCGTCCAGATAATCCGGGATATAGTTAATACGTCTGAAATCAGAATAATCCGTATTCACCTCATCATTCAGGTAATCCCAGGCATAACTGAACGGGGCGTTACCCCGGTTACCGCCTATGATGACATAGCCGTCCTCGGCATCCAGGCACATATTGTAATCCGTATATGCTCCCGAATCAACGGAGATAACGCTGCTTGAACACTTTTCTCCGGTATCGATGTCATAACTCTTAAATTCCAGTGTCAGGTAATCTCCCATGGAATACCTGGCGTTGGTCAGCACTTTTCTGTTTGTCCAGTCTATCTCCGGATGTATCAGGTCATAATATGTATTAAGCTCTATAACCGTCTTCGGATCCTGTTCAATTTCTATAATGCCCTGATCCAGTTTAAGCATCAATTCGGTATCTTCCGGATCGATATCATAGATCTTTATCCTGTTCGCATCACTGTCCATCGTGATGATCTCTTTTTCATTAGGGGAAAGATAGTATTCCTCCGCATAGTCCCTGGCTTCATCATTCCTGATCAGTTCACCTGTATTCACATCCGCGAGGTATACTACCGAATATCCCTTTTTCCAGGAATAGATGTACACCTTAAGATACTTTCCGTCAGGTGTCATGCCTGAAGGATATGCATCCTTATACTGGGAATTCTTTGCTATAGTTACAGTTTCCCCCGATGCCGCATTGAACTTTTTAAGTTCGTCGGATTCCACAAAATACAGATTTTCATATGTACTGTCCGCCCAGAATTCGGGGTATGTGGATTTTATCGGGATCTCAGCCAACATAATCTCATTGAGATCAAAATCCAAATAACGAAGTGTCTTACTGCCGTCATTTATTACGATGTACTTGTCGGGTATCACGTAAAAATGGTACTCGTTCGCATCCACACCCTCCAAAGTCTTTCTGACTGTGGTATCCGTCGTATAATCATATGAAATGATCTCAGGATCGGATGAATAATCCTCATTAAGGAAATAGAGCAGCTTGCCGTCCGTTTGGAAGGAATTGAAATAATACCCGGTAAGATCCATATCAGGCAGGCTGTACATATTGGGTTCGTCAGTCTCCTCCCATATATCCTTTAATCCCGGAAGGGGTGTAGGTGTGGGTGACGGAGTGGGACTGGGTGACGGTGTGTCCGTCGGTTCCGATGTCGGTTCGGATGTCGGAATATTCGAAGGTATAAGTGTAGGGGGCTCCGTTACATTTATGTTATCTTCCTGTCTGGGGCTTTCATCACTGCTGCAGGCAACAGGTATCATTATTGCCGCGATCAGTACTATAACAAGTAAAAAATATTTCTTCATTTAAAACTATCCTCTGTATATTGATGCTTCTGTTTTATCGGCTGCTTCCTTACCCAAAAGGACTTCGATCACCTTAAGTCCGAAGGTGACAGCAGATCCCATGGACCTGCCTGTTACTATATTGCCGTCGGCTACAGCTCCGGTTGCGGTAAAGTACGCACCCTGAAGCTTATCCTCAAAGCCGGGGAAGCATGTAGCCTTTTTCCCGTTAAGAAGACCGTTTGTGCCGAGTACGGAAGGAGCTGCACATATAGCTGCCACCACTTTACCGGCATCATTATATGCCTTTACCGTGCTTATAACATCACTGTTTGCGGCAAGATTTTTGGTACCGGGCATACCGCCGGGTAATACCACGCAGTCGCCGTCCATAAGATCTTCCGCTGTTATATCCTTATCCAGTGTAAGGTCGGGTTTAACCTTTATATTATGTGAGCCTCTTACCGCCTTGCATCCGCTCTCGTCCCCTGTGGGAACTTTAACAAGCTTGGTATCTATACCTGCTCTAATCAGCAGATCGGCTGTAGTAAGCGCTTCAACCTCTTCAAATCCGTCAGCTAAAAATATATATGCTTTCATTTCTTACCTCCGTATGATCAATCTTGTCTTAACGATCCCGAATATAGGATTGATATCCAGGTCCTCAGTCATATCAAGGACCGGTTCCCCGTCCATATCAAAATGTACTCTCCTGATGCCGCTGCTCCTCGGAGCCTCGGTACCAGGACGTGCATGATAAGTATTCCATATGGTCCCGTCCGCATCGGTCATATATGCGTTGTGTCCCGTACCGTACTCACCCGGTACACTTCTCGAAGTAAGGATCGGGTACTCCGTCTTTCTCCAGTTCTTCCGGTCCAGCAGATCCTTCCCTTTTTCTATCTGTAACAATCCCACTACGTATGAAGTGTCAACCGCCGCAGACGAAAAAGTAAGATACAGTCTGTTTTCTGTCGGCAGTGCAAAAGGACCCTCATCGACAAATGTATGATTGTTGGCCCAGCCCGGCTCGGGCTTTGACAGCACTTTGGGCTCTCCCGCAAGCATCCAGGGCTTTTCGGGATTAAGCTCGGCAATATAGAGCCATGCTCCAAGGTCCTTCGGTAAAAACTGTCTCTCGGACCATACCGCGTACCATTTGCCTTCCCACTCAAAAGCTGTCATATCGAGAGTGATCTCTTTTCCTGCCTCGCATATATCCGAGCCGTCCGCCTTAACCACTCTTTTAGGTTTGGACCAGTCTTTTTTATTCAGCGGATTGCCGTTTTTCTTTAGATACATGACATGGCTCTCTTCGCAGAAAAACTCACCCGGAGTACATGCGAAAAAAATATAGAGTCTGTCCCCTATCACATGGAACTCGGGAGCCCAGAGAAGTCCTTTGATATTCTCATATGTGTCCGAATCAAGTATAAGCCTTTCGTCCGCCGAAGCAATATCTTTCAAAGTATCGCTCTCACGGATGTAGAGAGTATGATTCCCGTCAGCGTCATTGGTCGCTATAAACAGGTACTTTCCGTTCCACCTTATCATACACGGATCGGCGCGGTGCAAGGCTATAGGGAATTCAAAGTGCTCCTGGCGCAGTCTTCCCGAAAGAAGGTAATCCCCCGGAGTGGAAAAATCGATCCCGTCCAGATTCCATTCCACGCTCCTTAAGGCGGTGGAACCGTCGCTGTAAGACGAAACCGCACGGTACTCCTTAAGCTCCTCCTTAGAGCTTACCGTAATACTTTCCGGAAAGCTTACTCCCGTGTTATATGGGGTGGTAAGTTTTTTGGTCAGCCTGTCGTATAGCTCTTCGCTTATTTTTACCACGCAGCACGGTATTGCGCCCTCTATCCCGTCACAGCCTTTTATGGCTGTTTCCGAAAGTGAGGACCATACACTTTGACTTCGTATTTTGGTAACGGCTTTCAGATATTCATCCGGAGCTATAACCTCCGGCTCCGAATATATGAGAAAGTCCTTCGTTGTGTACTTTACGGGAGTATACGCGGACTCACCGCTTTTTTCTTCATTATCTTCAAAAATAGCTTTAATACCGTTATCTATCTCGGGATCGGCTTCACCGTCTCCCGCGGTACGGAGCGCTATGATCTCGTAATATCCGTCAGTCTCTAAGATATACGGCTTTCTCAAAGCCTTGGGATTTAACGAACCGTCGGCGTTTTCGGTAGCTTTCCCGAAAAGTATGCCCGAATTATGGTTAAGTGCTTTATATCTTGTTCCGTCGGTACTGACAGCTATATGCATACTGCATGCAAGTCTTGCATCATACAGTATATTATCTATGGGTTTTCTTGTATAACTAAGTAAATATGGCATTTCTCTTTTCCTTCTCCCTGTCCGTAAAAATCTGCAGACAGTACGGACCGACTGTCAAACGCAATTTCCCCGCATTCGACATATATTTTACCACATTTGTTCTGCTAAGTCAAAATAAACAAAAGACAGGAGAGCCTTTAAAAAGCCCTCCTGTCATATTAAAATCCAAATTATTTTAAAGCTATTGATCACTTACCGGGTTTAACGGTGATCTTCTCAAGATGCCAGATATCCTGTACATACTCCTCGATGGTACGGTCTGATGAGAACTTGCCGCACTTAGCCACATTCAGCATAGCTGACTTAGCCCAGCGTGCCTCATCCCTGTACATAGCCTCTATCCTCTTCTGAGCATCGGCATATGAACGGAAGTCCTTTAAGATAAAGTACTGGTCTGCTCTCTCGCCGCCGTTCTGCTCTAAGAGTGAGTTATAAAGCTCTCTGAACAGTTCTGTGTTCTGAGGTGAATAATAGCCGTTTATCATCTGAGTCATGACCATACGGAGCTCTGTATCGGTATTGTAGATCTCCTTGGGATTATATCCGCCGTTGTTCTCGTAGTTAATGACTTCCTGTGCGGAAAGTCCGAAGATAACTGCGTTCTCCTCGCCTACTTCCTGAACTATCTCTACATTTGCACCGTCCATGGTACCCAAGGTGATGGCACCGTTAAGCATGAACTTCATGTTACCTGTACCGGAAGCCTCCTTGGAAGCTGTAGATATCTGCTCCGAAACATCGGATGCCGCAAATATCATCTCTGCGTTTGATACACGGTAGTTCTCTATAAATACAACCTTAATCCTTCCGCGGATGGTAGGATCGTTATTGATCACATCTGCCACACTGTTGATAAGCTTGATGATAGCCTTAGCCCTGCGGTATCCTGCAGAAGCCTTTGCACCGAAGATGAAGGTCCTGGGATAGAAATCTATCTCGGGATTAGCCTTTAACTCATTGTACAGGTACATAACATGCATGATATTAAGTAACTGACGCTTATACTCATGCAGACGCTTTACCTGAACATCAAATATGGATCTGGGATCAACCTCTATACCATTATGCTCTAAGATGTACTGTGCAAGTCTTACCTTGTTCTTGTACTTGATGTTCATAAACTCATGCTGAGCCTTTTCATCATCGGCATATAAGCTTAACTTATCCATCTTGGAAAGGTCGGTGATCCAGTCAGCGCCTATCTTCTCTGTTACCCAGTCGGCAAGTAAAGGATTGCCATGGAGCAGGAAACGACGCTGGGTGATACCGTTTGTTTTATTGTTGAATTTGTTGGGGAAGTACTCAGCAAATTCCTTTAAAGACTGGTTCTTAAGGATCTCAGTATGAAGACGTGCAACACCGTTTACCGAGAAACCGCCTACTATGGCAAGATTTGCCATACGTACCTGTCCGTCGTAAACTATAGCCATCTTCTCGATCTTATGATAATCACCGGGATACTTAACCTGTATCTCACGGATAAAGCGGCGGTTGATCTCTTCCACTATCTGGTAGATTCTGGGAAGAAGTCTTGAGAAGAGCTCAAGCGGCCACTTCTCGAGTGCCTCTGACATGATGGTATGGTTGGTATATGCACATGCTCTTGTGGTGATATCCCATGCCTCATCCCATGTAAGATAATGCTCATCCATAAGGATACGCATAAGTTCTGCCACAGTTACCGAAGGATGGGTATCGTTCAGCTGGAAGCATACCTTCTCAGGTAATTTCTTTATGTCATCATGATGCTTTAAGTAATTCTTTACTGCAAGCTGTACACTTGCGGATACAAAGAAGTACTGCTGCTTTAAACGAAGCTCTTTACCTGCATAGTGGTTATCGTTGGGATAAAGTACCTCAACGATAGTATTAGCCAGGTTCTGCTGCTCAACTGCCTTGTGGTAATCACCCTTATCAAAGGAATCAAGCTGGAAGGTATCGATAGCTCTCGCATCCCAGATACGAAGAGTATTAACAAAATGATTGTCGTAGCCGACTATCGGGATATCGTAAGGCACTGCTTCTACCGAGCTGTAACCCTCCTGGATGAAGTACTCTCTTCCGTCATCCTTTCTGATCATGCGGACATATCCGCCGAATTTTACGATCTGTGAGTTGTCCTGATCGCACATCTCAAAAGGATATCCTTCTTTAAGCCAGTTATCCGGTACCTCTACCTGGAAACCGTTCTCTATCCTCTGCTTGAACATACCGTATTTATAACGGATACCGCATCCGCATGCGGGATAACCGAGTGTAGCAAGTGAATCAAGGAAACATGCGGCAAGTCTTCCGAGACCACCGTTTCCGAGTGCAGGATCGGGCTCTTCGTCCTCGATGGCATTAAGGTCAAAACCAAAATCATCAAGTACGGCTGCCACTTCCTTGTTAGCCTTAAGGTTGATCAATATATTTCCGAGAGCTCGTCCCATGAGGAACTCCATGGACATATAGTATACTATCTTGCCGTCCTTTCTTTCGAATTCCTTATGAGTCTCGAACCAGTCATCGACTACATACTCCTTGATGGCATAGGAAACAGCCTGGAACATCTGCTGCTTGGTAGCCTCTTCGGGTGCCTTTCTGTAGAGAGTCATCAGATAGTTCTCTACGCTGGCCTTGAATTCCTTCTTGTTAAGCTTCATGGTGTATCTCCTTCTTTATTTGTTTCCACCTTAGTTTTTCTTTACACCAAGGGTTACATCCTCACCGTTAAGGTTCCAGTCTTTTACGGAACCCTCCGTCATATTATACACGATTTCATCAGCCAATACAACCTTCTTTATGGCGTCTGCATTCTTTTCGGCCACTTCCTTTATCCTGTCATTGCCGGATACGTATACCGTGATCCTGTCCATAACCTCGAAGCCTGCATCCTTACGCATGGTCTGTACCTTGCTGATAAGCTCTCTTACGAAACCTTCCTCTATAAGTTCGGGAGTAAGGTTGGTATCAAGTACGACGGTGATGCCGTTATCCTCACCCGATACAAAGCCTTCACGCTTAGCAGCCTCGATAAGGAGGTCATCCTTTTCGAGTACTTCGGGCTCACCTGTAACTTCTACTGTGATGCTGCCCTTCTCGTTAAGCTCTGCAAAAGCCTTTGAACCGTCAAGACCTGCAAGAACTTCCTTTAATGCATTAAGCCTGCTGCCGAATCTGCGGCCTAAAGTCTTTAACTGAGGTTTAAATGTATAATTGGTAAAGCTTGAAACATCGTCGGTAAATTCTATAGCCTTTACATTAAGCTCATCCTTTATTATATCCTGATAGAAATCGCTTAATACGCTTGCCGACTTAACATACATCTTAGCTAAAGGCTGACGCTGCTTGGTATTGGCTTCGTTTCTGCATGCACGACCGATAACAACCGCCTCAAGTACAAGCTCCATGTTCTTTTCAAGCTCTTTGTCAACCATTGCCTCATCGCATACAGGATAGTCACAGAGATGGATACTTTCGGGAGCATTTGCATCAACACTTACCACAAGGTTTCTGTAGATGTCCTCTGTCATAAAAGGTATCATGGGAGCTGCAGCCTTGGAGATGGTCACAAGTGCTGTATATAAAGTCATGTAAGCATTGATCTTATCCTGCTCCATGCCCTTAGCCCAGAATCTCTCACGGCAGCGTCTTACATACCAGTTACTCATCTCATCCACGAAATTAAGTAAGCTCTTTGCAGCCTCGGGGATGCGGTAGTTAGCCAGATTGTCATCTGTCTCCTTAACTGTGGAGTTAAGCTTTGACAGAAGCCACTTATCCATAACAGGCAGCTTCGCATAGTCAAGTGTATACTTTGTAGGATCGAAATTATCTATATTTGCATAAAGTGTGAAGAAAGCGTAGGTATTCCAAAGGGTACCCATGAACTTTCTCTGGCCCTCTATAACTGCCTTGTCATGGAAACGGTTGGGCAGCCAGGGTGCCGAATTGATGTAAAAATACCAACGGATAGCATCTGCTCCGAATTTCTCCAATGCATCAAAAGGATCTACAGCATTACCCTTGGACTTACTCATCTTCTGGCCGTTCTCATCCTGTACAAGACCAAGTACTACTACGTTCTTGTAAGGGCTCTTGTTAAAGAGAAGTGTGGACTCAGCCATAAGTGAATGGAACCATCCTCTTGTCTGGTCTACAGCCTCTGAGATGAAATCTGCCGGGAACTGCTGCTCAAAGAGCTCCTTGTTCTCAAAAGGATAATGATGCTGTGCGAAAGGCATAGCGCCCGAATCAAACCAGCAGTCTATAACCTCGGGTACCCTGTGCATTAACTTACCGCAGTCAGGGCATGTGAAGGTTACTTCATCTATATAAGGTCTGTGAAGCTCTATATTTACGTTTTCAGGGTTGCCGCTTCTCTTTGCAAGCTCTTCGCGAGACCCGATGCACTCAAGGTGACCGCATTCACACTCCCAGATATTAAGTGGAGTACCCCAGTATCTGTTACGTGATATAGCCCAGTCCTGGATATTCTCAAGCCAGTTGCCGAAACGTCCCTTACCGATGGATTCGGGTATCCAGTTAACTGTATTGTTATTCTTTATAAGGTCATCCCTTACTGCTGTCTCCTTGATGTACCATGACTCTCTTGCATAGTAGATAAGAGGAGTATCGCATCTCCAGCAGTGAGGATATTCATGCTCAAACTTGGGAGCATCGAAAAGCTTGCCCTCAGCATCCAAAAGCTTTAAGATCTCGGGATCGGCCTTCTTTACAAAAAGACCTGCAGCGGGTGCATCCTCGGTCATCTCGCCCTTGCCGTTTACCAGCTGTACGAAAGGAAGGTCATAATTTCTTCCTACATTTGCATCGTCCTCACCGAATGCAGGAGCGATATGTACGATACCGGTACCGTCTGACATGGTAACATAATCATCACATGTTACAAAGAAGCCCTTCTTGTTCTGCTTGTCTGCAACTGCCTTAGCGCAGTTAAACAGAGGCTCATATTCTTTATACTCAAGGTCCTTGCCCTTATAAGTCTCAAGGACTTCGTAAGCCTTCTCATCCTCTTTTGCGAACTTGCCGAGCACTGTATCAAGCAGAGCTTCAGCCATGTAGTAAGTGTATCCGTCAGCACACTTAACCTTAACATATGTATCGGAAGGGTTAACACAGAGTGCTACGTTGGAAGGAAGTGTCCAAGGGGTTGTGGTCCATGCAAGGAAATAAGCATCCTCACCTACGCACTTAAACCTTACTACTGCTGAACGCTCCTTAACTGTCTTATAACCCTGGGAAACCTCTGCACTTGAAAGAGGGGTTCCGCAACGGGGACAGTAAGGCACGATCTTAAAGCCCTTGTAAAGGAGATTCTTGTTCCAGATCTCTTTAAGTGCCCACCACTCTGACTCTATAAAGTTATTGTCATATGTAACATAAGGGTTATCCATATCAGCCCAGAAGCCTACGGTGCCGGAGAAATCCTCCCACATTCCCTTATATTTCCATACGGATTCCTTACACTTCTTGATAAAAGGCTCCATACCGTACTGCTCGATCTGATCCTTGCCGTTAAGGCCGAGCATCTTCTCTACTTCAAGCTCTACGGGAAGTCCGTGAGTATCCCAGCCTGCCTTACGGGGTACAAACTTCCCCTTCATGGTCTGGTATCTGGGGATCATATCCTTTATAACACGGGTAAGCACGTGACCGATATGGGGCTTACCGTTTGCTGTAGGCGGTCCGTCATAGAAGGTGTATGTAGGGCAGCCTTCACGGAGCTTCATGCTCTTCTTAAATATGTCTTCGTCTTTCCAGAACTTCTCTACAGCTTTTTCACGCTCGACGAAGTTCATGTCTGTAGTTACTTTTGTAAACATGATCAATTCCTCCTAATAGACAAATAGCGGCTATATTCCAAAACAGGAATACAGCCGCTGTATTTTCACCACCTATTTTGTAAGCACGAGCTTTTAAAAGCTTTATGCCGATCCCTGTAACGTAGGAAAACGGTACGTCCTAATCCGGTTCTTGCCGTTTCAGCCATACAACTCCGGAGTGATGTTCACCTCGTAAGTACTCATACCTGCTTTCCACTGTCGCAGGCTCACTGTGTTTTTCCTTTACGTGCTACTGTCTCCATCATCGTTTTTGCTTATACATAAATCGAATATTAGTACATTTTATCGGAAATGTCAATATCTTTTTGGATTCCCTATCCTTTTAATATTAAATATAATACCACTGCCGCTACAAATACTATATCTATTATTATATCAATTCTTAACCTCTTTTGCGATACTTTGGGTCTGCCCGTCGGATCCGTTTTTTTATCTTTATACATGAGAATATCGCGTATAGTCAGAGTAAGCAAAGTGCAAAAAGCAACAACGATCAGGATCAGTATCGGTATATCATACCAATTCCTGCTTTCTTTTAATACAGTATCCGTTTCCGGTCCCCATGTTATCGTTTCATGTTTCGGTTCATAATCTAATGGCAGCATATCCAGGAAAAAACCGTCTCTCATTTTTTCACCCCGTTATCCTTTCTTACTATAAGCCTTAACGCAAAGTAACTGATAAGTGTCATGACAGCCAGGCTCACGCAATTTATAAACAGATCCTCCGATCTGATAAATGCTTCGATAAATACTCCGAAAAACAGTCCTACGGTGGTAAGTCCGAAGGCCAGGCCGGGATATCCCTTCATCACCGATACCAAAAGCCCCAAAGCCACCGCCATAGTCATGCTGAAAAGCATCAGTCCTATGAGGGAGACCACCATGAGCTTATCCCCGAATATCAGGAACGGCAATGAACATATGGTACTGATAAATACCGTAGCCATCATACCTATCCTGTCTATAAGGTACCCGCCCAGAGCTTTACCGAGTCCCATAGAAGAAAACAAAAGTATCAGTGTCACAGAGTCATCATTCCATGATATAGGGATGACACTGCCCATATACGACCTGAGCATTACTATAAATACAGCTATGCCTATTACAATACCTCGGTTTATTTTCTCATCTGCGTAGTTGTAGTCCGCAAGTTCACCAGCGACCACCATCTCCTTCTGCTTATCGGCCAGGATAATGGGTACGATCATAAGACAGTGAACTATGATGACCGGTACTACAGGTACCCCGCCAGCTGCCAGAAGTCTACCGGTAACAACTCCAAATGCTCCTCCTGCCACAAACAGGGCACTCGGAAACATCTTTCCGCCGGAAGACCTCAGAGTCATCTGAGCTCCCTCCACATGTATCATACCGTTACCGATAGCCACTGTTACTATAGCCATGACCGGATCTGCATCAAATGCAAGCATCAAAAGTGCCGCTCCGGCTATAGACATGCCTATGTATCCGAAGCGGATCTTTAAACCTATATCATTCAGCATACCGTATAGGCCTTCGGGGATAAAAGCAAGCATGTCATAAATAAAAGCAAATGTCATAAACTGCACATCATCCACATACGAATATGCCACATAATATGAGGTTATCTCAATTATAAAGTGTACTATAAAGTACATAAGTCCAATATGATTTTTTGTCTTCATGGTTTGATTATCCCAAAAAAACCTTTTAAAGTCAACGAAAAAACCTTTGTTTTTTATCTCTTTTAGTGCTATAATCTAAACAATCGATAAATGACGGAGGTCCATATGCAGAAAACAGACAGCGTTATAGCTTATGATTTTAACCCGACCTTTCTCTATACATGGAAGGGTGTGCGTACCAAGGACGAAGAGCGCTACCACTGCCACGAGCATGTAGAGCTGGCTTTTATTATGTCAGGGAAAGGCAGATACAAGATAGACGGTACCTTCTATGATGTGGAAGAAGGCGACCTTCTGGTATTTAATCCGGGCTGTTATCATCAGGCTTTTGTAGCCAATAAGAATACACCTACATATGAATTCTTTATCGGAGTATCAGACTTTTGCCTCACAGGTATGGAGCCCAATCACTTTATGCTCAGAAGTCTTCCGGTATATAAAACCGGTCCCGAATTAAAACAAAAGCTCATGAGGCTGTGTACCTCCATGAGCGCAGAAAATGATGTATATAAGATAGGCCGTTATTATATGATGCAGTCCTATCTGATGCAATATATGCTGGCAGTGCTCCGCGACGAGCAGCTTCCGGGCGAGCCCGGCGGCCACGTTGCCTTCGAGTCCATCAATAAGAACAAGATCGTGGAAGAGATCATCCTGTACTTCGAAGAGCATTATGCAGAGAAGATATCTTTGGAGCTTATCTCCGAAAATATGTATGTAAGTCCCTTCTACATCTCTAAGATATTTAAGATGGTGACCGGTGATACCCCGATCAGATATCTGATAAACATCAGGCTTGATAAAGCCAAGGAGCTCTTAGAGTCCTCCAGCGATCTGAATGTCCGCGAAATAGCGGACAGCGTCGGATACGATGATGCTTACCACTTCAGTAAACTCTTCAAAAAGAGATTCGGCATATCACCGACTGCCGTAAAAAAGACCAGTTAATATCAAAGTTTCTTAAGCACCTGTACTGCCTTATCCTTTACGATAACCTCGTAGTGCTCCTTAAAATACTCTATATCAAGAGGTCCGGGGCGTTCTGAGGTTACATACTCGGATATGATGTTGCATACCTTGTTGAACTGCTCGGGAGTATGCGATGACATGCATACCACAAGGTAGTACAGTCCCGTATCGGGATTTTTATATAATGTGTTTTCACCGTCATACTGCTTGGATATCACTTTGGCAAGTCTGACCACCTCATCGAGTGAATCAAACATATACACCTTACTTAAGCTCTTAACGGATATCTCCACACCTGCTTCCTCGGGATTAAATATCTTGGATGCCAGCGGATCTCCCAAGAGCTTATTTAAATGCTCCATGCACCCTAAGACCTCATCCGCATATACTCTTTCCTCATTCGAAAGAATGGGGTCGGATTCATCGGGCGGTGCGGTAAAGTGTGAAAAACGGGTATCCAGCTCCTCGGGATCGTTCACCTTGGTCATAACAAGGACCAGACAGTCCTGAGATACGGGTATGGCTTCTATCATAAGAGGAGTGTCCTCTATCTGGAAATTACACTCCACAAATGCTCTTTTACATATTTCAACAAATAATTCCTTTACTTTTTCACTACCGTATGCAAGCTCGCTAATTTTCAACTGGCGGCTGTAAAGATCTTCTTTTGTAAGGGTGCAGCGTATCTGATTCTCATTAATTCGTTCTATAGTCATATACACGTCCTCCTTATCCTTTATTCTCTTTATATATATCGACATGATCTGTATTATTTTTTAGTATCTTGAAGTATAATCATTTTCTTTGCTTTAGTCAATTAAAAGTTGATAAAATTTCTTGATTTTTAAATATTTTTATCGTATACTTGATATGGTTTTATGAAACTGCGGAAAGGAGGCATGACGGCCGGTTCAGGTAAATACAGGATAGTTTCACAGATATGTGAGCACCATGATACAACGGTATGGCTTGCGATGCACACAGCACTCAATGTGAAACGCATCATCAAGGGCATAAAAAAGACGTCACCTTATCACGATCGTCTGATAAAAGAAGCCCATCTTTTAAAAAATCTTAAACACCCGTTTATCCCCGAAATATATGACTTAGAGGAGGACGATGATTACACTTATATCATCGAACAGTACATAACGGGCGAATCTTTAAGAAGTCTGTGCGAAAAAAGACTTCTTTCGGAGAAAGAAATATTTCATTTCATTATCCAGATCAGTAATATTATCAATTATCTACACTCCCTTCCGGACGAGATCTTTTATCTTGATATCAAGCCCGAAAATATTATCATTTCGGACAATGACTGTTTTTTGATCGATTTTGGAAGTGCATATCCGAAAAGCTTCCGGGATAAGACTGTATTCGGAACAAAATCTTTTGCATCACCCGAACAACTGCACGGTGGGAAGATCTCAAAAAGCTCCGACATTTATTCCATAGGAAAACTCTTAGAGTACATGCTTATAAACGGCAGTTTATCACCAAAAACATCTAAAGCCGTACAAAAACTGATCGGTCAGTGTACCGAAAAGACCATCTGGCACAGGATAGGCAGTATAGAAGGATTGATAGCACGCATTAAAGAATTACAAAAAAGACAGAGCAGTTTTTCCATAAAACCGATACGTATAGCATTTGCGGGTGCAGCAGAAAACACCGGCACCACTCTCATATCTCTGCTTTTTTCGGAGTATCTGACATCCATAGGACGCAAATGTACATATGTGGAATCAAATGATTCCGGAGCATGGTATTCCCTGTCCGGGCTCACGAGCGAAGATCAAGCGCTGGCCGGGCTTGAAACTGTGTCACGTAAAAGCTATGAAAACGATCCGCCGAAGGACAAAGATCTTATCCTTGATTACGGATGTATTTCAAAAGAAATGCCACAGGATTTTTATTCATCCGATTTAGTCTGCATCACCTTGGGCAACCGGTGCTGGGAAGCCGGAGAAGCCGTAAGAGTAAGGGCATTGTCGCGCAGATGCGGAAAACGGATCTTCCTTGTCAATCCCGTAACAAAGGTCAGCAGCTTTTTAGCAAGCGCTTTAGACGGTGAAAAATACTTGGCATTCCCTTATGTAGCTTGTACGGAGATAAGCTTACGCAGCACGGAAGTGAAGGCTATACTGCATGAAATAGCAGTTTGTGCCGGGATCATAATAGAATGATGCGGTAAATTTTTATGTCTATTTTTTTTACAAACAAGAAAACAAAAGCATTATTTTCAGGAAAACGTATAGGTATCTTCGGCTTGGGACCCAGATGCGGAGTGACCCACATCTCGGTAGCCGTAAGCAACTTCTTAAGCGATGAAGCGAAACTAAAGGTGAGGCTCTACGAACAAAGCGGTCACAGTGATATATCACGTCTTATCAGGTATCTCGGAGGAAGTGAGATTGACAAAGAATTCACTTTTCACAGGGTTACATACGTACCGTTTGTAAAAGACAGTGAACTTCTGTCCGACCCTGACTGTGACTGTATGGTCTTTGACCTGGGCAGGGATTTTAAATACGCCAAAAACACCTTAAAGCTTTGTGACATAAAGATAGCTGTGGCTGACGATGCGCCCTGGCTGAATGCCGAATATGGATTCCTAGACGAACTTGCCGCAGGAGCTACGGATATTTCAAACTGGAGACTTTTTATAAACCTCGGAGATCAGACCCGGATGAAGGAAAAAGAAAAATACGGGATGATAACAGGTTGTTTCCCGTTTGAACCAAATCCCGTATACCCCTGCCGCGAAACGATCATATTTTTACAGGAGGCATTTAAGAAATAAAAAAGCACCAAATTATAATATTATATCACAAAAATTTTATTGACTCACTTTAACACCAACACACATTTATTACACTGATTATAAGTGCGGGCATGAACTTGCAATAAAAGCATGATCATCAACCCGCACTTTTTAAAAATTTAAGTTCCTTTTTTTCTCCTGTTATGGTAAAATCATTGGAAAGATGTCAAAGGAGAAATGCCATGTATTATTTTATCGTAAATCCGGGTTCCCAGACAGGGAAAGCAAAAAATCTCTGGCATGACCTTGAGGAAAGATTAAAATCCGCAGGGATAGATTATAAAGTTAGCTTTACCACCATACAGAACAATGCGGAAAAGATAGCAAACCGAATATGCAGTGAGCATCCCGAGATGAAAAGGATAGTATTAGCCGGTGGCGATGGTACGGTTAACGAAGGCATAAACGGACTGTTCGGATATGACAGCTTCATACTCGGTATCATACCCATGGGATCTAGCAACGACTTTGCACGCGGACTCGGTATCCCTCAGGATCCGGCCAGCGTTATGGAAAACACCATACATCCCAGACGCTGTATACGTATAGATAACGGTCTGGTCATCTCGGAAGACGGGGATATAGTAAGAAAATTTGCAGTCAGCTCCGGTATGGGTTATGACGCGGACATATGTGAAAAAGCATTACATTCCAAGTTAAAGAAATTCCTTAACAGATTCGGACTTGGTAAGCTTGTGTATTACATGATAGGATTTGCTCTCATATTTACAAGGAAGGCATGCAAAGCTGTGGTCACCATAGACGGCAAGCGTACCATCAAGTGTAACAAGCTCCTTTTTGCCGCATGTATGAACACACGTTATGAGGGAGGCGGTATGCCGATGGCTCCTGCTGCCAACCCGTTCGACGGCAAGCTTACAGTTTGTGTGGCACACGATATATCGAGACTTAAGCATATGTATCTGATGACAAAGATCATCAAGGGAAAGCATGTAAACTACAAAGGTATCGAGCAGATCACAGCCAAGACCATAGAAGTTAATGC
Organism: Lachnospiraceae bacterium; assembly: GCA_017620375.1. Lineage (GTDB taxonomy): Bacteria > Bacillota > Clostridia > Lachnospirales > Lachnospiraceae > RUG11977. Next base: position 25,480 of record JAFZQN010000103.1, read on the forward strand.
TGAGGCTCCCATGACCATACATACCGACGGCGAGATAGCCGGTAAGAACTCCCACATAACATTCTCATGCTTCCCCGAGAAAATAAAAATGATGATATAGGAGGAAAAAGATGGCAGCATCAAGATCGGGCAATTCAAGCAGCTCAAGATATAAGATAGTTTTAAACTCCCCCGTAATACTTACCTTTACCGCAATATGCGTTGTGGCATTCGTACTGGGCGAGCTTACACACAATAACACAAATGCGGCTTTGTTTTCCGTATACCGTTCGTCTTTAGCACATCCGCTTACATATTTCAGATTCTTCTGTCATGTATTCGGTCACGCTTCGGTGTCTCACCTTACCGGCAACCTCATGACCATACTTATACTCGGCCCCATGCTGGAAGAACGGTACGGCGGTAAGACTCTGATATGGACCATAGCGGTAACTGCACTCATCACCGGTGTGGCACACTTTATCCTCTTCCCCAATTCAGCTCTTATGGGAGCCAGCGGTGTGGTATTTGCCTTTATACTCCTTGCCTCGTTTACAAGCTTTAAGGAGAAGGAGATCCCCCTTACATTCATACTTGTAGCGGTTCTTTATCTCGGTCAGCAGATATACCAGGGTATATTCGTGGAAGACAATATATCACAGTTCACCCATATTCTTGGCGGTATAACCGGTTCAGTGATCGGATATAATCTGAATAAAAAATAAATATAACATACATAAAAAAATACATAAAA